>AEZC01000066.1 GCA_000257205.1 Vibrio ordalii ATCC 33509 | reverse complement strand
GTGGGATCATGGGGCGCATACCATAGGAAGCCTAGGGCTAAGAAGAACATCGCTAATGCAAACTTCATTGGCGAGTTTGGTTCACGCTTACCTAATTTTACCCATAATACGGCTAATACAGGGGCAAGAGTAATAATGAAAAATGGATTTAACGATTGGAACCAAGCCGCAGGTACCTCAAAACCACCGATCATACGATCAGTGTATTGCTGCGTGTAAATGTTCATTAAACCACCCGCTTGTTCGAAACCCGCCCAGAAAACGATGGTAAATAAACTCATCACAAGGATAACTTTGATACGATCTACTTCTGCTTTTGTTAGTGGTTCTTTATTTGCTGATTTTTTCAGCTTTAGATCACGCTTCGCTGCTGGTTCACGGCCAATATCACCAAGCCATGATTGAGCCATTGCCATTTGCATCACAAGGCTGATCAGCATACCAATACCAGCCGCCACAAAACCTGCTTTCCAACCAAATGAGTTAGTAACAGAACCAGAGATCACACCAGCAAGTAGCGCACCTAAATTGATCCCCATGTAGAAGATGGTGAACGCGCCATCACGACGGTTATCACCTTCATTATATAGGTCACCAACCATTGTTGAGATATTGGGCTTAAATAGACCGTTACCGCAGATAAGCAATGCAAGGCCTAAATAGAAAGTGTGTAGGGAACCGATCCCCAATGCATCAGCAGGTAGTGCAAGAGTAAATTGGCCAATAGCCATTAACGCACCACCAATCAGAATTGAACGACGTTGCCCAAGATAGTTGTCGGCAAGATAGCCGCCAATAAGAGGTGTTATATAGACTAGCCCAGTATAAGTACCGTAAAGATCGAGAGCATCTTTGGTTGACCAACCTAGCCCCCCATTTATAGTCGCGTCTGTTATGTAAAGTACCAAAATGGCGCGCATCGCATAATACGAAAAACGTTCCCATAGCTCTGTGCCAAAAAGTAAAAATAGGCCCCTTGGGTGCCCAAAGTATTGATGTTGGTTTGTCATAAGAATTATTAGTATTTGAGATGAGAAAAATTGTGCTTTAGATATACATTGGCTTTTAGCGTATCGCAATGAGTAAAATCAGTGTTTCATTCTGGTGGTGTTGATTAACTTATTGTTTTTTAATAGTGGTTTTGTCTATCAGTAAAGTTTTGTTGCCTCATGAAAACTTATCTTTCATTACTGATTTGTTGAATTTTCCTTACTCGGACATAAAGTGTTTATTGTTGTGTTTGGTTTATTAGCCGTTTATTGAGAAGATGGATGATGTTAGGATTCAAGAAAAAGAAAAGCAGTAGCTAGGAATAAAATGAAACGTTGGTATTTGTTGTATTGTAAACGTGGCGATCAGAGGCGTGCTAAAGCACACCTTGAAAATCAAGGTGTCGAATGTTTCTACCCAGAAATTGAGTTAGAGAGAATTCTTCGGGGTAAGCGGCAAGTTGTCAAAGAGCCACTTTTTCCCTCCTATATGTTCATTTACTTTGATTTTGAAATTGGCCCAACTTTTACTAGTGTTCGCTCTACTCGTGGTGTAGTCGATTTCATTCGATTTGGTCCGCATCCTAAGGAGTTAGACGGTGATTTGATCGGCGAGTTAAAGTCACTCGACCAAATGAAAAAACCGATGACATCGCTCAATATTCCTGAAAAAGGACAGGTGGTTAGGCTTAAAAGTGGGCAATTTTCAGGAATTGATGCCATTTATCAAGAACCCGATGGCGAGATGCGTTCGATTATGTTGGTTAAAATGATCAGCCAAGTGATACCGATGAGCATTGATAATAAGCATTTAGAATTGGATTCGTGATTGGCTCTCTACAGTAAGCTATTTAGACACATAAAAGGCGCATTCAGCGCCTTTTATGTTATGTATCACTCAAGGATTGGATCAGTACGCTTCATTGTGTACCGCTTTGACAGCTCGGCCTGATGGGTCAATACAATTTTTAAAGGATTCATCCCACTCAATTGCTTTGGCGGAAGAACAAGCCACAGAAGGACCTCCAGGAACGCATTGCGCAGCCGACTCTAACGGGAACAGCTCTTCAAAGATCTCGCGGTAAACATACCCTTCTTTTGTCGCTGGAGTATTATATGGGAAGCGGTATTTTGCTGTTTCCATCTGCTGATCGGTAATTTTTTCTTCAGCAACACTCTTTAGGGTGTCAATCCAGCTATAGCCCACACCATCGGAAAATTGCTCTTTTTGACGCCAAGCAATCGAGGCTGGAAGATAATCTTCAAAGCACTCACGTAGAATGTGTTTTTCCATTTTTCCATTACCACACATTTTGTCAGCAGGGTTAAGCCTCATCGCCACATCAATAAACTCCTTGTCTAGGAAAGGAACGCGTCCTTCCACTCCCCAAGCTGCTAAAGACTTATTAGCGCGAGCGCAGTCAAACAAGTTCAACGCCAGCAGTTTACGCACAGTTTCTTCGTGGAATTCTTGCGCGTTTGGTGCTTTGTGGAAGTATAAGTAACCACCGAAGATCTCATCCGCTCCTTCGCCAGAAAGGACCATTTTGATACCCATTGCTTTGATTTTTCGCCCCATCAAATACATAGGAGTAGAGGCTCGAATCGTCGTCACGTCATACGTTTCAATGTGGTAAATAACATCACGAATAGCATCTAAACCCTCTTGGATGGTATAAGTCATTTCGTGGTGTACAGTGCCAATTTTTTCAGCCACTTCGCGGGCGGCTTTAAGGTCTGGAGCACCGTCTAAACCCACCGCAAAAGAGTGAAGCTGTGGCCACCACGCTTCTGATTGTTCATCATCTTCAATTCGCATGGCAGCGTAACGTTTCGCAATGGCTGACGTAATTGAAGAGTCCAATCCTCCAGAAAGCAAAACACCATAAGGTACGTCTGTCATCAGTTGGCGCTTAACGGCCGCTTCTAATGCTTGTTTTAGATCTTCTTTACTACTGCTATTGCCTTGGACTGCCGCGTATTCATTCCAATCTCGAATATAGTAGCGCTGCGGACCAGCCTCTTTCGAGCTGTAGTAACTACCAGGAGGAAATTCACTGATGGTTTTACAAACGCTCACCAACGCTTTCATTTCGGAGGCGATATAGTAGTTACCGTGTTCGTCATGGCCTTGATACAGAGGGATGATACCAATGTGATCACGCCCGATAAGGTACTCATCTTTTTCTTCATCATAGAGCACAAAGGCAAAGATACCGTTGAGTTCTTCAAGCAGCGCGGCACCCATGTCTGCATAAAGCGCTAATATCACTTCGCAGTCAGAGTCGGTTTGAAAATCGTATTTGCCTTGGTAACGAGCACGAATTTCTTTGTGGTTATAAATCTCACCATTGACCGCTAATATGTGCTTTTTATTTGGGCTATAAAGGGGTTGTGCGCCGCTGTTTAAACCGACAATAGAAAGGCGCTCATGAGCCAAGATTGCTTTTTCTGAAGCATAGATGCCAGACCAGTCAGGGCCGCGGTGACGCATTTTTTTAGACATCTCTAGCGCTATTGGGCGTAACGCTGTTGCATCACTTTTAATATCAAGAATGCCAAATATAGAACACATACAACTTCCTTTTGATGATTTTTAATCTGTTGGGCCTAATTTGCCATTTTGGTTAAAAAAAGCAACCATATGGTGTTGTTAATATCATATAAGACGCATGCTGGTGGATTTGATTTAAATAAAATGCATTTTATGTGAATTTTTTCTATTTGTTTTCTGTTTTTGAGCGCTGATGGGTAAATTATGCCCAACTAAGCTCTGGGGCCGTATTGAGTTGGGCATAGAAATGACAATGTTTTATCTAAAAATTGCTATGGCTTACCTAGACATTATTACGGTTTAGTAAAATTAGGTTGGAGCTGTTTACATACATGGCGGGCAAAACCGCTACCCGCTTCGTTATAGATGTTGAATGCCGCATCAACACCACTTTCCAATAGCGATTCCAATTGGTCTGGGTATTCGGCGATGGCTGCGATTTGTCCTTTAAAATTACGGTGTTGTAATTGAGACAGCGCGATTTGGTTACCTTGATGATGCGGCATAGCAAGCAGTACGAGTTTTACATTACCAGTGTCTAGAATGCGCTCCCAGAAATCAGGGTCGGTTGCATCACCAGCAATAACATTGCGTCCTTGTGAACGATGATCATGAGCAACCTCTTCCCGGACTTCTATGCCTAAACTTATTTTGCCATAACGAGAGTGCAATTCATCATATGCACCTGTACCAATTCGGCCCATTCCTAATATAAGTACCTGAGCGTGACCCGGGTTAATTAATTGATCTTTGGTGTTGAGTTTTTCTGCGGCATGTTCTTTCAACCATTGCCGTGAATGTTGGTAGAGTTCATGGCCTTTACGGCTTATTGGTGCTGCGATCACAAATGAAATGGATACCGCAATGGCTAACGCAACTAATATGTCACCCGACATCCACCCCATTTTAAAAGCAAGACCACCCACAATTAGCCCAAATTCACTGAAATTGAATAAAGACAAGGTGGCCAACAGTGAAGTCCTCACTCGGAATTTAAAGCGGTTGAGTACCCAGAAATAGAGAATTGCTTTGATTGGAAGCAGCAGTAAGATCAACAATGCGAGCGCAAACCCAGTCATTGTGGGTTGTTCTGATAGTCCAATGTTGAGGAAAAAGCAGACGAGAAACAGCTCTTTTAGATTAAAGAGTGATTTTGACAACTCAGATGCTTTGCGATGGCCTGCTAGCAGCATGCCTAAAATCAGAGCACCAAGATCGGGTTTCATCCCAACCAATTCAAATGATCCTGCTCCGACCACTAACGCAAAAAATATACCAAATAGAACAAGCATTTCACCGTGACCAACCCAGTCGAGCAGTTTGTAAAATAGTGGCCGCATAAAGGGCAGGATCAATAAAGTGGCAGCGTACCAATGAGGAAGTTTTCCAGTCGAGACAGTTAAAAATATGACAGCAAAGATATCTTGCATTACAAGAATACCGATGGTGATAGTAGCGTATGTCGCGTTCATTTCTCCTTTCTCTTGCAGTGATTTAACCGCAAAAACAGTACTGGAGAATGACAAAGCAAAACCAAGCAGAACTAATTGTTCAATTGACATAGAGGCTAGACTACTAACGCCTAAGTATTTGAATATCAATAAAGCAATGCTGAAAATCCCTGTAGAAAGGAGGTTATGAACTGTGGCGCCAGCCCAAATCTCTCTAGCCAGTAAGGTTTTAATCTCCAGCTTAAGTCCAATTGTGAACAGCAATAAGGTCACCCCTAAATCAGCTAGGAGTAAAATGGTGTCGCTGCTGTGGTAGCCGGCAGCATTAAGGCCAAACCCAGCAACTAAAAATCCAACCAATGGGGGTAAGTTGCACTTCAAGGCAATAAATCCTGCGAAAAAAGCTGCTGAAATTAGGATAAGTTCCATAGATTCCTTTGTAGTGCTTTGGTTTAAAAAGAATGCTTGAGTTGTAAAAAAAGCCGTATCACGACGACACAGCTTCCAATTGTGATTCGTTCGGTAGTTTATTCGCCAAGCAATTTTTGGAGTAAGACGCCATTTAACATTGCTCGTTTAATCATAGCAAATGCGCCGATAGTTGGTTGTTTATCAATTTGCGACGCGACTATAGGTAAATTGGAATGGAAAGTTTTGAGGGATTGATTCTCAACATTCCGCTGAATTGCTGGGAATATGATTTCTTGGGCTGATGTAATTTGCCCTGCAATCACTACTTTTTGTGGATTGAATAAGTTGATTGTCATTGCAATGGCTTTACCTAGTTGGTTACCCACTCGAATTAAGCTCTGTTTTGCGAGCTCATCACCGAGATTGGCGTGCTCACACACATCATTGATGGTAATGCTCTCGATATTCGAGAGGCTAGATTCATAGCCTTGAGCAATCAGTTTTTTAACGCGAGATATAATGGCCGGGTTTGCGGCTACCGTTTCCAGACAGCCGAAGTTTCCACATTGACACTGTTCGCCGAGTGGATCGATTTGGATATGACCTATTTCACCCACGTTACGGTTATAGCCTAGGAATACTTGACCATTGACGATAATGCCAGCTCCAGTTCCTCTGTGTACGCTGACCAGAATAGAGTCTTGGCAATCTTTGCTGGCACCGAAATAGTGTTCGGCAAGCGCCATACCGCGCACGTCATTGCCGACAAAACATTCAACATGAAAATTATCACGAATGATGTCACCTAAAGCGAGTGCATCAATAGCAATGTTGGGCATGTATTCTACGACACCCGTTTCTGGGTTGACTAAGCCGGGTAGGGCAATACCAATGGCAATGAATTGTTCGATTCGCTCTTGCTGTTGTTTGATAAAAGTATTGAGGTAAAAAAGGAGTCCCTCAATTAATTGTGTTTGGTGAGAATAGTGAAACTCGTGATAGTCAGACGCGAGTTCTTTGCCACCTAAATTATATAAACTGAGCTGGATGTAATCTCGACCTAAACGTACGGCAACAGAGTGAAAAGGGGCGACTTCGGTTGTTAATGAGATAGCCCTGCGTCCGCCAGTAGAGGCTTGTTGTGCGACCTCTTTAATGAGGCCGCGTTCTAGAAGTTGGCGGGTTATTTTTGTAACACTTGCTGGAGCAAGTTGGCTCACATCGGCAACTTGAATTCGAGATATCGGACCTTGTAGGTCGATCAATCGATACACTGCTGCGCTGTTGAGTTGTTTGACTAAATCTACGTTACCTATTTGTCCGCCATTCATTATCAATTGTGCTCGTATTGTCCGTTAACAACCGTCGCCTGAACATTGAAGTCTCTATCAAATGCAGTGAGGTTCGCCACCATGCCTTTTTTAACTCGACCTAGTTTGTGATCCACACCAATTGCTTTTGCCGGATATAGAGTCGCCATCCGTAGAGCTTCGTCCAATGCGATACCAACGTGCTCAACAGTGTTTTGCACTGCCTCAATCATAGTGAGTGCTGAGCCGCCTAGTGTGCCATTTTCATCAACACACTTGCCATCACGGTAATATACTTTCTTACCAACAAAAATAAAGTAATCCATGTTAGCACCTGCAGGAGCTGTGGCATCGGTCACTAATACAAGCTTTTCACCTTTGATTTTGTGAGCAATTCTGATGTTAGCATAATCAACATGGAAGCCGTCGGCAATAACGCCAGCATAAACCTCTGGGGTGTCATAAATTGCACCGACTACACCGGGTTCACGTCCAACCATCGGCGTCATGGCATTAAATAAGTGCGTGGCAAAGGTGATGCCTGATTCAAAGCTTTTACGTGCTTCAGTATAAGTTGCGTTAGTGTGACCAATCGATACCACAATGCCAGCTTTCACCAAACGTTCAATGTGTTCTGGATTGTTGTGCTCTGGCGCCAATGTCACTTTAGCAATCACATCGCTATTTTCACACATAGTGGTGATCATGTTGTCATCTGAAGGGCGGATGAAATCGACACTGTGAATGCCCTTTTTCATCACATTAAGATATGGTCCTTCAAGGTGTAAACCCAGTGATTGGTTTTTATATTGAGAGTGATATTCACGTGCGGCAGAAATCGCTTTGCGCATGTCTTCGTCTGAAGAGGTGATTAACGTTGGCAAAAAGCTTGTGCATCCTGATTTTAGGTTGGCTTTATGCATGATCTGCATCGTAGTCGCCGTTACTTCATCATTTAGCATCACACCGCCACAACCATTCAATTGCAGGTCGATAAAGCCTGGGCTTAGGTTTGCACCATTTAAATCTTGTGTCGCTATACCTTGTGGTAAATCCGCAATAGGACAGACCGCTTCAATCAACTCGTTGTTGATAATCACAGCATAGTCAACTAGCACATCACTGCCAGTGTAGATTTTACAGTTAGTTAGTGCGTACATAATTATAGAATCCTTATCTATCAATATCTTATGAATTTAGCTAGGCGACGAAATAAAAGGTGGAATGAGTCAGTCAAGTGCTTTCTTTTCTTACTTCAATTAGGTCGCGAATTATCTTGTTAGCAAACAGCGAATGCTGGATGACATTAAAATTAAGTGCTCGTTTTAACTGGGTTATTTGATGGTTATAGTTTGCATTTTATACGAAAAAAGCCAGTCGGGGTTGTTTAGCTTACATGCTATTCGGCTATGAAACAGGCAAATATTATCGCCTAATTTCCATTTTTTTAATTGTAAAATAAGTTTTATGATCTCGCTAGCAAAAACCTTGGTATTTGGCAGATTGTGGTGATTATGATCACAAATGATAAGGTTTTAATTTGCGGAGCAAAATTAATATCATAAACTGAGTTTGACTAAATTGAGCGACTAAAATAAGTGGCTCAACCAAATACAAAAAATCCTAAATCCTATAGGGGGAACTTAAGGTGAATATTCTTGGATACTTTCAAAAAGTAGGCAAGGCGTTGATGGTACCAGTTGCCACATTGCCAGCTGCCGCAATACTAATGGGTATTGGTTATTGGATCGACCCAAATGGGTGGGGTTCAAACAGTGCCTTAGCTGCATTCCTGATTAAAGCTGGTGCTGCAATCATTGATAACATGTCTGTGCTATTTGCTGTTGGTGTGGCTTACGGGATGTCTAAAGATAAAGACGGTGCTGCTGCGTTGTCGGGTTTTGTTGGTTTCTTAGTCGTGACGACTTTGCTTTCTCCAGGAGCCGTTGCGCAGATCCAAGGTATTGATCCAAGCGTAGTTCCTGCTGCTTTTGGTAAAATCAACAACCAGTTTGTTGGTATTTTAGTGGGTATTGTTTCTGCTGAAATCTACAATCGCTTCTCTACTGTAGAACTGCATAAAGCATTAGCCTTCTTCTCTGGTAAACGTTTAGTCCCTATTTTGACTTCATTTGCCGGTATTTTTATTGCCTTCGTTCTGATGTATGTATGGCCACATGTTTATGGCGGTCTAGTATCGTTTGGTGAATCGATTCAAGGTCTAGGTTCTGCGGGTGCCGGTATCTATGCGTTCTTTAACCGCTTGCTAATCCCTGTTGGTCTTCATCACGCACTGAACTCAGTATTCTGGTTTGACGTTGCGGGTATTAACGATATTCCTAACTTCTTAGGTGGTGCGAAATCTATTGCAGAAGGTACAGGCATCCCAGGCGTAACGGGTATGTACCAAGCAGGCTTCTTCCCTATTATGATGTTCGGCCTACCTGGTGCGGCATTGGCTATTTACCACACATCGACAGCGAAAAATAAAGAGAAAGTTGCTTCTATCATGATTGCCGCTGGTTTTGCTTCATTCTTTACCGGTGTAACTGAACCTCTAGAATTCTCGTTCATGTTCCTTGCTCCTGCGCTATATGTGTTGCATGCGGCATTGACTGGCCTATCAGTATTTATTGCTGCTTCAATGCAATGGATTGCGGGTTTCGGTTTCTCTGCAGGCCTTGTGGATATGGTATTGTCATCACGTAACCCACTGGCGGTTAATTGGTACATGCTGGTGGTTCAAGGCATTGTGTTCTTTGCTCTGTACTATGTGATTTTCCGTACGGTCATTTTGAAATTTGGCCTTAAAACACCTGGCCGCGAAGATGATGATAGCGATAACCAAGTGTCAGGTGCGAAAGAGTCTTCTGAGCTTGCTAAACAGTACCTTAAAGCCTTAGGCGGCCATAGCAACCTATCTAACATCGATGCTTGTATCACTCGCTTACGCTTATCTGTTAATGACATGAGTGTTATCGATGAGAAAACATTAAAAGCATTGGGTGCAATGGGTGTGGTGAAACTAGGCACTAACAACCTGCAAGTTATTCTAGGTCCCCTAGCTGAAATCGTTGCAGGTGAGATGAAGTCTATCAACGTGAATGAAGATCTTTCTAGCGTAAAGCTTCCTTAATCACAATTGGTTATTAGGTCATTTTTAAAGCCTCTGCTTGTTGCAGAGGCTTTTCTCATTAATAGGATAAGCGCAACTGTGAAGGCGTTTTACGGCCGTCATCTTTTGTCTATTGTCTATTTCTTATGCCCTTTGCCAGAAATTTTGCTTAGTCTAACCAGACAAAAGGCAATGTCTTGAAATAATCGTAGGAAATACCCACTTTTTATTGTGTAAGAGCGGATAATTGTGGATTATTAGCGACAAACTTTCTGTTTCTGCAAGCATTGCTGCTGTTACATACAGAAAAATCTTCTGACGATACTAAATAATTTTGAGGTGCTATAGATGAGTGAAGCTGAGGCTCGTCCATCGAATTTTATTCGCCAAATCATTGATAAGGATTTAGCGGATGGCAAACACACAAGTGTGCATACTCGTTTTCCACCCGAACCAAATGGCTACCTGCACATCGGTCATGCTAAATCTATCTGCTTAAACTTTGGTATTGCTCAGGACTATCAGGGACAGTGTAATTTACGTTTTGACGATACAAACCCTGAAAAAGAAGATATGGAGTACGTTGAGTCAATCAAAGCAGACGTGAAATGGCTCGGCTTCCAATGGTCTGGTGATGTTTGTTACTCGTCAGATTATTTTGACAAACTATACCAATATGCGGTTGAGCTGATCGAAAAAGGTCTTGCTTATGTTGAAGAGCTCAGTCCTGAAGAGATCCGTGAATATCGCGGCACATTAACTCAAGCTGGTAAACCAAGCCCGTACCGCGATCGCAGCGTTGAAGAAAACCTAGCGCTATTTGAGAAAATGCGTGCGGGTGGTTTCGAAGAAGGCAAAGCGTGTTTACGTGCCAAGATTGACATGGCGTCATCCTTTATGGTGATGCGCGATCCTGTGCTTTACCGTGTTCGTTTCGCGGAGCATCACCAAACGGGTAACAAATGGTGCATTTATCCAATGTACGATTTTACTCACTGCATCTCGGATGCCTTGGAAGGGATCACGCACTCAATTTGTACCCTAGAGTTTCAAGATAACCGTCGTTTGTACGATTGGGTGTTGGAACATATCACGATTGATTGTCAACCGCATCAGTATGAGTTTAGCCGCCTAAACCTCGAATATACAGTGATGTCTAAGCGTAAACTCAACCAACTGGTTACGGAAAAATTAGTGGATGGTTGGGATGACCCACGTATGCCGACGATTTCAGGTCTACGCCGCCGTGGATTCACACCAGCATCGATTCGAGAGTTTTGCAAACGCATTGGGGTGACAAAACAGGAAAATATGATCGAATTCAGTTCGTTAGAGTCTTGCATCCGTGAAGACTTAAACGAACATGCGCCTCGCGCCATGGCGGTTCTTGACCCTCTAAAAGTGGTGATCGAAAACTTTGATGCCGATAAAGTGGAAACATTGACGCTTGCTAATCACCCAAATAAACCGGAAATGGGTGAGCGCGAAGTACCCTTTACGCGTGAGTTATGGATCGAACGTGAAGATTTCCGTGAAGAAGGCAACAAGAAATACAAACGTTTAGTGCTAGGCAAAGAAGTTCGCTTACGCGGCGCTTACGTAATAAAAGCAGAACGCATTGAAAAAGATGCACAAGGCAATATTACGACAATATTCTGCACTTACGATATGGATACTCTGGGTAAAAACCCGGCAGATGGACGCAAAGTGAAAGGTGTTATTCACTGGGTATCCGCCGATAAAGCCTTGCCAGCTGAAATTCGTTTGTATGATCGCCTATTTACCGTTCCCAACCCGGCGGCGGCTGACAACTTTGCCGAAACAATTAACCCAGATTCATTGGTTAAAATTAATGGTTTTGTTGAGCCTAGTTTGGTGTCGGCACACGCGGAGCAAGGTTATCAGTTTGAGCGCATGGGTTATTTCTGTGCGGACTCGAAAGATTCTAAACCAGAAGCATTAGTCTTTAACCGCACTGTTGGCCTACGTGACACTTGGGCAAAAATAGACGCAGAGTAAGCTTAAGTACTATTTAAAAAGGTCAGCCAGTGCTGGCCTTTCTTTTTATCATGATACTGTTTTTGTCTGAGCAAGCTCACTTAACGGGAAAAAATGTGTGAGATTCCTGCGATTATCGTAGTCGTGACACATTTTTTACCTTGCGTCCTATAGTTTTGCTACCGTTATCCGATATATTAAACAGATCATCGTATTTATTTATTCCAAGCACATAGCTGAGCCTTATATGCGTCAAATTTTTCAGCGTCTACTGTTGCCGATAGCAATGGTTGCCGTGACTCAGACTTCTATCGTTAGTGCCGAGAGCATTCGCCTGGTTGGGCCGAATGGTGAGATACAGTCTTCTCCTCAATTCTCAGAAAATCTCACTCAAACTCGTAATCTTCAGTCGGCTAATAGCCAACCATCGACGTTTTTTGGACCA
Source organism: Vibrio ordalii ATCC 33509 (assembly GCA_000257205.1). Taxonomy (GTDB): domain Bacteria; phylum Pseudomonadota; class Gammaproteobacteria; order Enterobacterales; family Vibrionaceae; genus Vibrio; species Vibrio ordalii. Next base: position 41,701 of record AEZC01000066.1, on the reverse strand, counting down.
ACTTTAGACAGTGACACTTTGTGGTCTATTGCTACTCGACTACGCCCATCGAATAACGTTACCGTTCAGCAAACCCTACTGGCTATTTATCGGTTAAACCCTCAAGCGTTCGAAAATCAAAATATTCACAGTTTGATCCCGGGTAGCAACTTACGTGTTCCATCATTGGCACAGGCAAATAGTGCATCCACGCAAGAAGCGGTCAATATCATGGCCGCGCATCAAGCCAAATTGAATGCTAATACGGCGCAGCCAACAACGCCTGTTACTGCGGCTTCTACAACTTTGCCTGAAAAAACAATTGCCTCTACTGCCGCTCAACCAGTTGTTGAAAAGGCGAAGAGTGAACCTGTGCTAAAAGAGATTGGCACACAAGTTGCCAAATCTGATACTGAATTACTGGCGCTTGAAGAGAAAAATCATAAGTTACGTTTGATGCTGGCAGATGTTCAATCTGAAGTTGATGCACTCAAAGGAGAACTCGGCGACGAAAACCGCATTCGCTCTGAAGTTGAGAAGCTACTTGATGAAGAACGTAGAAAAGCACTAGAGGCGCAAAAGCTTGCACCAAGTGCACTTGATCAACTGCTTTCCAACTCCTGGTTGGTCGCCGCTCTCGCCCTTATTCCTGGCTTGTTAATTGGTTTATTGGTCGTGATGTTGCTTGGTCGCCGATCCAAACCAACAGAGCAGCCAGCTGTCACTCAAGGCAATCAAGAGCCCATAACGCCGATGGCTGTTGGCAGCGTTGAAGATATCGACGATGATTTAATGCTGAATGATGACTTGTTTGGTGAGTCTGATGATAGTGAGAAGTTATTTGGTGATGATACATCATTGGATGATGAAATCGATGACAATGCAGGGCAAGAATCTGACATTTTTGCCGATTTAGACGATACAGATTTAGACTTCAACCTCGAAGGTGAAGATGGCGAAGACCCATTTGCAAGTATCGGTGATGATGGTGATCTTGCTGCGGATTTAGAAGATTTGACCGCTAGCAGTAACGGCATCAGTATCGCTGCTGATGAAAAAGCCGTCGGTCTCGATGAGATGGCCCGAGCTTTAGACGAAGTGTTATTAGATGAAGATGACGGCGAAACAGAATTTGATTTATCCGATAACGATGATGCCATTTCTGAAGATGACATTGACGCCTTATTGGCTGGAGATGGACAAGCTGAAGATCTCGAAAGCGATACTTTAGATCAATCTCTACTGGACGATTTATTTGCCACCAATAGCAATGACGATAATGACGATAGTTTTGACTTTGATTCATTACTGGATGAGTCCGAAGGTGATTTCAACTTGGATTCAGAAGAGCCCGAGCTAGCAAAAACCGGCGGTAACTTCGATTTAAAAGAAGCAGAACTTGCGTCAGACAGCGAGCTTGATGATCTGTTTGCCACGATTGAGGCACAATCAGACCTTACTTCACCTGAACCAGCTTCCGATACGGCGCTGCTGGATGAATTACTAGAAGAGCAAGATGAAAACATTCTAGCAATCGATGGCGACAGTGTTGAGTTGCTCGATGAGTTGCTCGGTGATGATGAAGAAATCGAGACAGATTTATCGGAAAGTACCGACTTACTTGAAGAACTTGTGCAGCCCGATAAAGACATAGCTTTGAGCGAAGAAGATGTTGATGATCTTGACTTCTCTGGTGATCAAACTCTGTATGAGTTATTGGGTGAAGAAAATACGGAATCCGAGCTTGAAACCAAGCTGGGTGATAATAGTACAGAGCTATTGGACGAACTATTTACTGACAATGGTTCTGAATTACTTGGTCTTGAAGAGGACCAAGATCAAGAAGCTACTGACGATAAGGATAGTGCCATTGAAGAAGATGGCACAGCATTATTTGAAGAGTTGCTGGAAATCGAGCAGCATGCTCAGACTATCGAAGAGAGTGAACAGCAAAATAGCGAGTTGTTAGACAATCAAAACAATAGCGTAGACGATTCCGAGTTTAACAGTGACATCTTCATTGACGATCTACTGAATGCTGCTCCCGAAAAAGATCCTCTACTTGATGATGAGCAGACGGGAGTGGTTGATGGCGACATAAATGAAGAGTTTGTTGACGACTCCTTTGATTTCAATCCTGAAATTGAAGGCGCGAATTACCCAGAACTTGCTGAGCCAACACCACCAGAAAACAATCTATTTCCAGAAAACAATCTATTGTCAGAAAATAAGATAGAAACAGAATCGATTACTCAGCCGGAAGGGATACCAAATGAGTTCGGCACACCGCAAGATGAAGATTGGGAGCTGGGTGAGTCCAAGTCTATCAGTACAACTGAAGCGGAAGCTGATCTATCTCAGGATGAGTTAACGGAATTAAAACTTCCAGACAATGATATAGATGAGTTCGAAGAGGAGGATCTCTTAGCCTCATTCACCGAGCCTTCGCTGGAAGAAAAGAATGAAGACGAGAGCGAACTGACGGATCTTAAGCTGCCAGAGTACACAGAAGAAGACGCGCTGGCGGATGCGATAGCCGAGCCTCAAGAAACAGCGTCAGAACCTGTTGCTCAAGAAAATTTTGCCGCAATTGATGAAGAGGCGTTGCCTGAGTTCAGTGAAGAAGATGCACTTGCTTCAATTAACGAGCCGCCTCTAGAAGAAGAAAAGGAAGACGAGAGCGAATTGACGGATCTTGAGCTGCCAGAGTACACAGAAGAAGACGCGCTGGCGGATGCGATAGCCGAGCCTCAAGAAACGGCGTCAGAGCCTGTTGCTCAAGAAAGTTTTGAAGCGATTGATGAGCACGCCTTGCCTGAATTCAGTGAAGAAGATGCACTTGCTTCAATTAACGAACCAGCACTAGAAACAGATCAACAGCCGCTTTCAGTAGACGATGACGCAAACGAGTTGCAGAGTATTTCAAAGCAGGAGTTTGATGAGAAAGCCTTAAAAGATTGGCTAGATGAAGAAAGCATATCCCCTGCGCCGTTCACGTTTGACCGCCCACTCGATGCCCGCACTATTGATAGTGCGGGTATGGATATTGATGCAATGTTAGAGGTTGGTGGCGAAGATTGGAATGGTTTTAATTTAACGCCAGATCAACAAGCTTCCATTCCAGATGACGTGCCTGAAGAAGAGCGAGCGGTTTGGAGTGATGATATTCAAACCGACGAGCCTCAAATTCTTGATGAAAACTGGGAGATTCAAGAAGAGATTGATGATTTTGAAACCCAAAAGAGTCAGTACATGACCATTGATGAACTAATGGCTCAAGTTGAGGGTGAAGAGGGGATCAGCCCTGAAGATGAAGAACTCAAGTTAGATGTTGGTTTAAGTGAATTTCCGGATGTGATTGGTGACATTGGTGATATCGATGTAGACAATAACTCTGAGGCGGCGGGTAAACTGGATCTTGCCAAAATTTACATCGAAATGAACGATGATAAAGGGGCGATAAAACTGTTAGAGGAAGCCATTGTTGATGGTAGTGATGATATTCGACGAGAAGCGAAATCTTTGATTGACAGCATTAATCGCCGAGCTTAAAAACAAACGAGGCCGTGAATATACGGCCTCGTTGTGATTGAATCGCCTTTTCTGACTTGCCGATGATCTGAACTTCACATTGACGGTGGTTGGGGTGTAGATGACTTGCCGATTAGAATTTTTTTTTGATTGCGATTATACTGCCCGACCCATTTTCAAAGAGAATCAGATGATGAGAATCGCTTTAGGTATTGAGTACAATGGTTCTCAATACTATGGTTGGCAGCGACAACGTGACGTTAAAAGTGTCCAAGAAGAATTAGAAAAAGCACTCACAGTTGTGGCGAACCATCCGGTTGAAGTATTGTGTGCGGGGCGCACCGATGCAGGGGTTCACGGCACAGGGCAGGTGATACATTTTGATACTACGGCTTGCCGAAAAATGGTCGCTTGGACAATGGGTGTCAATGCTCATTTACCAAAAGATATCGCTGTTCGTTGGGCAACTGAGGTTTCAAGCGATTTTCACGCTCGCTTTTCGGCTACAGCACGCCGTTATCGCTACATCATTTATAATCATGCTTATCGCCCTGGCATATTATCTTCAGGTGTCAGTCATTATCATGGCGATTTAGACGTTGAGAAAATGCAGCAAGCAGGGCAGCTTTTATTGGGCGAAAATGATTTCACCTCTTTTCGCGCTGTGCATTGTCAATCTAATAGTCCTTGGCGAAACGTCATGCATTTGAATGTGACTCGCCATGGCCACTATGTCGTCATCGACATTAAAGCCAACGCCTTTGTCCATCATATGGTGAGAAATATCACTGGTAGCCTCATTGTCGTCGGCCGGGGTGAGCAGCCTCCCGAATGGATAAAATGGCTGCTTGAAGCCAAAGATAGAAAACTGGCAGGAGCAACAGCCAAAGCCGAAGGACTATATTTGGTTGCTGTTGATTATCCAGAAGAATTTTCTTTACCCAAAGAATCGCTTGGTCCACTATTTTTAGCTGATCATTTGAGCTGATCGAGCGTAAAGCGTTCAAAGCAGAGTCGCAGTGTGTGTCGAAATAACAGCCAGAAAATAGGTACAACCAGTTTTTTGTCTACACTAAGCATTTTATATGTTTTAATCCTCACGCATAAATCCCAAATTTGTATCTTTCGCAATCACGCGAGAGAGTTAAGAGTAAAGGTCTTCCATGAGTTGGCTTGAAAAGATTTTAGAAAAAAGCAATATCGTAACTTCGCGTAAAGCATCCATCCCTGAAGGGGTTTGGACTAAATGTACTTCTTGTGAGCAAGTGTTATATCACGCTGAGCTTGAGCGTAATTTGGAAGTGTGCCCTAAATGTGATCATCACATGCGCATGAAAGCACGTCGCCGCTTAGAGACTTTTCTTGATGAACAGAATCGTATCGAGATTGGTGACGAGTTAGAGCCGCAAGATAAACTCAAGTTTAAAGACTCAAAACGTTATAAAGAACGCCTTTCAGCCGCTCAAAAAAGCAGTGGCGAGAAAGATGCTCTTGTGGTGATGCAGGGCGAACTATTGGGTATGCCTCTGGTTGCTTGTGCTTTTGAGTTTTCTTTCATGGGTGGTTCAATGGGGTCTGTAGTTGGTGCGCGTTTCGTACGAGCTGTTGATGCCGCTATAGAGAACAACTGTGGTTTGGTGTGCTTTTCTGCCAGTGGCGGCGCTCGTATGCAAGAAGCGTTGATGTCATTGATGCAGATGGCAAAAACCAGTGCAGCGCTTGAACGTCTATCGAGCAAAGGATTACCTTATATCTCGGTCATGACTGACCCTACCATGGGTGGTGTATCAGCAAGCTTAGCGATGCTTGGCGACATCAATATTGGTGAACCTAAAGCACTGATTGGTTTTGCAGGTCGCCGAGTCATCGAACAAACGGTACGTGAAGACTTACCTGAAGGTTTCCAACGCAGCGAATTCCTAATTGAGCATGGCGCGATTGATATGATTGTCGATCGCCGTGAAATGCGCCAACGCGTAGCTGGATTGATCGCTAAATTGACCAATCATAGCTCACCATTGGTTGTTTCTGTTGACGATTCACCGATTGAACCTGATTACGCTGTACCAGAAGCGCACGAAAAAGGGTAAAGTAGGCACTAACACTAACTGCTTAATGGTTATAAACGTTAGATGACTCAAAACCTTATCCCACAAGCCACATCCTCTCTTGCGATGTGGCTTGATTATTTAGCGAATCTTCACACCTCCGCTATCGACCTTGGCTTGGATCGCGTTCAAGCTGTGGCTCAAAAAGCGAATCTTATTAAACCTGCACCTACCGTAATCACAGTGGCTGGAACGAATGGTAAAGGCTCGACCTGTGCATTAATGGAAGCCATTTTATTGGATGCAGGTTATCGTGTGGGCGTTTATAGCTCACCTCATCTTATCCGTTATAACGAACGCGTGCGTATTAATGGGCTTGAGCTCAGCGATGCACTGCATACGCAAGCCTTCGCTTTCGTTGAAGCGCAACGGGGTGACATCAGTTTAAGCCTATTTGAGTTCGGTACATTGGCGGCGCTGCGTTTATTTCAAACGCAAGCGGTGGATGTCATTTTATTGGAAGTTGGGCTAGGTGGCCGACTTGATGCGACCAATATCGTGGATCACGATGTTTCTGTGATCACCAGCTTGGCGATTGATCACGTGGATTGGCTCGGCGATGACATCAATGTCATCGGTTATGAGAAAGCGGGGATTTATCGCGCAGGTAAACCCGCCATTTGCGGCCAGCCTAAGCCACCACCAACGGTTGCAGCGCATGCCGATGATATTGGTGCGGAGATGTACCAAGTCGGTATTCAGTTTTCCTATGAACTGGCCTCTGAAACAACGTGGAATTGGCGAAGTGGTCCATTTGAGTTATCTGATTTACCGCTCCCTCGCTTGCCTTTGCCTAATGCGGCTACGGCATTAATGGCACTCGGCTGCTCCGGTTTAGCTGTCAGTGATGTCAATATCGTCAATGGGCTGAGCAACGCAACACTTGCTGGGCGGATGCAAAAAATCAGTGATAGCCCAGAAATCATTCTTGATGTTGCACATAATCCCCATTCGGCCGAATATTTGGTGGCGCAGCTCAAACAGCGTTACGCACACAAAAAGGTCCATGTGGTGATTGGCATGCTGCATGATAAAGATGTGAAGGCCACGCTTCATCAACTGAAATCAATCGCTAACCTTTGGTATCCTGCTTCATTAAGTGGCCCTAGAGCCGCGCAAGCGAATGAACTGTGTCAGTACCTTGAGCCTGGCGTTAAACCTTTTGCTAACCCAGTCAGCGCTTTTGAAGCCGCGATGACACAAGCCGATAGCAATGATGTCATTATCGTGGTTGGGTCGTTTCATACTGTGGGTGAAGTATTAGAGCACTGGCAGAACAAAGGAGTATAAATGGCAAGTAAGTTTCAGAGCCGCTTGGTAGGAACAATTATATTGGTGGCGATAGGGGTGATAGTGCTGCCTGATGTATTAGATGGCAAAAAGACTCACTACAAAGAAGATATCGCCAGCATTCCAATTAAGCCTGAATTAGACAGCGATGTAGAGAAGTTTGAAATTCTCGACCCCGTTGAAGATCAAGTCGCGTTGCCCGATTCGCCTGTTGAAGTGATCGTACAAACTAACCAGAGCGACGCAGCAACGCAGAGCAAGCCACTCGCTGTGAAAGTGAAAGAAACAGCGGAAAGAAATGATTACCAAGATAGTGCTTGGATCATCCAGTTGATGGCATTAAAGAATGCCGAAAACGCAAAAACCGTGGTTAAAGATCTGCAAAAACGGGGTTATCAAGCCCATACTAAGCAAGAAAATGGTTTCACTCGGATCATTATTGGCCCAGATGTTTCCAAAACCAAGCTTGAGCGTCAACTCTTAGAACTGGAAAAAATTACCGGTGCAAAAGGTCAATTGCTCAAATTTAAACCACTAAACCCATAAGAAAACGTTTGCGTCGCGTTTTTTTCTGTTAAAATGCGCGCCAACTTAAGATGTAGAACTCATGAATTGGTTAGATATTGTCATTTTAAGTGTGATCGGCCTATCGGCATTGATCAGTTTAGTCCGTGGCTTTGCTAAAGAAGCGTTATCATTAGTGATATGGTTCGGTGCATTTTTTGTCGCCAGCCAATACTACGCAAAACTTGCGGTGTATTTTTCAAATATCAAAGATGACATGTTTCGTAATGGCGCGGCCATTGCAGCACTGTTTGTTGCAACACTCATTGTCGGAGCGATCATTAACTATGTGATTGCTCAATTGGTACAAAAAACGGGCCTATCAGGAACTGATCGGGTACTGGGCATTGTTTTTGGAGCATTGCGTGGTGTGTTGATTGTTTCAGCTGCCTTGTTTTTTATGGATGCGTTTACCGCATTTCCAAATTCAGAGTGGTGGAAGAGCTCGCAATTGGTACCGGAATTTAGCCGTATCATTGCGCCGTTCTTTGAGCACTTACAAGCAACATCAAGTTTTCTCTCTGGCGCGATTTAGCGCCAGTTACTGTCGCAAATCGAGGATCAGGACATGTGTGGTATTGTTGGAATCGTGGGTACAACGCTGGTAAACCAGTCAATTTATGACGCGTTAACGGTATTGCAGCATCGTGGCCAAGATGCCGCTGGTATTTGTACCATAGAAAGCAATCGTTTCCGTCTGCGTAAGGCGAACGGTTTAGTGAAAGATGTCTTTGAAGCAAAACACATGCAGCGTCTTCAAGGAACGGTGGGTATTGGGCATGTGCGTTATCCTACTGCGGGTAGTTCGAGTGCCTCAGAAGCTCAACCTTTCTACGTTAACTCCCCGTTCGGTATCACGCTTGCTCATAACGGCAACCTCACCAATGCCAACGAAGTACGCCAGAAGTTGTTTGAAAAAGATCGTCGCCATATTAATACCACTTCAGATTCCGAAGTGCTGCTTAACGTCTTGGCGCATGAAATTGATACAGTCAGAGGCAATGTAACCGCAGAAGATGTGTTTCGTGCTGTCGCCAATGTACATCGCACCATTCGCGGTGCTTATGCTGTTGTCGCGATGATCATTGGGCATGGGATGATCGCGTTTCGTGACCCGCATGGTATTCGTCCTATCTGCTTAGGTAAACGTGAAGTCGATGGCCGTACCGAATACATGGCCGCTTCGGAGTCGGTGGCGCTAGATGCTGTCGGCTTTGATTTTGTGCGTGACCTTGCCCCCGGGGAAGCGGTGTATGCGACCTTTGATGGCCAGCTATTTACTAAACAATGTGCCGATAATCCAACACTTAACCCATGCATTTTTGAATTTGTCTACTTCGCCCGCCCAGATTCGTTTATCGACAAAATTTCGGTTTACAGCGCGCGCGTAGAAATGGGTAAAAAGTTGGGTGAGCGCATCAAGAACGAATTTGCTGACTTAGATATTGATGTTGTGATCCCCATTCCTGAGACTTCGTGCGATATCGCATTGCAAATTGCACAAGCGATTGATATTCCATATCGCCAAGGTTTTGTCAAAAACCGCTACGTTGGCCGCACATTTATTATGCCGGGCCAGCAACAGCGTAAAAAGTCGGTGCGCCGTAAACTCAATGCGATTCGTTCTGAATTTAAGGGCAAAAACGTGTTGCTAGTGGATGACTCGATAGTGCGTGGAACTACGTCAGAGCAAATTATTGAGATGGCTCGTGATTCTGGTTCAAACAAGGTGTACATGGTGTCAGCCGCGCCTGAGATCCGTTTCCCTAACGTCTATGGCATTGATATGCCAAGTGCTAACGAGTTGATTGCTCATGGTCGAGATGCCGATGAAATTGCGCAGCGAATTGGCGCAGATGCTCTGATTTTCCAAAATCTGGAAGATTTAGTGGATGCCGTCGGTATGGGTAACCGCGATATTGCAAAATTTGAAGCGTCGGTATTTAACGGCGAATATGTCACGGGCGATATTGATCAGCAGTATCTTGATTCTCTTGAATCGATGCGTAGCGACGATGCAAAAACGGTTCGAGAAATCCAGCAAGATCTCGCCAACCTAGAGATTCATAACGAAGGCGCGTAATCGAGCGCATCTCTCCAAATAGGCTGCAAAGAAAAAGGCTTCTATCTAGGAAGCCTTTTTTGTGCTCGTTAACAGGGTTTGACTAAAGGATCATTGCCGCAATCCAGCCAAACACAATCAGTGGAATATTATAATGGATGAAGGTTGGAACCACCGTTTCCCAAATATGTTCGTGCTGGCCATCCGCATTTAGGCCTGACGTTGGCCCCAAGGTGGAATCTGACGCTGGAGAGCCAGCATCGCCCAACGCAGCAGCGGTACCCACTAGCGCAATGGTCGCCATAGGCGAAAAGCCAAAGGCGAGGGCAAGGGGCACGTAAATGGTTGCGATGATTGGAATCGTTGAGAAGGATGAACCAATGCCCATAGTGACCAACAAACCGACGATCAGCATTAATAAAGCCGATAACGCTTTGTTGTCGCCAATGCTTACTGATAAGGCTTCGACGAGCGACTCAACGCCACCGGTGGCTTTCATTACGGCGGCAAATCCGGCCGCTGAAATCATAATAAAGCCAATCATTGCCATCATATGTACACCTTTGGTGAACACATCGTGCGTCTCTTTCCACGCAATCACACCACCAAAAGTGAAGACCATAAAACCAGCCAGTGCGCCGATGATCATTGAACCTGTGGAGAGTTGTACGGCAAGTGCCGTGATAATACCGAGCGCGGCAATCAAAATATGCTTTTTGTTGATCGCTTTTGGTTCGGTATTAATGACGGTATGTTCCGTCTCTTGATACTGGCGAGGTTTACGATAGGTAAAGAAAATGGCGACCAGTAAGCCAAAAATCATCCCAGCGGCGGGTAGCAGCATGGCAATCGGCACTTGGCTTGCCGTTACGTTTTCAAGGCCATTATCGCGTAAATTCTTGAGCAAGATATTATTGAGGAAAATCCCACCAAAGCCGACAGGCAAGACCATATAGGGCGTGATAAGGCCAAAAGTGAGCACGCAAGCAATCAGGCGACGGTCAAGCTTCAGCTTGGCAAAGACGCCCAATAGCGGTGGAATTAAAATCGGAATAAAGGCGATATGGACAGGAATGATATTTTGCGATGACATGGTAACCAGAACCAGCGCGACCAGAACCGCATACTTCAAACCTGTGGTGGCCGCGCCATGCTCTTTGCCATGGATACGCTTAATCACGTTTTGCGCCAGTAAGTCAGTAATACCAGATTTAGAAATCGCGACGGCAAAGGTGCCTAGCATCGCATAACTTAGTGCGATGGTTGCACCGCCGCCTAAGCCACTTTCAAATGCAGAAACAGCGTCATTTAAACTCATCCCTGCAACTAAACCACCGACGATCGCACTGAATGTTAGTGCGACGACGACATTGACCCGCATCAGCGCAAGAAGCAGCATGATGCATACAGAAATTACTACAGGATTCATATATTTCTCGGTTAGTTGTGTTTACTTGTTATTGTTTTCTGAAGGTTCAACAAGTGGCCATCCGCCAAGGGCCTTCCATTTGTTGACGATACCGCAAAAAAGTTCGGCTGTTTTTTGCGTATCGTATAGCGCTGAATGCGCTTCTCTATTGTCAAATTCCATCCCAGCGGATTTGCACGCTTTGGCTAAAACGGTTTGGCCATAAGCTAAACCACTTAGCGCGGCGGTATCAAAAGTCGCAAAAGGGTGGAAAGGGACTCGTTTTAGCTTGCAGCGTTCACTGGCTGCCATCACGAAATTCAAGTCAAAGGTAGCATTGTGCGCCACCATGATCGCGCGGCTACAGTCATTGTCGCGTTGCTCTTTTCGGACTAGCTTATAAATTTCTCTGAGTGCTTCGGCCTCGCTGACGGCACCGCGTAATGGGCTAAATGGGTCACGAATGCCATTAAACTCAAGCGCCTCTTTTTCAAGGTTGGCACCTTCAAAAGGCTCAACATGAAAGTGAATCGTCGATGCTGGGTGCAGATCACCTTGTTCATCCATACGCAACGTAATCGCGCAGATTTCTAATAGTGCATCGGTCTTTGCATTGAAACCGGCTGTTTCGACGTCGATGACGACGGGAAAATAACCGCGGAAACGCTTTTTCAGTGTCAATGCTTCATTTACTTCAGTCATGCTAGCTCTTGGTTGTGTGAGAGGGCTGGCATTATTACAGATTCTTTCTACGATAAAAACCAAACACGTTAATAAATGCAGGTTTCACTATGCGTTGGATAGTGCGGTGATGTGGCTAGATTTTTGCATTAACTTAGTCAATAGAAAGCGAAGCGGCAATTTCCCGCCATCGTTGTAGTATCGCTCGGAGAATAAAATCGTTATGAATAAATGGGTTACTGCCACTATTGTGATGACCAGCATACTGACATCTTTTGCCCCTATGGCGATGGATAAGCGTTATGTGGCAACACCACAGCAGTCTACGTGGCAGATGGTGACGAATACCCCTTTAGAGTGCCGTTTGGTCCATCCGATCCCTAATTACGGTGACGCTGAATTCTCTTCACGTGCGAATAAGAAGATTAACCTCGATTTTGAACTCAAAATGCGTCGTCCAATGGGCGAAACTCGCAATGTAAGTTTAGTGTCATTACCACCGAGTTGGCGTCCGGGTGAGAGTGCAGACCGTATTACCAATTTGCAATTCTTCAAACAGTTCGATGGTTACATCGGTGGTCAAACAGCTTGGAGCCTGCTCAGTGAGTTGGAAAAAGGACGCTATCCAACCTTTAGCTACCAAGATTGGCAAAGCCGAGATCAGCGTATTGAAGTGGCTCTCTCGTCGGTACTGTTTCAAGATAAGTACAATGTGTTTAGCGATTGTGTGAGCAATTTGCTGACGTACAGTTTTGAAGATATCTCATTTACGATTCTGCATTACGACCGCGATAATGTGCAACTCAATAAAGCTTCGCAAAAACGGCTTGCGCAAATTGCCGACTATATTCGCTATAACCAAGATATTGATTTGGTGCTGGTTTCTACCTATACCGACTCTGTTGATAGTCGAGGAGTGAGTCAGGATCTTTCTGAGCGTAGGGCTGAGGTATTAAGAGATTACTTTAAATCACTGGGGTTACCTGAGGATCGCATTCAAGTGCAAGGCTATGGTAAACGTAGACCGATCGCCGACAACGCATCACCCATCGGCAAAGATAAAAACCGTCGCGTGGTTATCTCATTGGGCCGAACAATTATCTAATAACGCTAGAGCAAAAAAGCAGCCCATTTTAAAGGCTGCTTTTTGTGATGTTATCCGGGAAACCTTACGCATCTAGTTTATATAACTAGCCGATGCTGCAAAGAGGCTTATCCTTCTAAACCTGCTGATGCTTGTTTGTTTTGGATAAGTTCAATCATGTAACCATCAGGATCTTTCACAAAAGCGATATGCGTGGTGCCACCTTTTACTGGGCCAGCTTCACGGGTCAAATTACCTCCAGCTGCTTTAATCGCGTCACAGGTGGTATACACATCTTCAACACCAATCGCGATGTGGCCAAAAGCACTACCGAGGTCATAGCTTGTGGTGCCCCAGTTATAGGTCAGTTCGATCACCGCACCCTGAGATTCATCGCCATAACCCAGAAATGCCAATGTGTATTTGTATTCTGTATTTTCATTAGTACGAAGCAGTTGCATACCCATGACCTTGGTGTAAAACGCGATCGATTTTTCTAAATCGCCTACGCGTAGCATGGTGTGCAAAATACGACTATTTGACATGTTGAGCTCCTAATTTTCTGATGAAATATCTATCCCCACCCGACCACTGTGGCGATGATTGGCTTACGTCCACCCACTCCAATCACAGAGTGTATCTATGTTCAAAGGAATTTCTTTACTCACTGCCTACTTGCGGAGTTGAGTTTTTTTGGGATCTGGTTAAATTTTATAGGTCAGTTTTATCAGAGAATTCGCAAAGATCTTCAATGATACAACTGCCACAACGCGGCTTTCTTGCGACACAGGTGTAGCGACCATGTAAGATCAACCAGTGATGAACATCAACTTTGAATTCTTTAGGGACGACTTTGAGCAGCTTTTGTTCCACTTCATCAACGTTTTTACCCACCGCAAACTTGGTTCGATTTGAAACACGGAAAATATGCGTGTCAACGGCGATGGTTGGCCACCCGAAAGCGGTGTTCAATACCACATTGGCTGTTTTTCTGCCAACGCCGGGCAGCGATTCTAATGCTTCACGACTCTCAGGCACTTCTCCTGCGTATTGATCCAATAAGATACGGCAAGTTTTGATGACGTTTTCTGCTTTGGAATTGAATAAACCAATGGTTTTGATGTATTGCTTTAACCCATCAACGCCAAGCTCAAAGATGGCTTGTGGCGTATTAGCAATAGGGTAAAGTTTGTCAGTGGCCTTATTAACGCTGACGTCAGTCGCTTGAGCGGAAAGTAGTACTGAGATCAGTAACTCAAACGGTGTGCTCCATTTAAGCTCGGTTTCTGGCTTCGGGTTATTGGCCCGTAAACGCTCGAGGATCTCGACTCGTTTGACATTATTCATCGTTTGGAAAACTTCCTTATGATTTCGCTAAGCGTTGGTGACGCGTGCTCGTTCTATGACGGGCTTTTGTTCTTTAGGTTGGCGAGCAGCCAGATTTTTATCGATGATATTTTTAGCTGCAATCAAAAAGCCAACACCAATAAAAGCTCCAGGCGGCAAGAGCGCAAGCAAGAAGCTGTTGTCAAAATGGAAGACTTCAATGCGTAAAATGGTTGCCCAATGACCCAGTAATAAATCAGCACCATCAAACAGTGTGCCATTGCCAATTACTTCACGCAGTGCGCCCAAAATGACCAGAATAGTGGTCATTCCCATGCCCATCCAAAATCCATCTTGTGCTGAAGGCAACACTGCATTTTTTGAGGCAAATGCTTCGGCGCGACCGATGATAATACAGTTGGTCACAATCAGAGGAATGAAGATTCCTAGCGATAGGTACAGGCCGTAAGCGTAAGCATTCATTAACAGTTGTACGCAAGTCACTAGTGCGGCGATGATCATCACAAACACAGGGATACGAACTTCTTTTGGGACATAATCTCGCACTAATGAGATGGTGACATTTGAACAGACGAGAACCAGCAATGTCGCAACGCCTAAACCTAGCGCATTGGTGACAGTGGAAGAAACCGCTAGTAAAGGGCACAGTCCAAGTTGTTGAACGAGCGCAGGGTTGTTGCTCCACATCCCGTTTTTAATCAGTGTCTTATGATCACTCATTGCTGGCTCCTTTACAGTCAAAAGGTTGTGCTAATAGTGCTTCTCGATGTTGATTCACAAACTGAGCGGTATTTTTCACCGCTTTGACGACGGCTCGCGGCGTAATCGTCGCTCCAGTAAACTGATCAAATTGTCCCCCATCTTTGCGCACTTTCCAAGTCTCAATATTTTGCTCAGTGACTTGCTTGCCAGTAAAGCTCAATATCCAATCAGTGACGCGTAAATCTATTTTGTCACCTAACCCCGGTGTTTCTTGATGAGACAGAATGCGAGTCCCTGTGATGGTACCATCGTGCTTGATGCCAATAATTACCTTGATCGCGCCGTTATAGCCATCAGGTGCGATGGCTTCAATAGCCAGTCCACTCGGTTCACCGTTTTGTGTGGCAATATAAGCGTGCATAGGTTGGTCTGTACCAAGTGCAGGGTCAGTCACCAGTGTACAGGATTTGTACAGTTCGTTGTCGTGCAAACTGTGCGGGATCACTTGGTTTAAAATCGATTGCAGTTGAATCTGCTCTTGCTTGGTTATTTGATCTTTTGTTAGGTATTGGGTTAACGCTACAACACCTGTTGAAGCACAGGCAAAGATAGCGAGAATCAAACCGTTATTGCGAATGGCGGTTAACATAGCGCTCCTTAATGCCCGTAGGTTCGAGGTTTAGTGTAGTAATCAATCAGTGGGACACACATGTTGGCAAGTAATACAGCGAAGGCTACTCCGTCAGGGAAGCCCCCCCAACTGCGGATAATGAAAATCATCATGCCAATAAATGCGCCGTAAATTAAGCGACCTTTGACGGTTGTGGAAGCGGTGACAGGATCGGTTGCGATAAAAAAAGCGCCGAGCATGGTCGCGCCCGAGAGCAAATGAAACAAGGGCGAGGCGGTCGCTCCCGGCTCAATAAGCGCAGTGAAAGCACTTGCCATTACTAAACCACACAGCACCGCAATCGGGATGTGCCAGTTGATCACACGCAGTTTGATCAATAATAAGCCGCCAGCTAAATAGGCAAGGTTAACCCATTCCCAGCCAACCCCAGCTAACCCACTAAATTGAGGCTGACTCATCGCTTCATGCAGAGTCTCACCGTTATGTAATCCGGTTTTTACGGCGTCCAATGGGGTGGCCATAGTGACACCATCGATACCCGTTCGGATTTGTTGTAGTGATAAACCTTCTACGTTGAAGCCACTGAAAATAAGTGAAAATGCATCACTAAACGAGCTAGGATCCGGTGCTAATTCCGTTGGAGCAATCCAACTGGTCATTTGCACAGGGAAAGAGATAAGCAAAACCACATAAGCAATCATGGCGGGGTTGAATGGGTTTTGTCCTAGTCCGCCGTATAAGTGTTTTGCAATAATGATGGCAAAAATAAGGCCAATAAAGATAACCCACCAAGGGGACATCGGAGGAATGGCAATGACCAGAATCCAAGCCGTGACCACGGCGCTGTAATCTTTGATTGCCAACAGTGGTGAGCGCTTACGCAGTAGCATAACCGCAGATTCAAAAGCCAAAGCGATGATGATAGCGAGCATCAGTTGAATGAGAGTACCCCAACCAAAGAAGTAGCTTTGCGCGATAAGCCCCGGTAAGGCGCACAAGGCGACCCACTTCATCAGTTCTGATGTGCTGCGTTTGCTGTGTGCATGGGGGGAGCTGGCAATAAAAAAGGCCACTAATTATTCTCCTCAGAATTATGATTGTTTTTCGCTTGTGCCGTTTGCTGCTCTGCCTTGCGTGCTTTGGCGCTGGCAATGGCGGCAGCGACTGCCGCTTTTTTGGCATCCTCAGGTTGAGTAGGCGAAGGTTCAAGCGTTGGTTGAGGTTCACTTGGCGCCGTTTGCTGTTCTGCCTTGCGCGCTTTCGCGCGGGCAATGGCGGCAGCGACTGCCGCTTTTTTTGCATCCTCAGGTTGAGTTGGTGCAGCTTCAAGCGTTGGTTGGGGATCACTCGGCGCCGTTTGCTGCTCTGCCTTGCGTGCTTTCGCGCGGGCAATGGCGGCAGCGACTGCCGCTTTTTTGGCATCCTCAGGTTGAGTTGGTGCAGATTCAAGCGTTGGCTGGCGATCACTTGGCGCCGTTTGCTGTTCTGCTTTGCGCGCTTTCGCGCGGGCAATAGCAGCCGCGACTGCCGCTTTTTTGGCATCACCAGTTTCTGCTGGTGGCGCATCAGCACTGGTTTGCTGCGCTTTTTTCTCGCGAGCTTGACGTTTGCGCTCTTCGCGCAATTTAACCATTTCAGCGTTATCTGGCTCGACTTGACCTGCTTGCAGTGCTTCGGCTTGCTTGGCTTTAGCGCGTGCAATAGCCGCAGCAACAGCGGGTTTTACGGCGCTTGGGTTGTTTTCTGTTTGTGCTTTTTGCGCTTGAACGCGAGCGATGGCCGCCGCAATCGCATCGTCGCCGCCTGTGTGTTTCATCTCTTGACGACGTTCATCGGCTGCTTTTTTGAAACGATTCTCGCGATCGGCTTTATCGCGTTCTAAACGTGCTTTTTTCTCTTCGAAACGTACTCTGGCACGTTCAGCGGCTTCTGATTCTTGTTGGCGAGTTTTTATCTCGGCCTTGGCTTGACGATAGTATTGCACCAATGGAATTTCACTGGGGCAAACATAAGCACAAGCCCCGCACTCAATGCAATCTTTGAGGTTCAGTTCTTCACACTTATCATATTCTTCCGCTTTCGCGTGCCAGAACAATTGCTGAGGCAATAAGGAGGCCGGGCAGGCTTCCGCGCACTGACCACAGCGAATGCAGGCCATTTCATGTTGTGAAGAGGCAATCTCTTTACGAGTGGGTGCCAGAATGCAGTTGGTGGTTTTGGTGATCGGAACTTGTGAATGAGGCAGGGTGAACCCCATCATCGGGCCGCCCATGATAAGACGCGGTAATTTTTTATCTGCCTTATAGCCAAATTGTTCGAGTAAATATTGTACGGGTGTGCCTAATAAAACCCAGACATTCCGGGGCTGTTTAAACGTATTGCCCGTTAAGGTGACTACGCGGTTAATCAGGGGTTCGCCATCCATGACGGCGCGTTTAATCGCGTAGATAGAGCCAACATTTTGTACCATCAAGCCAATATCGGCTGGAATTTTACCCGCAGGCACTTCTTGGTTGGTCAGCAATTTAATTAACTGCTTTTCACCACCAGAAGGGTATTTGGTTGGGATCACGCGGATCACGATGTCTTTATGTATTGCGGCGGCTTCTAACGCTTGAATTGCTTCAGGTTTGTTATCTTCAATACCGATGATGGTTAATTTGGGCTTAAGAATGTGCTCTACAATACTGATCCCATCGATGATCTCTGCGGCATGGTGCTGCATGAGTACATCATCTGCCGTGATGTAAGGTTCACATTCGGCGGCGTTGATGATCAAAATATCAGTATGAGCGAGGCCTGATTGCATTTTTTTTGCAGTAGGAAAACCGGCGCCGCCCAACCCAGAGATGCCAGCTTGACGAATGATTTCAATCAATTGCTCTGGGGAGTGTTGTCGATAATCAGCCAGTGGTGCGCGCACTGCCCACTCATCTTGCTGATCAGGTGTGATGACAATACACATCTCACTTAACCCAGAAGGGTGCGCCGTGGTGCGCGGTTCAATGGCGGTAATGATGCCAGAGGTTGAAGCGTGTACAGGCAACATGAAGGTTGAGGTGTATTGTGTCAGTGGTTGGCCTTTGAGTACTTTATCGCCAACACTGACCAGTAAATCACCGGCTCGGCCAATATGCTGTTTGAGTGGCAAGACAATTTCTTGCGGTATACTGGCATGAGTGAGTGCCGTTTGATTTGATTGTTGTTTATTTTCTGGCGGGTGAATGCCTCCAGGGAAGTTCCAGAGAGTGCCAGCTTTGATTTGTTCTATTAATGACAACATACCAATCCTTAATTCACGCTTTTCTGCGCACGTGAGGCAGAGTCGGTAACATCAACAACAGCAATCGCGTTCATTTGCCACTTCCAAGTATCGGTCGTAGTTTCTACCGGGATCATTTCAATACAGTCCGTTGGGCAGGGAGCAACACACAGATCACAGCCAGTACATTCTGACTTGATCACGGTATGCAGAGCCTTAGTTCCACCAACAATGGCATCTACGGGACAAGCTTGAATGCATTTTGTACAACCGATGCACATATCTTCATGAATGAAGGCAACGGTTTTGACCTTATTATCAAGATCATGCGCAGACTCTTCGGCTTCAACGCCCATTAAGTCAGCCAATTTTTCAATGGTTGCTTGGCCGCCGGGCGGGCATTTATTGATTTTATCGCCATTGGCAATGGCTTGTGCATAAGGGCGACAGCCCGGAT
Organism: Vibrio ordalii ATCC 33509; assembly: GCA_000257205.1. Classification (GTDB taxonomy): domain Bacteria; phylum Pseudomonadota; class Gammaproteobacteria; order Enterobacterales; family Vibrionaceae; genus Vibrio; species Vibrio ordalii. Next base: position 22,595 of record AEZC01000066.1, on the reverse strand, counting down.
AGCCACATTGACCGCATTGTGTCTGCGGTAAAATCGCATCAATCTGATCGACGATAGGATCGGCTTCTACTTTAAAGCGAATAGAGGCAAAACCTAAGATAGCGCCAAACACAGCGGCCAATGCGACAAGTGCAAGAATAGCGATGAGTATTGTGCTCATATTACAACTTCACCAATCCTGTAAAACCCATGAAGGCGAGTGACATAAGACCTGCGGTTATCATAGCAATGGATGCCCCTTTGAAGGGCGTTGGTACGTCGGCTACGCCGATGCGTTCGCGCATGGAAGCAAACAGAATCAATACCAATGAGAACCCAACCGCGGCACCAAAACCATAAATAATGGATTGAATGAAATTATGATTTTCGTTGATGTTGAGAAGCGCAACCCCAAGTACCGCACAGTTGGTGGTGATAAGAGGAAGAAAAATTCCGAGCAGGCGATATAACGTTGGGCTGGTTTTGTGTACCACCATTTCGGTGAACTGCACCACCACGGCGATCACTAAAATAAAGCTCATGGTGCGTAAGTACTCAATACCTAACGGTTTAAGGACATAGCTTTCTACTAAATACGCACACACTGACGCTAGAGTTAGCACGAAAGTCGTCGCTAACCCCATCCCTATTGCGGTTTCTAGTTTTTTTGATACGCCCATAAAAGGACATAGCCCTAGAAACTTTACCAGTACAAAGTTATTGACCAGCACAGTGCCGATTAATAACAAAAAATATTCGGTCATAGTTATATAAGTCTTAAGTTCCGATCTGGTGATTATCGTGCTTTGCCAAGCGAATAACAACCAAGGAAAGATAAGGTTTTATACCTTTGACGGAATTTTGTACGCTGCTACGCCAGTATTAGGTTGATATGGGGCGTTATAAAGCAGTGTCAGCCGGCTATTTTTTATGTGTCGAAAAATGGGCTTGACTTAAATAACACCAAGTCAGTACATACTCACTGTCAGGCCAGTGGTAACCAACGCTGATTGTGTATGACGGGTTTAAAAAAGGGTGAAGATCAGTGTGAATCTGAAAAATGAGCCGCTTGGCGTGTTTGTCAACGTGGATCAGCTCTACCACGTGAAAATCAAGAACCTGTTCAACCCATGGATAAATGGCTTTATAAATCGATTCCTTTGCGGAAAAAATCAGCGTAATAAAGCTCGCTAATTGGGCAAAGTGATGAGCAAAAATGTGCTCTGCGGGTGTCATTACTTGCTGGCGAATATCACTGAGCCATTCATCTCGTATGAGTTGTTCAATATCAATACCAAGAGCGGCACACGCTTGAGTCTGGTGAGTGGCGGCTGCGATAGCGTAGCCATGGCAATGGGATATTGAGCCTACGATATTTTGCGGCCAAACCGCTTGATTCCCCTTGCCAATCTCTAACGTTAGCGACTGTGATTGATCCAGTTTGGTTAGGCAGTGTTTTGCACACATCCTGCCAGCTAAAAATTCACAATGGCGTTTTAGCACGGCTTGGTTTAAAGAAGAGGGCAGGGAGATCCCTTGTTCTTCAAGTTTATTTTTGTATTCAGGTAGATACTTCACTTCAAGCTGGTGGTATTGGATGAAAGATGGCCAGTTTGGAATGATGAGCATGCCTATTTTACCTATCGAGTGAGTGAACTTGTTCGATGCGTCGCCTGCATGGTGACGTTTATCTAAGATTGAGTGAAAAATCACTCCCCTAGCCAAAAACTAAGTGTTGATGTCTCGGGGAGTGAGTCAGAGTGACTAACTAGAACTGGTAATCAGCGACTATGCCAAAGGTGCGTGGACCGCCGACTTCGTAGAGATCACTTTTCTGGCGAATCACGTACTCTTCATCAGTGACATTTTTCACGTAAGCGCGAATCGTCAAATCGTTGAGAGTGTAACCTGCATTCAGATTGAACACGGTGTAATCGCCAGCCGTTTTACTCTCGGTGTTGGCTAAATCGGTATAGTAATCGGAAACGTGGTTGACACGAGCACCAAAAAATAGACCAGAATCTAAGTGTTGAGTAAAGCCCGCACCTGCAGACAGTTTAGGAGCGTAACTGAACTCATTGCCTGAGAGATTGGTAGATGTACCGGTTGGTCCTTCGCTGATGTCCGTTTTAAGAAGACCGACAAACGCAAACAGGTCGAGCCCAGAATCAAACCAGTAAGAGGCTTCAACTTCCGTACCGTAAGTTTTCCCTTTCGGTATATTGGTAATATAGGTGTCGAAGCGTTTGCCGCTGTCACCAGAGACCGAAGTTTGATAATTTTTGTAGTCGTTGTAGAACAGGTTAGCGGTCAGATCCAGCTTGTCATCCAGGAAGCTTGAACGAGAACTTAGCTCGTAGCTCCAGACTTTTTCTTGTTCAAAAACAAAAACTTCTTCTTTGTACTCGTTATAGCCTAATCCACCGGCATTGTAGCCTTTACGGGTCGTAAGACCGAGGGTGGAGTGATCTGAGACATCAAGTAATAGACCAATCTTAGGCAATAGGATGCCGTCATCTTCATCGGCTTTAAAATCGAGTGGTAGGGTAGCGTGATCGAAATCTCGCTTCAGTTCATCTCTTTCATAACGTGCACCTAATAATAGCTGCCAGCGATTATCCAAACGAATTCTTGAGTCAAAGTAGATTGAGTTGGTTAAAACTTCATCTTTACGTTTTAATGCATCTGTTTCGGTGTATTGATCTTTGAAGAAGCTGGCTAGGCCTAAAGTCGCATTGTACTTCCCATCAAGTGATTGATATGTAAGCTTTGCTTCTGCAGTGTAGTTATCTTCATCCACATCACCATACCAGTCAGTTTTAGGGTAAGCTTTGAACTTGGTGGTGTAGTTACGATGGGCGACTAAAATATCCGTTGTCAGTTCATCATTAATCACATAATTGACGTCTAGGTTGATATTCCAGCTTTTGGTTTCTTGGCGACGCGTGCCACTTTTGCTATGCAGTTCAAGTGTGCCCGGCTTGGTAACGAAGTTGGTATATTGCCCCTCTTCATTACGGCTACCAACCGTTAGCTTGGCTGTTAGCTTGTCATTTCCTTGGGGTTTCCACAATAATTTACCACGGACATTATAGGATTCGAGCTCGGAAGGATCCCAAGGGTACTGATCGCCGTTAGGCAGAGAGTAATCGATAGGGGTATTACCTTTGGTGCCTTCAGCGGCAAGACGAAACGCTAAAGTATCTTCAACTAGAGGTGCCGACATGACCCCTGCGAGATGATATTTACTGTCTTCATTTTCATAACCAGCGCGAACTTTACCCTCACGGTGGAACGTTGGATCCTTAGTTTTGATCACAACAGCACCGGCAATACTATTGCGGCCTTGGTTGGTGGATTGTGGCCCTTTATAGACTTCCACTTGTTCTGTATCCCACAGTCCAGCTTTACCAAACGCTTCTCCAGACCAAGATTCAGACACGCCGTCTACCGTGGTATTGACGCGAGGTGTTGCGCCTGTCATGAAGGTCAGAAAACCTTCGCCGGGGCCACGTCCATCGACCCCACGAATGTGTGGAATGCCCGAAGGTGCATTGAGTACGTTGGGTACGCGGTCGAGCAGATCGTAGTAATCTCGGCTTTCACCATCATCCACTTCATCGGTGAATAGGGTGAGCGAACTGGTGTTTTCGGCCAGTGTTCCTCCCAATTTATCACCCACCACAACCACAGTATCTTGCTTTCTCTGCGGCTCTTTTTTTCGAGCTGTTCCGCGACAACATTTGCGCTAGTACTAACGCAGAGGATGCCAATCAGTGTGGCGAGTTGAGTCTTATTGATATTTCTGACTGCTTTACCACTACCGTTATTCATACCCATGGGCTTCATGACCTAAAAGTTCCTTAATAGAAAAAATGATGTTACTGCAACCATTATCAAATCACCTGCTGCTGGTTGTAATGTTAATGATAATTGTTATTATTTGCAATATCATCAATGCAGTTTTATGCTACTTAGCTTCTATGTTTCAAAAATACTAGGCTTGATATGGGGTGGTTTTAGTGATGGCTGTTAATCAGGAGAGCTTACAAGAGAGGGTTGAGCTCAATGAGGTGTTGGTCCGTTTTATTCAAGAGGGCGGCTCTATTGGTGACGAGCCTTGGTGGGCACATGTTCAATCGTTCGGCATGCCTTATATGATTGAAATAAATGGTGAATATGCAAAGTTGCTTTTTTTATGGCGTGAGCCGAAGCAGAGTGTGGCCGCAAATAAAGCGATCTACGTTGATATTAATGGTGTCACCGATCATCACAGTTTTTCGATGGCGAAGTTTACTCATATCGATAATACCGATGTGTGGTTTTATATCGATAGCGTCAAACCGAGTTGGCGAGGAGGGTACTCTTTTATTCCTGTCCCAGAAGCGTTAGTGCAGCCGAGTTACCAAGGTTCATATGATGCAATGCGCCACCAACATCGGCAATGGCTACGCTCCATTTTTCCACTGAGTTGCGCTGATCCACTGGCTCAAAATGATTTGTCAAAATGCGAGTGGGGGCGCGCGAAAACACCTTGTCATATGCCTAAAGCGCTTACGCAAACAGAGTGGCTCGGTTTCGATTCAGCGCAAGGTCAGTGCTTCAAAGTTGCCGATTCGACCTTCACTTGGCGCAGCACTTTGCTCGGTACATCGCGCGAGATTTGGCTTTATTCGACCGCGCAAAGACCCACCACTGAGTTGTTACCCTTGGTGTTGATGCTGGATGGCCGTTTTTGGTCTCAATCGATGCCGGTTTATGAGGCTCTTTCACAGGCGACCCACAGTGGAAAGCTTCCAGCGGCGCTCTATGTGTTGATTGATGAAATTAGCGCTCAACAACGCAGTGATGATCTCAGCTGTAATACGGTGTTTTGGCAAGCCGTGATGGAGGAGTTACTCCCCTCGATTAACGAGCGCGTCAGAGTAACCCGCGATGCAGACCAAACGGTGATCGTAGGCCAGAGTTTAGGAGGCTTAGCGGCAATGTACGCAGCATTACACTGGCCGCAGCGATTCGGTTCTGTGGTTTGTCAATCGGGTTCATTTTGGTGGCCCGATTTCTCGATCGTTAAACCCCCCAGTGAATATTGTCCAGCGAAAAGCGACTCGCGATTAAGCAAAATGAGCCAAGAGGTACATCAAGGTTTAGGTGCCAATTCACGTCTTGCGCTTTTCCTCGAAGTGGGTAGCGGCGAAGACATCATGATCGATTTAAGTCGAGATCTATACCAACAATTGGCTTCACAACAACATCGAATTCAATTTCGTCTGTTTGACGGCGGTCACGATCGACTCTGTTGGCGCGGCGGGATCATCGATGGCTTGTCATATGTTTTAGAACCTTATCTTTAATTTTCAGCGGTAGAGAGAAATATGTCAGAAAAATACATCAACCCTTTTGATGAATCTAAGCATCAATTTTTAGTGCTGATCAATTCGCATAATCAATACAGTTTATGGCCAGAATTCAAAGCCATTCCCGCTGGTTGGCAAGCCATCCTTGGACCGAGGTCAAAACAAGAGTGTTGCAACTACATCGAAGCTCAGTGGTTAGATATTCGAGCTTAAACCAAACGAGTTTTGACTCCTGCAATAGCGGCGCTGTTCATTCATGCTTGTTAAGCGGGGTAACAAAAAGGGACATAGGCAATGACTTTTGTTAGGAATAAAGAGATGCACAACTCATCAGTGCAAGAGGATCAGTGGCCTCTTATCGGCACACAGCAAGGTATTTGGTTTGCCGAGCAGATGATGCCCAATCCAGAGCAATTTAATGTTGCCCACTACGTGGTGATTCAAGGTCAAATCGATATTGAGTTATTTTCAAACGCGGTAGCCATCGGCTTGCAAGGCGTTGATTCCCTCCACTGCCATTATCTAGAGCGCGATGGCAGCGTGAGGCAGCAGTTTTATCCAGCGGATGAAGAAGGGCAGTGGCTTGAAATCCTCGACTTTTCACAAGCCGCCTTGCCAGAAGAGTCGGCTCGGGAGTGGATGAAGCACGATCTTGCGCAGCGGTTGGACATTTCAGCAAGAAAGAGGCGTTTCCGACACTGTTTAATTGATGTTGGTTCAAGCAATGCACCGCAATGGTTTTGGTATCAACGTTACCATCATATTGACGTGGATGGGTTCAGCGTGAATGCCATCAGTCAATACATCTGCCAACTTTATAACCATTGGCGGATTGGCGCTGCGAAACCTCAAGAGTTCAGCGCTTTTAGTAATGTAATTCAAGAATATCAGCAATTTTTAGACTCGGCAGCGCGCCAGCAGGCGTATGACTTTTGGCAAACGCAAGCGGCTCATTTACCCAATGTTATTTCGCTCACCACAGGTAGCGCAGCCAATACATCATCGAGCACGATCACTCACACCGTGCCATTAATCGGTGGAGAGTGGTTAACTCGCTATAGTCCACAGTTGTTACCCGCCGAGCTTGCGATGGCGATGGTATTTGCTTATCTCCATTTACATTCTGGGCAAGAGCAAGTGTGTGTGGGTGTCCCCTTTATGCGCCGAATGGGCAATGCCGCCACTTGTGCCGCTGGTGCGGTAGTGAATGTACTGCCGGTGGCGCTGTCACTTCATCCACAAATGAGCATTATTGATGTGGCGCGAGAGATGAATAAAACCATCCGCCAAGTTCGTCGCCACCAGATGTATGACGCTGAGCAGATCCAGCGTGATTTGGGATTAGTAGGCCAGCCGCTCTATGGCCCGATACTCAACTTTAAACCCTTTGACGCTGCATTGAGTTTATCTGGCGTAGAGACTGAGACACATATCCTCTCGGCAGGTCCGATTGATGAGATTGAATTTTCGCCAGTGCTCGATGGTCAGACACTGAGTGTTAATATCACGGCCAACAGCACCAAATATAGCCAAGAGTCATTAGAACTTCATGCCGCTCGTTTCGTTGCGATGGTAGAGCAGATTGCCAACCATCCAACACAGCCACTTGATTTGGTAGAGTTAATCCCGCCGAGCGAGAAGCAGCAGATTACTTTGTGGTCGGTGGGGCCACAACATGAACATGAAACAGAGCAAACTGTGCTGGATGTATGGCAGCAGACGGTTGAGAGCAAGCCAAACGAAGATGCCTTGGTGTTTAAACAGCAGCGTTGGACATTTGATGCCTTCAATCACCTCATTGAAACTCGAGCGGATCAACTGATTACCGCGGGCTTGCGCCAAGGTGATATTGCCGGTGTCGCGTTACGACGTGGGCCTGAAAGCGTCGTGACTATGCTAGCGATTTTGCGAGCGGGTGCGATTTACCTGCCTATCGATCTTGATTATCCCATAGAACGTATTGAATCGATTGTTGAACAAGCACGCCCTTGGTGCTTAGTTGTGGAGGAGAATGAGCAAAACATGGCTTATTCATCGATAAGCTACGTTCCTAGGTTTATTGCTCTTCCTGAATTGGCTCGCATTCACACCGCGCCACAACCCAAACCGACGATCAGCCACGGCGATGTGGCTTATATCATCTTTACTTCTGGGTCGACTGGCCAGCCTAAAGGGGTCATGAACACACATGGAGCGCTGTTGAATTTACTGCGCTCTCATCAAGGTTCGATTTTTTCTGCGGCCATCAGCAAACTGGCGACACGTCGTCAGTTACCAGAACAAGCTATTACTGTTCGTGCGGCGCATACGACGTCATTCTCCTTCGATGCTTCTTGGGAGCAAGTACTCTGGATGTTGTCTGGCCATACTATGTATTTGTATGACGATGAACAACGGAAAGACGCCTACGAACTGGTTCAGTATGTTGCTGAAGATAATATCGATGCTCTTGATTTACCGCCTTTACTGTTTGATCAAATGCTCGATAGTGGGTTGATGACGAACGCTCACGTGCCAACGTTAGTTTTGATTGGTAGTGAAGCCATACCACAAAAGCTTTGGTCCCGTGTGAGTGAGTTTCCCGAACTGCTGGTGGAAAATTTTTATGGACCAACCGAATTTACGGTTGATGCGCTCAGCGCTTCGCTTGATGCAGATGCATCGCCTGTCATTGGTCGACCCATTGCCGGTGCTTGTGTTTACGTGCTTGATGAAAATTTAGAGCCTGTCGCTATTGGTGAGGTGGGTGAGCTTTATTTATCGGGTGCGGGGTTAGCAAAGGGCTACCTCAACCAGCCAAGTATGACAGCAGAACGTTTTGTGGCGAACCCCTTTGCGTATGGCAAGATAATGTACCGCACTGGTGATTTGGTGAAGTGGCGAGACAATGGGCTACTGGATTTTGTTGGCCGGTGTGATCACCAAATCAAAATTCGCGGTTTTCGTATTGAATTGGGCGATGTAGAAAGCGCTATTAATGCGATTGATGGTGTTAATACGACGGTAGTCGTGGCAGAGCCTGTTGGCGATACTCATCGTTTATTGGCTTACTGTACTTTGGAAAAAGGGGCTCAGGGTGAGTCAGTTCAATCCGCGTTCACAGAGCAAAGACTGCAAAGTCTTATCGCACAGGCGCTGCCTGACTATATGCAGCCTGCCAATGTGATGATCTTGGATGCTTTCTCTTTGAATGTGAATGGGAAAATCGATAGAAAAGCGCTCCCTAAGTACTCGGCAGGCACACGTAGCAAACGCGTGGCCCCAATAACCCAACCAGAGCAGTTGTTATGTGATGCGATCACCGAGTTACTCGGTGTCAGTGACGTAGGAATGTCAGATGACTTCTTTAACCTAGGCGGGGACAGTATTTCGGCAATGAGCCTTGGGACGCGATTGCGAACGGCGGGCTATGATCTACGACCCAAAGCTATTTTTGCAGCCCGTCAACTGGGTATGATGGCGAGCCAAATGGTGCCACTACAGCAACAACAGCGCGAGAAACAAGAAGGCATTATCCGGCCTCTACCTATGTGGCAATGGTTTGAGGAGACATTTTCTAATACAACCAGTTATGTGCAAAGTGTGCTTGTTGAGGTGGAAAGCGAAACCCAATTAGCGCACTTACAAGCCAGTTTAGTGCAACTGGTCGCCAACCATTCCGTATGTCGCTTGGTCCAAAAAGAGCAGCAATACCATATTGAGGCGCTGCAAAATCTTGATGTAAAAAACTGGGTAGAATCGGTTTCGGTTGAGAGGCTAGATGGCCCCGTGTTGGACAGTCTGTTTAGCCAGCGCAGTCAGTCGATGTCAATATCATCGGGTCAGCTATTACGCTTGATGATGATAACGGAGCGCAGTGGGCGTAAAAGTCTCATGATCCTTGCTCACCATTTCCTTATCGATGGTGTCTCTTGGCGAATATTGCTTCCGCAGTTGCAGGCATTAACTCAAGCACAAGTCACAGGTGAAGTGGCGGTGATTTCTGAGGAGGTTACCGGTATCCATTGTTGGTCAAAAGCGCTGTATCAACATTTAGCGGTCGCTGCTGCGCAAATGCCATTTTGGCGAGCGCAGGCACAGCGTGCTGTTGCTCCCATCAAGGATCCTGTCGATAAAATACGCATGGCGCATTGGCGTACGCCACTCTCTCATGCCGTTACGCAGCCGTTATTGGAATTACCCACACACCAGACGAATCTCGATATTGAAGAGGTGCTATTAGCCGCGGTCACGGGGGCGATCGCAAGACTTTATGGGTGTGAAGAGATTAAAGTGAACGTCGAATCTCATGGCCGTGAAGAGTGTAAAGAGGGGATCGATCTCAATCAAACCCTAGGGTGGTTTACCACCGAATATCCGTTGATCATTAGCGTGCCAAAGCAGGGTGATTACCGCGAGCTATTACGTGAAGTGAAGCAAAGTAAGCGCAGTGTGAAAGATAAAGGGCTAGGTTATATGGTGCTGCGCTATCTTGATAATCCGTATCGAGATGAGTTACGCACGCTGGCGAATACACGCCAACCGTCACTGCTGTTTAATTACCTTGGCCGTTTCCAAAGCAGCGATGGTCAGTGGTCACCACAGCAATATAGTGGGCAGTTTGCCGATACATTTGCTGTCACCTTAAACAGTGAACGGGCATTGCAGCATCCCTTAGAGCTAAATATTTTCGTCGAAGAATCGGTAACGCCGCGATTGGTGCTCAACTGGTCTTGGAATGCTCATCTGCTCAGCCAACAGGAAATGGTGTCGCTGAGCCAACAGATTGAAAGTGAGCTGCTCAAAATACAGCAAGCGCTACAAGTTGGCGATAGTGCTGAGTTGGACCTCTCTGTGCCTGCTGACTATACCGAGCCGGGAATCACATTGCGACAAGCGAGCCTATTGCAACACCACCATGGCAAGTTAGCGGATGTACTGCCAGCATTGCCTTTGCAAGAAGGATTACTGTTCCAATCTCAATTAGGGGATAAAAATAGCAGTTATAACTCCACCACGCGTCTTACTTTCCAAGGTCAACTGTCTGAACATCGCGTGAGCGAAGCGCTTAATGCGGTGATTAGGCGTCATCCGCAGTTGCTCGCTCGATTTGATAGTTCGATATTGGGGCGCACCGTACAGGTGATGACGCAGGTTAACCCAAGCTGGCCACTGACACGTTATGACATAACCAACATGAGTGGTGATGAGCAAAGCGCGTTGATTGATCAGTTAGAGAAGCAAGAGCTAAGCCGCCAGTTTGACCTTAACGATCCTACCCACAGCTTATTGCAGGCCCAGTTGATTTTTCATGGTGATCAGCAAAGTACACTGCTCCTTTCAGCACATCATCTGGTAGTCGATGGCTGGTCAACGCCGATTTTATTGAATGACTTTCTCAGTGCATACGCCCAAGGGGTCTCGAATTTACCTCCGGTAACCGTCGGCTATGCTCATGTTGTGAGCCAGCTAACGCAGCGTGATAAAACCGTTGCGACCGAGCTTTGGTGCAAAGTATTAGCGGATGTCCAGCCGTGTATGGCTTTTGATGATATTCCGCTTAGCGAGGAAGTTAACGAGCATCAGTTATGGCTATCAAAGCATAAAACGGATCAGTTAAATCAGTGTTTACGACATCATGGCTTAACCATGAGCACCTTAATGCAAGGCCTTTGGGCGAGTATTCTCGCCAGCATGACGGGCCGCGAAGAGGTGGTTTTTGGTACGCCAATCTCTGGTCGGTTCAGCCGTATTGCCGGTATTGATGAACAGATAGGGTTATTCAGTAATACTGTGCCGGTGCGTGTGACACTGCAACCTCACCTTAGTTTGAGTGAACAATTAAAAGCGCACCAAGCGATCCAAATCCAATTACTGGAGCACGATGAACTTGGCTTGGGTGAGATCCAGCAACTGGTGGGCGGAAAAACACTCTTTGATACTTTGTTGGTGGTCGAAAACTATCCAGATCATAGCCGTTGGTACCAGCAAGACTTTAGCGGCGCGAAATTAATGGCTATCCACAATCGTGGCTATACCCATTATCCATTAACCATTCTCGTCTTACCGGGAGAGCAACTGCATATCCTGTTTGAATATCGAGACCGAGTCGGCGTAGCAAAACAGATCGTACAACGATTTGAGCAAATGCTGGATGAGTTTATGGTTTCGAGTGATAAGCCTTTCGCTGAATGGGAGCTGCGGTTAAGTGGCGAAATTGAATTGCAGCAACGCGTCAACCAGACCAAAACCGCCGTTGAACGCACGACACTGCGTGATTTGATGATCACGCAGCAACAACGTTCTCCACATCAGTTGGCTTTACTCCACATCAGTTGGCTTTAATTGATAGTGAGCACCGTTTTACCTATCAAGCACTGGCTGAGCAGGTGGCCGCCATTGCCGATTTGCTGCTTCAGCAAGGTGTTAAGGCCGGGGATATTGTTGCTGTTGCCTTGCCACGCAGCGCAACCTTGAGCTTGGCGATCTACAGTATTATTGAATGTGGTGCGGCTTATTTACCGTTGGATGTTGGCTATCCGGATGAGCGCTTAGCCTACATGATCAATGATGCTAAGCCTGCGCTGATCATCACTTGCTCTTCATTCACCTCACGTTTTGAAGGTTTAGCGACACTATTGTTGTTGGATAAGTTACCAGCCCCCGTGCGCGCAGAGCGGCAGAGCCGCGCAGATGGGCTTACCCCCTCAAATGCGGCCTACTTGCTTTACACTTCAGGTTCTACGGGTAACCTAAAAGGGGTGTTGGTTTCTCATCAAGCGATTGTCAACCGATTGAAGTGGATGCAGCACCAATATCCTTTGAGCTCTGATGATGTGGTATTGCAAAAAACGCCGTGCAGTTTTGATGTCTCCGTGTGGGAGTTTTTCTGGCCCTTGCTGGAAGGGGCGAGTTTAGTGATGGCTCCGGCTGAAGCGCATAAAGACCCTGAATGGTTATTGCAAATAATTGACGATTATCACGTGACCACGATGCACTTTGTACCTTCAATGCTGGCTGCTTTCATGGCCTCAATTGAAGCAACTCACCCAACGGGTTTCACCGTAGCACCAAGCCTCAAGCAAGTATTTTGCTCAGGTGAAGCGCTTGCGAAAGAGCTCTGCCATCAGTACGCACGTAGAATTAATGCACCGCTGCATAACTTGTACGGCCCGACGGAAGCGGCGGTTGACGTGACTTACTATCCAGCTTACGGCGAGGCATTAAACGCAAGCGTTGGCCGTAGTGCACCGATTGGTTTACCGGTATGGAACACCCAAGTCTATGTGCTCGATAGCTTTTTAAGAGCGGTACCAATCGGTGTACCGGGCGAGCTCTATCTTGCTGGCGAGCAATTAGCCATCGGTTACTTTAATCGCAGTGCGTTAACGGCGGATCGGTTTATCGCCAATCCGTTTACTTGTGGCGAGCGAATGTACCGCACTGGTGATGTCGTACGTTGGTTAGCGTGTGGCTCGATTGAGTATTTAGGACGCAGTGATGATCAGATAAAAATTCGCGGGCAGCGTGTGGAACTGGGTGAAATTGAAAGCGAATTACAGGCGCTTCCTGCGGTAAAACAAGCGGTGGTCTGTGCTCAGACGCTCTCTACTCATTCCAGTATGTTGTGCGCTGATGAACGGCAAATTATCGGTTACGTCATCGCGCATGATATGAGCGTAACGAATGGCGAGAAGCTACGCGCTGAACTTTCCGAACATTTACCAGCCCATATGGTTCCCGCGGCTATCGTGTTACTGGATCACTATCCGCTTAGCGCCAACGGCAAGCTAGATAAAAAAGCATTACCGCGGCCAAATAACGTCGCGGCACGGGTAGGGCGCAAGGCTCATCCGGGCCTTGAAACACAATTGGTGACGCTATTTGCTCAAGTATTGGCTGTCGAAACACTGTTTGCTGATGATGACTTCTTTACGCTCGGCGGGCATTCACTGCTGGCGATGAAACTAGCGGCAGATATTCGAAGAGCGTTAAACCTACCTGTTACAGTGGGTCAAATCATGGTCAATCCTACGGTGGAGAAACTGGCGAGTTTGCTGCTGGATGACGATGCTTTTAACGACCCCACCTTAGCTGGTTTTGGCGAAGTACTACCTATCCGTGCCGGAAGTGGCCCAGCACTTTTTTGCGTCAACTCTGCTTCTGGCTTTGCTTGGCAATACACAGGGCTACCTAAATATCTGACAGGACATTATCCCATTTATGGTTTGCAATCACCTCGGCCCGGCGGAGCGATGGCGACCAGTGAAACGATGGAAGAAGTGTGTGATCGTTTATTACCCATCTTAAGAGAGATACAGCCATTTGGACCTTATCATCTATTAGGCTATTCATTTGGCGGGATTGTGGCACAAAAATTGGCCGCGAAACTTCAACAACAAGGTGAAGAGGTGCACTTTTTAGGGTTACTGGATACCTATCCACCGGAAGGTCAGAACTGGGATGGCCCGATGGATGAAGAAGAGCAGTACGAAATTGAGCGTGAAAAAGAGCAGTTTCTGGCCATCAATGAGCTAACCGATATTGAATTAGATGAGCAACGTTTGGCGATGTTCAATGAGATTACCGCTAACTATGAAGATGCGGTACGTCTACTTGCACAGGCACAAACGTCTGATTATCAAGGTCCGGCCCACCTTTTCGTGGCGCAGCGCACGGTGCCAGATGGTTATGATATTGATGCTCATTGGCAATCTTTTGTCGGCCAGTTGATTAAACATCAGTTTGATTGTTCACATGAAGATATCTTGGCCCCAGAAAATGTACGCCAGATTGGCGAATGTTTAAATACGCTGCTGGAGTCGAAGGCTGCACTGAAAAAATAACAAAAACCACCATCGACGAAACCAGTGCGTATCAAGGCTGGTTTCGTCTTAATCTTCGCGATGTTTTGAAAGCATTACATTCTGGTTTGAATAGACAATAGTATGAATATAAAGAATATATTTTTAGATTTTAGCCTACTAAAAGACAACCCACATTTCCGAATGGTCTTTATGGCCCGCATGATGTCAGTGCTTGCTCTTGGCATGATGACGGTCGCGGTGCCGATTCAGATACATCAAATGACTGGTTCGACCTTGCAGGTAGGTCTTATCATGGCATTGGATGGTATCGGGATGTTTGTTGGCCTGCTGCTAGGAGGCGTACTGGCCGATAAGTACGATCGCCGTCGATTGATTTTGTTTGCGCGCGCGACCTGTGGCATTGGGTTTGCGGCATTAGCATTGAATAGCACAGTCGCGCAATCCTCCTTAGCGGCTCTCTATATACTCTCGGTGTGGGATGGTTTTTTTGGCGCTATGGGTATGACGGCCTTGATGGCTGCTTTACCGACCATTGTTGGGCGACAAAAATTACCTGAAGCTGCCGCATTGAGCATGCTAACGGTTCGATTGGGTATGGTTCTTTCGCCAGTGATTGGCGGCTTACTGATCACTGTCGGTGATGTCAGTTGGAATTATATTGCGGCTTCTGTTGGAACGCTCTGTACGCTGATCCCACTGTTTAGATTACCTTCGATGAAGCCGCAACATCATACGCCAGAGAATCCATTTCAATCACTGTATGAAGGTGTTCAATTTCTATTTTCAAACAAAGTGGTTGGTTGTGTGGTGCTGTTTGGCACACTCGAAACATTAGCAACTGCGATTAGAGTGATGTTCCCTGCGTTAGCTTTAGTCTCATTTCAGGGTACCGCCGCTAACGCAGGTGTGATGTATTCGGCCATTCCGTTGGGGGCGATGTGTGGCGCACTGACTTCAGGTTGGGTAAAACAGTCGCAAAAGCCAGGAATGGTCTTAATCTACGCGACGTTAGGCTCATTTTTAGCGATTGTGGCTATGGGGCTTGTGAATAATTTTTGGTGGTTTGCTCTCATCTTAGTTGGCTATGGTTATTTGGGTTCGGTCGCTTCTCTGATTCAATATTCGATCGTACAAGGACACACTCCAGATCACCTGCTAGGCCGCGTAAGTAGCCTATGGACGGCGCAAGATGTGTCGGGAGACTCGATTGGATCACTCGGTTTAGGGGCGTTGGGTAAAGTGTTAGCGCCAACGATGTCGATCCTCACTTTTGGCTTGGGTGCAACGGGAATTGGTGCGTTGATGGTGATGGCATTTCGCTCATTACGCCAAGCGACTCTGTTTGATCCAGCGCTTATCGTTAACACAAGCTCAGAACCTAACGTCTCCTCAGATGAGGTCACTTCCCAACCTGCGGCGCAAACGATGAATTAGCTATTCGTTTTGTGGTGGGCTCTCGTTGTGTTGTCGTGAGTCGAGAGCGATATTTTACATATGATTGAGAATTAATCTCATTATCAATTGATTTTTATGTGTAGACTGCTTTAGTATTAATGAAATGATAATTGTTACCATTTGAGTGGCAATTGTCGACGAATACGAGTCTCTTATTTCTGAAGTCGTTATTGGCTTTAAGGCATCACGAACGAGAAAAGCCTCTTTTAACAAGGATTATATTTATGGCGATTCCCAAAATAGCCAGCTACTCCATTCCGTTGGCTGAAACATTTCCGAAAAATAAAGTTCATTGGCATGTCCAAGCCGATAGAGCGGTACTGCTCATTCACGATATGCAAAAGTATTTTATTAACTTTTTTGATCAGTCTCAGGCACCCGTTCCTGAGTTATTAGCGAATATTTCAGAGCTGAAATCACTGGCCCGTCAGGCCAATATCCCCGTGGTGTACACAGCACAACCTCCTAATCAAGACCCTGTAGAGAGAGCGTTACTGACTGATTTTTGGGGAACAGGGCTGACAAAAGATACCGAGATTGTGTCTGAGCTTTCACCTGAAGACGGGGATATTCAATACACCAAATGGCGTTATAGCGCGTTTAAGAAAACGCCGCTGCTGGAGTGGATGAAAGAGACACAGCGTGACCAGTTGATCATTGTGGGTGTATATGCACATATAGGTATCTTATCTACGGCGTTAGATGCTTTTATGTTGGATATACAGCCTTTTGTGGTCGGTGATGCTGTGGCTGACTTCTCTTTGGAAGATCATCATCATACGTTGAAATACATCACAGAGCGTGTTGGCTGCGTGACTTCGCTTGAGGCACTAAAACCACAAATGATCCACAGTCAAGAGACCAGATTATTGAGCCTTGAACAGATGCGTCAGCAAGTGGCTGAGCTATTGGATCTCGATTTAGATGAAGTGGATGTGGATGAGAAGCTCACTTTTCTTGGCTTAGATTCTATCCGCGCGGTTACCTTATTTGAATCATGGCGCAAGATGGGCATAGGGTGCGCCTTTTCAGAGATGATTAAATATTCAACTTTAAGAGAGTGGTGGCATGTGATGGAACCCAGTGTTGTTGCTCAGTCGTCACATCAAGTCACGGACACGCGTTCCACTGAAGAGCAACCGGTTTGAGTATACTGGGCGACTAGACTAGCGAAAGAGAACGCATCGCCTAGTAAAAGCCGATATCGACGATATCGGCTTTTCCATCTTCACGTTATTTTGAGCGCCTGTATTGCCATGATTAGTGAGAGTATTGCGTTCTTAACCATTTTTTGTTGACTTTGCCCACAGGGGTTTTGGGTAATTCATCGACGAAATGGATGTGATCAGGGATCTTAAATTCTGCTAATCCTTGAGCGTGTAAAAATCGTTTCAGAGTAATGGGTTTGAGCGTTTTACCGTTATCTGGAACGACAATGGCGCAACTGCGTTCACCAAGAAACTCATCAGCAATAGCAACCAAAGCCACATCATGAACATCCTGATGTTGAAGTAGCAGGTTTTCAACCTCTTCGGCTGCGATTTTTTCACCACCACGATTAATCTGATCTTTCTCTCGTCCCGTGACGATAATATTGCCCTCAGCCGTCCTACGCACTCTGTCACCTGTGATATAGAAGCCTTGGTCGGTGAATGAGCGCTGGTTATGTTCTGGAGCTCGGTAATAACCTCGAATCGTATAAGGGCCTCTGGTCATGAGCAAGCCTTCCTCACCCATGGCGGCGGGCTCACCCTCATCGTTGATTATCATCACTTCATCATCAGCTGAAATTGGACGTCCTTGAGTAGTAACAATCACGCTGAGTGGGTCATCAAGTCGTGTGTAATTAACCAACCCTTCAGCCATTCCAAACACTTGCTGTAATTGACAGTGAAGAGTCGTCGGTAAGCGCATTGCTGCGGCTTCACTAAACTTCGCTCCGCCGACTTGTACCAGAGTGAGGCTCGCGATGTTTTCTGTAGCGGACTCGGCGTATTTCATCCACAGTAGCGCTAACGGTGGCACTAGCGCTGCGACAGTAATGTGGTGTTTCTCAATTAAACGGAAAGCGGTGTGCGGTGTGGTATCGGAAGCGAGCACGACACAACCGCCGGCATAAAAGACGCCCAGTGCACCGGGCGAGCTGAGTGGAAAGTTATGTGCAACGGGAAGAACACACAAATACCTCGTGTGTGGATCAAACTGACAAATTTGAATGCTACCAAGTACGCTATAAGCGTAGTCATTGTGCGTACGAGGGATCAATTTGGGAGTACCGGTCGTTCCGCCGGAAAGCTGAAAAAAAGCCACTTGATCAGCAAAGACCGAATCAGTAATAGGATCGTCTTCTCCGCAGTGGTAAAGCGTATCTAATTCCTGAATTTGCTCGTGTGAGGATTGACCGCAAACAATGGCATGCAAGAGAGAAGGGCAACTACTTCGTAGTTTCTGAGCGGTTTGCTGTGCGTCAAAGCCCACGATATCGTCTGAAAAAATATAGGCTTTGGCCTGAGTATGTTGGCAAAAATAGCTCAGCTCTAGATAGCGGTGCGCTGGCAGAGCAAGGACAGGTTTAATGCCCCGCATGGTCAAGGCAAAAAAGCAGAGATAGAATTCAGCACGATTGGCCATTTGTAGTACGACATTATCACCCCGCAGCAAACCTAGGGAGCTCAAGCCAGCCGCAAGGCTTATCATTTTCTGATATAAATTTTGATAGCTGTACTGGCCGAACTCATCAATCAGTGCGATGGCGTCAGGGCTTTTTTTGACGGAATCACTGAAATAATCAAATAAGGTTCTTTGTTGCCAGTAGCCTTGTTCACGATAGCGCTGGCTGAATTGCTCAGGCCAAGGGGTAAAATCGGTCGGGTTAAGATTATTCATGACCACTCCTTAGGCGGTAAGTAATTCATCAATTTCAATCCCAGCGGCTTTCAAAATGGTGCTCATTTTTGCCCCTGTTTCATCGAGTTCACTCTGCGGTGAGGATTCATTCACAATGCCAGCTCCAGCGAACACACTCATCTCATTTTGGCTCACTTCCGCGCAGCGTATCGTGACAACCCACTCGCCATTCCCCCGAGCGTCGCACCAACCGATCATGCCAGTGAAGTAGCCGCGGTCGAAGGTTTCGATCTGCTTAATCGCTTGGTAAGCCGATAATCTTGGATAACCACACACTGCGGGTGTGGGGTGTAACTCTGCTGCAATGCGTAGCGAGTTAATCATCGGATCATCGGCTTGTCCTTCAAGCACTGTTGATAAATGCAGCATCGTTTCGGTTTCAATCACTGATGGAACCATAGGGGTAAATAAGTTATGGCAGTAGCGGCTGAGTACTTTCTCGACTTCCTCGACGACGAAGGCATGTTCATTCAGATCTTTTTGCGTATCAAGTAATGAAGCGGAGCGCTGTTGGTTTTGCACCGCGTTGTTTGATTTAGGCCGCGAGCCCGCTAGGGGGTTAGAAACGATAAACCCGCCTTTCTTCGCCAACAACAACTCGGGACTGGCGCCCATTAACTTGGCGTTAGGGTCAATTTCAGTAGAAAAAGTGTAGCCATTGCGATTGATGGACAACAGATTACGCAATAAACGAGTTTGATCGATGTGTTGCGGAGTCGAGAGTTTCACTAAACGTGATAGCACCACTTTTGATAGTTCGGTGGTATTAAACAGCTCAAGTAAGGTTGTGACTCCTTGTTTGTAGTCGTTGCCTGTTGGCGGTGAAACAATGGTCGCTTTGTGGCTCTGCTGCTCCTCTTTTTCACTGGCCCGCGGGCTACCAGAAACATAGAGCTTTTCTGGAATAAAGAAACGCGTCGCCGTCTCTTCATTAAAAGGAATCGTCGCAAATAAAATAGGATTGTCGTACTCATCTGTTTTTGCTGCTTCTAGCATCTTGGTTGCTTGATCCGCCAGCTCACAGAATGGGATCGCCTGATTGAACTGATGAGCAATTCCCACGCCAAGCATGGTGTTGTGAGGCGAAGCAAAAAAGAAGGGAGATTCTTTTAAGTGCTCATCCAATAGCTGATTAGCCATTTTTGAAAACCCAATAACTTCACGTTTCATCACCAAAACTCCATTAATAACGTGTTACGCCTAATTGCTTATTATTTTACAAACCACTAAAGTACGCAGATTATATATGATAATAATTATCAATAACAAATGATAATTAATGTTATTAACTGAGGATGAGATTCGGTTATGGCTATGGTTTAGTGTGGATTTAACGGAGTAAAGTTAGGAAAATGATGAAATTAGACGAAACGGTTTTATTGACTGGAGCCGGACAGGGGATTGGTTATGCGGTATTGGAATCTTTACTGGCGAGCGGTTATCGAGTTGTAGCGACGGATAGAAATCACCCCCAATTAACTCAGCAATTAGCGAGTTTGAACGAGCGCTATACCGAGCAGCTTCATTGCTATGAGCTTGATTTACAGCATCATGACGACGTAAAAAAAAGGGTACAAGAACTGAATGAGCGCTATCAGTTTGATCATTTCATCAGCTGCGCTGGCATATTGCACCTTGGTTCAATAACCGAATTATCGATGTCAGAGATCAAAGCGATGTTTGATGTCAATACGTTTGGCACCTTAGCCGCTTTGCAAGGGGTTACGATAGGAATGAAAGTGCGCCAGCGTGGCAATGTTATTGTGATTGGCTCTAACTCAGCGAATACGCCTCGGCTCAATATTGGAGCATATGCGGCATCTAAATCGGCTTTGCATATGTTGGTCAAGTGCGCAGCTCTTGAGCTTGCAAACGATGGAATTCGATGCAATATCGTTAGCCCAGGCTCAACACGCACCGAAATGCAAACGCAGTTATGGAACAGCGAATATGGTGAAAGAGAAGTGATAAAAGGTAATCTTGAACAGTACCGTTTGGGGATACCCCTTGGCAAAATGGCGGAGCCCGAAGACATTGTTGGGGTTGTTATGTTTTTGATGTCCAATGCAGCAAGTCAAATCACCATGCATGATTTGAGAGTGGATGGCGGCGCTACGCTCGATAATTAGGTGAAGGCCGCTGACGGTAGGAAAGGTGAAGCAAGTAGGAGCTTCACCTTAGTGGTCGTTTACACTGGAGCGGGCTGACAATATTGCTGCTGTTGAAGCGTTGCGACCGCATCATCGAGCGTATTTAAAAAGCACATTGTATCCTCCCAACTTAAGCACTCATCAGTGATCGATTGACCGTAGTAGAGCGGGCCTTTATCTAAAGCTTGGCTACCGCCTTGCAAAAAGCTTTCGCACATTACCCCCGCAATGTGGCGCTCTCCAGACAGCAGTTGCTGGGCTATGTTGTTTATTACATCCAATTGATTCTTAGCGATTTTTCCACTATTGCCGTGGCTGCAGTCAACCACTAGCCTACTACTGAGTTGGCTATGGTGTAATTGATAAGCCGCACTTTTAACACTGTGACTTGCATAGTTTGGCGTGACACCACCACGTAAAATAATATGGCAATATGGATTACCTTGAGTTTGCACCGCAACCGGTTGTCCATTCTCACCCGCCATAATCAACAGATGTGAATCGTTAGCGGCATGAATCGCATCGATTGCAATTGTCGTATTGCCGTCAGTACCATTTTTAAAACCAATAGGGCAGTGCAATGCTGACGCGAGTTGGCGATGCGGTTGTGATTCAGTGGTTCTTGCGCCAACCGCACCCCAACAAATAAGGTCCGCGATATACGGAGCGATATGCGTATCTAAAAACTCAGTCGCTGTTGGTACACCTAGTGCTAAGACTGACTTGAGTAATTCACGGCTAGAGTTGAGCCCTTTGAGTAAGTTAAATTGACCGTTGAGATCAGGGTCAACCATGTATCCTTTCCAGCCAGTCCGCGTTCTCGGTTTTTCAAAATAGGTTCGCATCACCAACTTGAGAGTGCTGCTGAACTGTTTTTGTGCCTTTGCGAGTCTGTGTGCATAGTCAATTGCAGCCTCAGGGTCGTGGATTGAACATGGCCCAATAATCACCAACATCCTTGAGTCACGACCCGCCAAGATATTTTGAATATCTTGTCTGTGTTGGTGAACGGCCATTGATCGTTGATTATCGGTTTCTGATGATTTGTCTAGAAGGTAGAGATTGGGTAAAGGAGTGATTGATGAAGCGTTCATCACATTATGTAGAGATTTCATGAGCACTATCCGCATAAACATTATGACGTAATGATAATTATTATCATTAATTATTTTCGATAGTGTGAAACATTTGTACAATTGTCAATATGTAAACAGATTTAAATCAAAATGGAGGAACGCGTTTAAAATGAAGTAGTAGCAATGATCAATGACTATTATGTTTGATATAAATGTGCCACTTTGCAAAGTGGCTTATTCATTCATTCATTCATTCATGATTAAGTGGTCATCAATAATAAATATTTTATTGAATAAAAATCACAATGTTTGCAATTGGTAGGCAGAATCTATGGTTATAAATCCTGCAATTCCCGCTGGTTAGGTAGAATACGCCCATTGAAAGTAGCGGATGGATTTGACTGTGAGTTATCGAGTGGTACAGCTAACCGAACTGATGACCTATGAGTTTGAGCAAGTCGAAGGTGATATCGAAAGGTTGGACGAGAGAGCGTTAGGCTCTGCGATCCCTCAGGGGATGAGCTATGCCAGTTTTATGGAGAAGCTCAAAAGTGGTGAGTTAGCCTTGCTGACGGATTCACCTTCTAAGCCTGTGATGCTCCAAAACGGAATGAGCAAATCTTGGGAATTATCGACTGAAGGACAAGAGGCACTTTCGCCAGAAGCGAAGAACGCCTACCTTTCCAGGACAAAAATGTCTGGCGGTGCGGCTGGTGGTGCTGCGCCAAGTAGAGGTGGTGCAAGTGAGCCTAGTATTGACGAAACGTATGTTCCTGAGCCTGTGAAACCCGACCAAAGAGAAACGACACCCAAGATTAAATATGAGTATTGTTTTGAAATAGCGTGTTCAGATGAAACGTTTAA
>AEZC01000065.1 GCA_000257205.1 Vibrio ordalii ATCC 33509 | reverse complement strand
TCTCAAGCATTGCGTTTCTCTCCGAGGAAGGCTTATCTGGTGGGCTTCAAGATGATATTGGATCCTCAGATACAAGCGACGCAGTTAAGGCATCTGGCACCATCACAATTGATGATGTAGATAGTGACTCCGTAGGGATCACTCTTTCGGGCCCGGAGGGCATCACGTCGGGAGGTATGGAAGTCGTTTGGGAATGGGATGCTCAAAATCACAAGCTGATAGGGTCTACATCTGGGAGTGATTCTAAATCCGTTATTGAAATCGAGCTTACTGCTCCTAATGCTAGTGGCAAGGGCGAGTGGAACTATACAGTCACTTTACTCATCCCTGTCGACCATCCAGATGGTTCTCAAGAAGATACACTGAGTTTAGATCTTGGCGTATTTGTTTCAGATGGGCAAGCCACAACGGAAAGCAAACTATCGATCATCATTGAAGATGATGCACCCAGCGACCATGTGATGGAACCAGTTGCTGTCACAGTCACTGACATTCCTGATGTGTTAATTGGCCAGTTTGATCTAACGAGTTACCGTGGTAATAGGACTACGATTGACGGTGGTCAATTTACTATTACTGCAAAAGGCTTCTCTTCAGCTTTATCGTCCACTTTGGTTAGTGCAAATATTAATGGTGACAGCGAAGGTATAGGCGTTAGTAGTAAGGGTTCTCCGTACCATAATCTTGCTAATGAAGTTGATTTTCGGAAGTTTTCAGATGGCAGTTCTGCATCCGAAGAGTTGGTTATTAAACTCGATCCTAACACGGTAGCTTATGGTGCGAAAATTGAGTTTAGTAAAATGTTTGGTGGTGAGCGTGAAAGTGGGATTGTTGAGTTTTGGCTAGATGGAAAGCTGATTGCAACTCAAAGTTTTACCTCTGATGAAAACAGTGGAGATTACGCTAAAGACTTTTCTGTACAGCAGGGTGGTTTTGATACGATGGTTATCAAAGCTACTGACAATGGTAACTCGTTTAATCATAAAGATAATAGTGACTTTACCGTTAAAAATATCGAGTTTCTTGGTGCGGATGCGCCGCAGCCAATTGCTTATGGTTCTGGTGTCGTTGAACCGCTATGGGGGGCCGATGGTCGAGGGGCACTGCAATTAGTTGGCCTAGATGAGTCTGCGACACTCAAAACGGTTACTGGCTCTGATATTACTGTTGAATTAGTAGGGGCAAATACTCTTACTGGTAAAGATGCAGAAGGGCATTTAGTCTTCAAACTCGAGTTTACACCGACAACGGGAAAATGGGAGTTTTACCAGTATCAAAATATACAATCGCCGGTAGGTGATGGAGATATTGATTTCCAAGTGAAAGTTACTGATGCCGATGGTGACAGTGCTGTGCTTGGTTTTGCGGTCAAGCCTGTGTCTCCGCCTGTTATTGGTGAATTGACGATCAATGTTTCTGAAGAAGGCTTACAAGGCGGTATAGCAGATGACGCATCCGTCACTGGTTCACAAGATACGACTAACCAAGCTTCAGCTGATGGGCAGTTAAGTCTTTCCAACGTTACTCAATTGTCCATTGGTCTACCGAGTGATCAATACACATCTAATGGTGTTGCAATCACTTGGTCATTATCGTCAGATAAACAGATGCTCACTGGTTCTGCAAATGGTATTAAGGTTGTCGAGTTTGCGTTAGATGATCAAGGTAAAGTAAATAGTGTGTTACACGCACCTATTGATCATCCAGATAAGGCAGGTGAAGATCATTTAGCTATCGAGATCCCACTTGAAGCGGAAAATGCGGCAGGAGCAATCGGTACTGGCGTTGTTACTCTCGTCATTGAAGATGATGCGCCGCTAGCAAGAGACATTTTGCATGTCTTAGAATCGGAGACTAGACAAGGCGCCAATGTTCAGTTGATTTTAGACGTGTCGGGTTCTATGGCTTGGGAGGCTGGCAACGGTAAAACTCGTCTTCAAGTGATGAAAGAATCAGCGGTACAGTTATTAGATCAATATCAAGCTATTGGTCAGACTCAGGTCCAATTGCTGTTATTTAATGCAACAGCTTCTCCTTACCATAATGGTTCCTCTTACTGGATGACGGTTGAACAAGCCAAAAACTACATAATGGGCCTAACGGCTCATGGAGGGACAGATTATGACCACGCTATTGAATTGGCACAGAATCAATGGTCTGGTCTCGGTTATGGTGGGCCATTAAGTGGCGCTAGCAATGTGAGTTATTTCTTATCTGATGGTGTACCCGAAGGATACGATTGGAAAAATGGTGTGAAAAACTTTAACACCATTGAGAAAGATGATCTTGATGATGGTCAATCGATATCAGTTGCGGGGAAATCTTCAGCTCTGACTCATGGTTTTGATCCTGCAACCAATACTTTGTCAATTTATATTAATGATAAGCACTCGTTAATTATTGATTTAGATGATGGCAGTTACCAGTTCTTTGGGGCAACTATTTCATCGGATACCCAATTGGTTTTCGACTATACATTAAAAGATAACGATGGTGATACAAGCTCAAGTTCACTAACATTTGTTGTTGGGCATGACATTAAAGCTGAAGGAAATAGCATTGATTCGATACAGCTATACGATTCCACTACGTCAAATCAAAAAGTGCAGTGGTCAACATCGGGTGTCGGTTCATCGTCGGTGACTTATCACGATCATGCTGAAAAAGGTTTAGTCGTGGATGTAGGCGATGGTGGTGATTATGTCTATCTCGGAAAAGGAGATGACATTATTTATCTTGGTGATAGTCATGTTGACGGCTTGGATAACCATACACAGGCTCATCTAAAAGAGATGGCGGCTTCCGATCTTTTGGATCGTTTTGGGACTGGGCTTGATGGCTCTTGGCTACAAGATGCCAATAACGAAGACAGCGCACTCAATATCCCCGGAGCTAGTAATGCTTACGTCGATATAGCTCATGGTGGTGGTGGCGATGATCGTATATTCGGCCAAGGAGGTACAGATCTTCTCTTTGGAGGCTCGGGTAATGACCATATCTACGGTGGCGAAGGGAACGATGGCCTTCGCGGTGGTACTGGTAATGATATTCTAGATGGTGGTGCTGGGAATGATGTTCTAATTGGCGGCTTAGGCAATGATATCCTTACTGGTGGTGATGGTGCAGATATCTTTAAATGGGTTGAGATGGAAACTGCGACTGACCATGTTACAGACTTCAATCGTTCTGAAGGGGATTCTTTAGATTTCTCTGATTTGTTCGAAGACATGTCTAAAGACGAAATCACAGTATTACTTGATGGGCTGAGTAGTGCAGATCATCAAGGTTTTGTGGACGGTGTGTCTATTCGTGTGACAGGAAATGAACATGAATCGCACCTAACGATTGTCAAATCAGGTCAAACATTGACCGTGGACTTTGATGGTGCGTCAGCTGCGGATATCACCAGTAGCTTGATGGATAATCTAAACCATTTAAAGGACTAAAATAACGACAACCGGAGCTTGATTAGAGCTCCGGTTTTTCTTGCTGCCTATAAAATACGGCTTACAACACCTTACAGGCGAACCCTTTTAGATAAAACCCTTCAGGGTAGGCTGAATCTGTTAAGTGGTCAGCGGCTTGCTCGAACCTCTCAACAAATTTAACGCTGCGACCGGCATCAAGCGCCGCATCTGCAATGATTTTTTGGAAGAGATCGGTGCCCATAAGACCAGAGCATGAATAAGTGAGTAAGGTGCCACCCGGTTTTAAAATTTGCATTGCTAACATATTGATGTCTTTATAACCATTTGCACCGGAGGTCAGGTTATTTTTACTCGAGACAAACTTAGGTGGATCCATGATCACCACATCAAACAGCGTTCCTTGATCACGGTATTCTCGCAATAATTTAAAAACATCGGCATTTAAAAATACAGCACGTTTTTTGGAGATATCGAATTGATTGATCTCTGCATTGTATTTGGCGGTATCTAATGCAGGTTGTGAGACGTCGGCGTTAATTACGCGTTTGGCACCGCCTTTAAGAGCGTACAGACCGAAGCCTCCGGTATAACAAAAGCAGTTAAGGACATCTTTATCCTTCACATATTTTATTGATTTCTGGCGGCTGTCACGTTGGTCTAGATAAAAGCCTGTTTTGTGTCCACCAACAATATCGACGCTAATTTTTACGCCATTTTCTTCGATAATGACTGATTGTGGCGGCTCATCGCCATGCAGCACGCCCATGCGTTCTTCCAAACCTTCTTTTTTACGAACGGCAACATCTGAACGTTCGTAAACATGGCACTCTGGGAAAACGATTGTCAGCGCTTTAACAATATTCGTTTTATGATATTCAGCCCCTGCGCTAAGCAGTTGGCATACTAGATAATCTTGATACTTATCGATAGTAATACCCGGCAACCCATCTGATTCTGCTGCAATCAGCCTAAAGCCTGTAAGACCATCTCGTTCAATAATCTCCTGGCGAACTAACAGTGCATCTTCGAGCCGTTTCACAAAAAAATCGACATTGATCTCCTGCTTCTCAAAGCTCCAGACGCGAGCTCGAATTTGAGACGTAGGGGAATAGGCTGCTTTTGATAACCACTGATTATCATGAGTATAAACGTCGACGGTCTCTCCAAGGCGAGGCTCACCTTCTACCTTGCTGATCCCTCGGGAAAAACCCCATGGATGTTTACGGCGCAAAGATTTTTCACGGCCTTTAACTAGATAGATTGCAGCTGTCATACATTACTCGATGAATATTCAAAATGGGGGCGTATTTTCATAGAAAAGGTAATGGAAAGCAAACAAAGAGCGAGCGTCAAACGTAAATAAAGGAAATTGTTTGGGGAGAGTGTCTATGGGATGTACATCAAATTAACCCATTGCCATTTCTTTCATTATGGTGAAGACGCATTTTAGTAGATAAATGATTGAGTATTTAAACATAGAGAGGGATCCAAATGGCTCAACAGTGCGACAAGTTTATCGTGACAGGCAGGGTCCAAGGGGTTGGTTTTCGTTATCACACCGCTCATCAAGGACTAAAGCTAGGCTTAACAGGCTATGCCAAAAATTTATATAACGGCGAGGTTGAAGTTATCGCCATTGGGAATAGTGAAAATTTTGAGCAGTTTTATCAGTGGCTTCAACAAGGCCCCAAAACGGCGAAAGTAATGTCTGTGTCGTGTGAATCACTTCTTTCTTATACTGAAAAATATAGCGGATTCGAAATACTTTAAAAGTAGCAACGCTTTGTACTTTGTATGGTTAAGTTGCTTGGGGCTTAGTTTCGCACTACAAGCATTTGGCAGGTTTTGGTAACCCAGCAAGTTTAGTTGCTTGTTTGGCCGGGCCTTTTTTAAAGAGTTTGAATAGATATTTGCTATTGCCTTTTTCCGGACCATGCGCTTTTTCCATCGCTTTGACTAACATACGCACTGCGGGTGAAGTATTAAACTCTTCATAAAAGTGGCGCACGAACAAAATGACTTCTAGATGAGCGTCTGTTAACTCGATATCTTCCTGACTGGCCAGCGTCTGGATCATCCCTTCTTCCCATTGGGTATGGTCTAGGAGGTAACCCTGAGCATCAGTTTCGACGGTTTTACCATTGTATTCAAACATCTTTATTACTCGATTAAAAATCCGCGTTTAGGGTAGCGTAGTGAATGTGTGATCTCAACTGTTTAGAAAGCAAAAAGCCCGCAAGCTGTGGCTTGCGGGCTCGTTTGGACAAAATGTCGACGTAAATTAGTCGTCGTTCATAATGCCTAGGATAGCCAATAAGCTTGTGAACAAGTTCAGGATATTTAGATACATTGAGATGGTAGCACTAATGTAGTTTGTCTCCTCACCTCGTACGATGCGGCTTGTGTCAAATAGGATAAAACCAGAAAACACGAGCGCCGCGATGCTGCTGATCGCTAGTTGACCAACGGTAGAGCCAACAAAAATATTAATAATCGCGGCAACGATGACAATAATTAGGCCTGCCATTAAAAAACTTCTCATGAATGAAAAGTCTTTTTTAGTCGTAATGGTATAAGCCGATAAGCCCATAAAAACAAGGCCAGTAAGACCGAGTGCCTGAGCAATAATGCTAGAGCCATTCGGGATTGCCGCATAGTGATTAAGCATTGGGCCCAGAGCTCCCCCCATTAATGTCGTGAACACAAATGTCCATACAATACCTGAAGAGGAGTTAATGGCTTTAGGCATAACGAAGAACAGAATACCGATTGCCCCCAATTGCATAGCGAGTGCCATGAATGGTGAAATCTGCATTGCCATTGTTGCCATCGCAGCAATAGCACTAGTGATAAGAGTCATTGAAAGCAAGAAGTAAGTATTCTTCAACACTTTATTGGTTTGTAGTGTGCTCTCTAAGCTAGCTGAGCGAGTAAACATAGGGCTGTTCATAATCTTCCTCGTAAGGGTTTATGTTTGTATGTACATTTATGGGGCTGAATGAGCTAAAAAGCAAGCCCTGTATCGTATTTGTTCTGTGTAAATTGTAATAAAAATAGTCAGTTAGATGTTAAGGAATGTGTAACACCATGTGTCTATGCATGTAAACAAAACGAGAGGTGATATTCACCTCTCGTTTTGTTCGTTGCGAATGTATTAATGATGAAGAATTTGAGAGAGAAAATTGCGCGTCCTATCAGATTGAGGGTTTTCAAAAAATTCAACAGGGTTATTTTCTTCAATGATCTCGCCGGCATCCATGAAAATAACGCGATCGGCGACTTCTTTTGCAAAACCCATTTCATGGGTAACACAAAGCATCGTCATGCCTTCTCCTGCGAGTTCAACCATAACATCTAATACTTCCCGTACCATTTCCGGGTCAAGTGCAGATGTTGGTTCATCAAATAACATAATCTGTGGGTTCATGCACAATGAGCGTGCAATCGCAACTCGTTGCTGCTGACCGCCAGAAAGTTGACCGGGATATTTGTCTGCTTGATCGGGAATCTTCACGCGTTCCAAGTACTTCATCGCAACCGCTTCAGCTTCTCCTTTAGGCATCTTTTTTACCCAAATTGGAGCGAGTGTACAGTTTTCTAACACGGTTAAATGCGGAAAAAGATTGAAATGTTGGAAACACATACCGACCTCGCGTCGCACGGCTTCGATATTTTTAAGATCTTCTGTCAGTTCGTTGCCCGCGACGACGATTTGTCCTTTTTGGTGCTCTTCCAAGCGGTTAATACAGCGAATTATGGTCGATTTCCCTGAGCCTGAAGGGCCACAAATAACGATCTTTTCGCCTTTTTTAACGGTAAGATTGATGTTCTTTAGTACATGAAATTCACCGTACCATTTATTCATATCATTAATCTGAATCATGATTTCTTCAGAAGGTGCGAGGTTGCGTTGCTGCGTCATAATACGTCCTTGATTTGTAGTTATCGTTTGTGACCAGTATGGAGTTTGTTTTCAAGCCATATCGAATATCTCGACATAGAAAAGCAGAACACCCAGAACACTAATGCGACAAATATATAACTTTCAGTAGAAAAGCCTAACCAATCCGGATCGGTATTGGCAGCTTGTCCAATACCGAGTACGTCAAACATCCCGATAATGAGCACTAAGCTGGTATCTTTAAATAAGCCAATGAAGGTATTAACGATAGAAGGGATCGTGATCTTCAGCGCTTGCGGTAAAATAATCAAACTGGCCTTTTTCCAGTAACTTAAACCTAACGCATCGGCGGCTTCATATTGACCTTTAGGTATCGCTTGTAAACCACCACGAACCACTTCTGCCATATAAGCTGAGCTGAACATGACCACCCCAATTAATGCCCTAACCAGTTTATCCGTTTCCGAGCCTTGCGAGAGGAACAGAGGAAGCATCACGGATGCCATAAACAAAACTGTAATCAGTGGTACTCCTCTCCACACCTCGATGTAAACGGTACATAGGCTGCGAATAATGGGCATCTCGGAACGCCGGCCCAACGCCAATACAACGCCAATCGGTAACGAAACAACAATCCCAACTAAGGCAATGATTAGCGTAACTAATAAGCCTCCCCACTTATGCGTTTCAACAACTTCGAGGCCGAGTAATGCCGCGATAAGAAATGGATAGATATTGACAAAAAACAACCAAATCCACGTTTTTTTCGGTGTATTTTCATAGGCGAGCAACGC
>AEZC01000064.1 GCA_000257205.1 Vibrio ordalii ATCC 33509 | reverse complement strand
AATAAAACCAACGGTGCCATTAAATGGCGCACTAATGTGCAGATCGTTTAAATTTGCGTTGGCTGCATCTAAACGTGCTTGAGCAATATCAACACTCGCTTTTTGCGCATCGATTTCCGTTTGGGTAATGGCGTTCCGTTTGACCAAACGTTCAAACTCTTTCAACTTACGCTGTTCATCGTTCAAATAGGCTTGAGCCTCTGAAAGTGCGGCTTTGGCTTTATCATCATTAAGCTGAATTAAGAGCTGACCTTTCTTGACCTCTTGATTGGCTTTAATCGCAATATGACTGACTTTCCCGAAACTTCGGATGAGATCTCCACTGCGCGTTCAGCTTCTAATTTACCAATCAGAGAAAGGGACTGAGATACTTGATGAGTTGCCACCCGCTCTGCGACCACCGCAACGGCCTGCGAGGCTTGCGCAGCAAACGAACTTAACGGTGTGGTAAGCAAAGTAACCATCATTAAAGAAAGAATAGACGTGTTTTTCATGGTTTTTATTCAACAAGAAATAGACAGCTTGAATTGTAACTGCTTATACAACACTCGAACGTCAAGGAGTGTAAATCTTATTAAATATCTGTAATGTACGTCATAACTTAGCCTCCTCCGGC
>AEZC01000063.1 GCA_000257205.1 Vibrio ordalii ATCC 33509 | reverse complement strand
CCCACCTTTGTACGCTGCTAATATTTGCGTAAAAAACTCAACTATAAATAAGTTATTGATCACTGAAGTTTCCTATTTTTCTAGGGGGACATAACGCCCGCCTAAGGGGCTGGCAACGCATTACACTAAACTCAAACACAACAACCATAACCACCGCGGCTCAATGGGACTGGAAACGCCACGCGTTGACAGTCCCTCTTGAGGCGTTTGTTATGTTTCTGGCCACGATGTACGATCTAAGCCATAAACCGCATGATCTACGATGCGACCATTTAAGTTTTCTGCACGAGTAATTGTCCCCTCAAGCACGAATCCTAAACGCTCACACACGTTTCGACTTGGCTGATTTCCCGTTGCAGCCGATATTTGAACTTTTTCCATGTCCAAGTCGGTAAATGCAACGTCTACCAGTTTCAGCACTGACCTACTAACGATCCCTTTACCTTGATAGTCAGAGCTTAACCAATAACCCATTTCCACTTTTTTCAGTTGATAGCTAATGCTGTTAAAACTTATGTTTCCGACCAATTTGTCTTTATAAATCATGCCACAAACAAGCGATTTACCATCGGCATAATCATGTAATGAGCGTTTGATAAAACTTAGGAAGAACTCTTCGCTGTTTGCATGAGGAGGCCACGCTAACCATTGGCTCAAATACTCACGATATCTACTAACAATTTCGAGATATTGAGGCGCAAATTTAGGATCAACCAAAGCAAGCTTTAGGTCTGTATCAACATCCAATGTAAACATGATTTCCTCTTATGAAACA
>AEZC01000062.1 GCA_000257205.1 Vibrio ordalii ATCC 33509 | reverse complement strand
ACGTTGAATTTATTGGCGTGACCAACAATCGAAACCACTAAACGGTTCCATAGCGCTTTATCAAAAGGTTCTTTAGGGATGGCAGGATAAAGTGTTTCGACCTCTTCTCTGGCAAAGGCCATAAACTCTTTCTTTTTCCTCTTGTTATACTCTTGGGCGACATTATTGTAGTTGCGGATCCACTCTTTCTTAAAGCGAAGCAAGGCGGGCTCGGCTTTTTCTAAAGGTAGCCGAGAGAGATAAACGCGCTTATACGATATTTTGCGATCAATCATCGTTCGCATACTGGTTTGAATGTAAGTACCGTGCTGCGTAATGGAAATATCGCTCTCATCAAACAGATTCACACACCAGCCCTTAGGCCAAAAGTCAGCCTGTTTATACTGATTATTTCTAGCGGTTAATACTTGATGAAGCACTAAATCAGAAGTGCCTTTAAAGGTTTGCTGCCATGTGGCTATGCGAATTTGCAATGAACCAGGCAAGCGATAGACATTGGTAAACTTATCTTCGTTCATGACTTCTACAGTAATTGGTTGAATAAAATACAATTTTTGAATGCCATTTGAGTGCAGGGAATGCACCTCAAAGACGAAAGCCAAACGACGTGTCGATTATTTTATGACACATAAAATTATGTGCAGAGTACTCAGCTAATGATTTCAATTATAAGTATAAAAAGTGAGCGAGGTGGATTTTACAAGGTTTGCATTAAAATGCGAGCTTAAGTTGGCGTTAAATCTAATAATGATCAGCGATTATTTGCCTTATCTTGCAAAATTTGACTTTCTAGGTAGAGATAACTCGTTGTATTGCCTAGTCTAGCTAATAGAACTTCACAACTCGAGACCAATCATGGAGATCAAGTACCAGCAGTGGCAGCATAAGCTATATATGAAAGTGCTCAAATTGGCCGCAGCGATTCTACCCATCTCCAAGCCAACCTTGTTTATTGGTAAAGAATCGCTCAAGCAACTCTGTTATTCGGTTTCTTTGATGGGTATTGAACGCGTGCTTGTCGTAACAGACCAAGGCATTGAAAAGCTTGGTTATGTAAAAAAACTCACCTTTGAGTTTGAGCGTGTTGGTGGT
>AEZC01000061.1 GCA_000257205.1 Vibrio ordalii ATCC 33509 | reverse complement strand
AGTCCAAAGCTTCTTGACCAGCGTTAAAGGTGACCACGTCATAATCCAAACGCAGAACACGATTGAGAGCTTTAAGAATGTCACTTTCGTCATCAAGCAAGAGAAGGGTTAGTTTGTTGTTACTTTTTGTAACGGGTTGCGCAATCGTATCCATAGTATTACCTCTCCACTCTCGACAAATAACTGACCACGTCATCTGGTGATAAGGCCTGACTCACCAACTCCCCCCTGAATAATAGAGCCGCCTAAGGTTTTTAATCTATCAGTCAGCTTAGTCAACAATTTATAAAATTGCCCATTGATAAACATCTTTCCAGTTTCGAACGGGTGTTGTTCTAACATTTTCAGTGCTTCAGTTACGTTATTTGCACAATGAATCACAGCAAAATGTGGCTTAAATTAGCGAGTTAACGCTTTAAGCACTGCTGACTCATCATCAACCAGCAAATTTTTTTATATCGAAACATACAACTACCCCAGTTCTTTCATCGAATGATGAGAAGTCACATAGAGAGGAAAACGAAGGTAAACACAAGTTCCTTTACCTACGGTCGACTGAATATCAATTTTTCCGAGGTGTTCTTCAATGATCTCTTTCGCTACAGATAATCCAAGCCCCGCACCATCACCGACACGTTTAGTCGTAAAAAAGGGGTCAAAAACACACATTAAATCTTCCGCGCTAATTCCCTTACCGCTATCACACACTGATAGGCAGATATTGGGCTTATTCTTGATTAGTCGGCTATCTTCAATCATCAATACAACGTCCACCTCTCCCTCGGGTGAAGGGAATGATTGCAATGCATTAACTAATAAATTGATCAGTACTTGTTGCAGTTTATGGGTTTGTCCTAACACATAGAAAGGGATTTTAGGTGTCTCATAATTCAAGCGATCTTTCAGCTTCATTTCACTCAAAACCATATTGATTGCTGAGCTCACAACGTCCCTTAGATCAACCATACCGACCGATAACCCAGGAACGTGATAATAGACATTCAAGCTCGCGACGATATTTTTAATCCGAGAGAGCCCCTCTAGGCTTTCAACAATGATTGACTCACTGTCATCAAGCATCTCGCCTAATTCACTGTCTTTCATTTGAAGTATCAGTGGGTGTGCCTTAATTTGTGTAAGGTAAGCACTTAATGTACTGAAATTGCTCATTACAAAACCTAAAGGATTATTGATTTCGTGTGCAACCCCTGCCGCTAACTTTCCTAGAGAAGCCAACTTCTCATCTTGCAAATTACGTTGATGATTACCGTTTCCTTGCACTGAGGTCAGTAGCTTTAAAGCCATTTTGGCTAAAAGCATTCCTTCTTGAATGATTTCTAATTCTTTTTCGTCAAACGCATCACACTGGGTGCGAGCGATGAATAAGCTATAACGACGCGTTGGAGAGGAAACGGTGAATGTCACACCACTTTCCCATTCGGGGAAATCTTGTTGATAGAGGCTAAATGCTTCACCTTGGTGATTCGAAAATTTAGAAAAGTAGCAAAACTCATCGTCGGAGATGACTGGGTAGAGATTTTGCAAAACATCATCGCTCAAGGGCATGCTAGCTCGTAAAACACGTAGCTTTCGCTCTGAATAGTAGAAAAAAAGAGCAACATGAGTATTTGGGAAAAGTTGCTGAATAAGCTCGATCATCTCATCTAATTTGTCATCTTGAGACTGGGTAGAAAAAAGCACCTCAAGCAAAGACAACATGATGTGATGAAAGGATGACTCCACACCATTTTTTTGATCAAGAAAAGGTTTGTTTTCGTCCAAATGCTGCATCCTGCCCACATGTACACCCCATAATTAACTGACAATAATCACTATTCCGTTATTGATGTAGCCACTTCTATTGGGTTAACTGGCAGAGTAATAATGAATTCTGTTCCTTGATTCACTTCACTATGTACTGCGATGTTCCCTTTATGGCTATTGATGATCCCGTACGAAACTGACAACCCTAATCCAGTACCGGATCCTACCGCTTTTGTGGTAAAAAAAGGTTCAAAGATACGGTCTTTAATCGCATCGGGGATGCCACTTCCAGTATCTTTGATACGCACTTCAACCTGCTTATCATTGCATTTAGACAATGAAATAGTGATAGTACCCTCCCCATGGATCGCCTGACTGGCGTTCACTAAAATGTTCAATAGAACTTGGTTGATCTGCATGGGCTGACAATACACATCAGGCACGTTTTCTTGATAAATTTTTTCTAGCGTAATGTTGTATTTAATCTCGTTATTAATAATTTTGAGTGTTGATTCGATGCAACTTTCTAGATTGGCATAACTCCACTCTGAACCATCAACGTGCGAAAACTCTTTTAAATTTTTGACAATCGCCATTACGCGCGATGATCCTTCTAAAGATTCGGAGATCAAATCTGCAGTATCTTCTAAAATAAAATCTATCTGCTTCTCCTTTAATAAGGCCTCACAACTTGTCACTAACGCAGTATCATTGGCCTGTGACACTTGTTTTTTGATCTCTTCTAACACGGCGGCCAGCGTTTGAAAATAGTCACTAAGCGTTTGAATATTTGACGTAATAAAACCAACAGGGTTATTTATCTCATGAGCAATGCCTGCAGAAAGCAGACCAATAGAGGCCATTTTCTCGGATTGGCGGAGTTGCCCTTGGGCGTCTTCCAGTTTTTTAATCAACACTTTTTGCGCTTGATGCTCTTGCTCTAATTGGTGAGAAATGCGCTTGAGTTCTTGCTGTTGGCTCGCTTGTATTGTCACGTCGTAAACACAGATACAGACATGTTCAATAACACCATCATCACTGTGAATCGGGATGATTTCTAAGTCTTGGTACATCTGATCTTCCTCACCCGATAACGGGCGAGAGCCTTTAAAAGGCAGCAGATGAGGCTTCTGCTCCCAACGGCTAAAGCTTGATGTTTCAATCACTAAGGCAGTATCAATTTTCCGTTTCAAGTAGTCAGCAGAATGGGGGAACAGTTCGAGGATGTTCTTTCCCTGCATCACATCACCATCAAAAATGACTCGAGATTGGAAATAGTCATTGGCCTTCACAATGACATAATCCTGCCGCACTATACACAGAGCAAAAGAGAATTGATCAAGCAAATCTGAAAGCAGTAAGCGACTTTTTCCCATTGCAGACTCCTACATCAACTCATCCAGATGAGTGAGTACCTTATCCAATGTACTATCCTCCAGACTCACGACATGTTGCGTATCACCTGTCGATTGCTGTAAATCGTTGACTATCAGCTCACACCCACAGCGACTCATCAAGGTCACAAGTTCGCCATCCATATCACCAAAAAAACAATTGGCGTGTGTAGTCATAATCGGCTTCGTAATTAAGTCTAAAAACATCATTTCGGCACAACCATTTTGGTAATGGACTAACGCTTCTTTGCCATTTTGAGCTTCGTTGATCTCGATATCCCACTCTTCAGGCATTGCCCTGATTACCGCTTTTCTCGACATTTTTGATGTCGTCGGCTATTGTGACCTTAATCACCATGTCTATTCCCTTCTATCACGTCTCAGAGTAATCATTGATTACTCGATAAACATAGGTTTTAGCTCATTCAACACAGCCGCCACAACGTCAGGTACGCTATCCATAATGGCCTGATAATCAACATCATTGCTACTTATCTCAATACGTGTTGCTAAACCCACAATACTGCCCAGTAAGAGCAACTTATCCTCAGGAAAATCCGATTTGCCTTGATTTAAAATAATATCGCCGATCTCGATATCATATCCCCAGATAATTAGCACATAAGCGGCAATAATGTGTGAGTCAGCGTAACCATTTTGTAAACCGATAAAGCTGTCCACAGCATCTAACGCAGCTCCCTCTTCTAATAAAATCAGTGTTCCTATAGAAGTCAGTAAGCTAGCGACAAATACGCGATCTTGATCAAGCCGAGAACACTCGAATTGTTTGGCTAAAAGTTGTGCAATACAGCTCACTCTTAAAGCTTGCTCGGCTACTTTCTGATGCTCGTGTCTTGATACATAGTGATGAGTATGATGACAAAGCAGTGATACGGCGATCGTTTCTATCAAAGTCGCACCTAACCGCCCTACCGCTTCAGACAATGATTCTGTGTGTCGCCGAAAACCAAAATAAGACGAATTAGCGATTTGAAAAACACGGGCTACTAACGCAGGTTCATGGCTAATGGTGTCAGCGATTGCGGTAATATCACAAGTAGGAGACGCGATCGTTTGTTGCAAGCGGCGCACTGATGTGGGTAACACGGGTAGATCCGCAAACCCGCCAAGCTTGGTACGGCATTCATCATTGAAAGGCATCTGATACAATCGTTCTGTGCACACAAATAACCGTTCAAAATCATCCTCAGTAAACGGTTTAGGGATTACAAAATGCGAATAAGCATGGGCTTTTTGAGGTAACTTATTGGTGGTATCCCCTGTAAGCAGCACTCTAACCACTTGCGGGTAGCGATTTCTAAACTCTTCAAGAAGCTCATCACCTCGCAATTTGGGCATCAGTAGATCAGAGATAATGATGGCAGGTAATTCATCATGAACTTTATGCCACTCCTCTTTCCATGCTAAAGGATCAGACACTAGCATCAATTGCCAATCTGGCCTTAAGCGTCTGATTAACCGCCCTATCGCTTTGAGCATAAACTCATCATCATCGACGCATATTACTTTCAGTGCATTGCGTTCCATTCCATCCCCAATTCCGTTGGATTGATTCAAATACTGGCTGATTTCATCTTCAAGCAATTTGCTCTGCTCCGTAATCGAACAAAACAGCATTTCGGTTTGCGTAGATAAGCTCACATCATTTTGTGTTGCCAACTCCAAATTCTGAAATGCGTTACCGAGCTCTTCTGCGCCCACAAATCGAGAAGAAGACTTCATGATATGCGCAATATGATTGATGGTATTGGCCTCTTGACTCTCAAAGGCCGACTGAAGATTCATGATGGCTTCAGATAAACTTAAGTGGTAGCCAGTCAACATCTCATCAACATTCTCTTTACCCACCATTTCTGCTATTTTCTCTGGTGAAAAGTACGTCAAAGCTACCATAACTAAGTCCATCAGTTTGTGAACGACTAAAACAAAGCATCAACGCTTGTAAACCAAAGCCTTAGAACAAGTGTAGTCGATGTTTTTATTCAGCAATGGTTTAGAAGTGTGTTGAGAAGAAGAATCTGCAGAATTGTGATGTGGCTTAATCTAACGCTTTTTTAGTAACATCGTAAGAAATAAAGCAATTCCTGCCTTGGTGCTTCGCTTGGTACAAGGCTTCATCGGCTAGGCTATAAATATTAGTGATAGACTCCGTACCACTCGGTATTAACGAGATCACTCCTTGAGATAAAGTGACATACTCGGCAATTTCACTGTATTGATGGGGATATTGTGCTTTCTTCATCGCTTGCTGAATTCGCTCAGCGGCAACCAGTGCTTGTTCATAATTAGTATTGCCCAATAGTACTAGAAATTCCTCGCCACCGTAGCGGCCTACATACTCCCCCGTACGTACAAATAACTGATTTACTGTTTGAGCAATCGTAGTCAGACAACAGTCTCCTTCGATGTGGCCATAGTTATCATTAAATAATTTGAAGTAGTCTACATCCAACAAAATGAGGCTCATTGGAAATACGTGGCGGCCATGCCAGCTGATCATCTCTTTAAGTTTATCGTCCATAAATCGGCGATTGAAGAGCTGCGTTAAACCATCTTCATTCGCTTGTTGATGCAAAACTCGATTGAGTTCTTCCAATTTGACTGTCGCTCGCTTCAGCTCTCGACGCATGCTGGCAATACGCTGCATCGCGAGTAATTTGGAATTAAGCACAAGCTTATCAACTGGCTTGGTTAAGTAGTCATCCCCACCTGCTTCTATCGCTTTAGCAATCATCGATGGTTCATCATGTCCACTTAAAAAGATAATCGGCACCCATTCATGGTGTTGTAAACGTATTTTTTTCGACAATTCAAAACCATTCATTCCGGGCATCGAAATATCCATCAAAATCAATTCTGGATCAAATTTTCGATAAATATCCAGTGCCGCTTGTCCACTGGCAACCGATTCCACGTGATGACCGAGCTGTTTAAGACGAATGGTGAGTTGCATGCGATCCAATTGCACGTCATCAACCAGTAAGATCCTCATAGAAGAGTCCGAACTTACCATCTGTAACCCCTTTAAATTTCAACCATATGCTTAGGTATAACATAGATTTATTCACTTTCTTTGTTTAATTTTGCGCGCAATATTGACTTTTCGCTATAAATTTTTAGCATGTAACTTTTCCCCCTAAAGAGATATCTTCATGTCTGAAGTAAAGCAAACCGAACAACCTGTAGTGGACTTAGAGGCCATTTCACCAGAATTGCGTCAAGTGATCGAATTTGATCAAGTGCCACAAGAGATGCACTACATGGTCGTGTCTATACATGAAGTCTCTGAAGAAGCGGTACGCGAGTCTTGGAACTCTCTACCAGCCAGTGCGCAAAATGTGTTGGATAATTTTGAACAGTTTCATGCGTTGATCTCTGTCAGCCAAGCTTTTGCTGGTGTCAATGTCATGGAGGAGTTCCCAACATTGAATTTACCGAAAGAGATGACAGACCAAGATAAAGAAGAGTACCGAGCAGAGCTTCTTGATCAAGTGCTGCATAACTGTGTGAAATATATGGTTAAACAGATCAAAAAAGCGCGCCGCGACCCGATTCTAAAACGCGATTTTAAAGACGTGTTTACAAAATAAAACGCACGCCATGAAGCATAAAGCCGTCAATTTTATATGACGGCTTTTTCTATTGAACCTGAACTCGGCATAAGAGAGGCTTAAGTTATTGAATCAATGCATTCATAATGAAAAGTATTAATGTGTTAAGACAATATCACGCTGTGACACACTCACACCTTTAACTTGCACATACAGCGAATCACCAACATCCAGTTGCAGCTCATCGGCTGACCATTTGGTCACCGTAGCCCACAGGTAACACCCTTTACCTAGCTTGAGTTTTACCCCCACGCTCTGTTTATCAGTACCTTGAGGCTGCTTTTCAAGTTGGCAAATCTGCGCAGCCAGAATATTACGGATTGACGTACGACTTGGTTTATCGAGAGCCACCGACACATCATTAGCGCGGATCTGTAATCTCAGTGCGGAACCTAACTCACCTTCTACATACTGCACCCACAGCTTGACATCATCTGCAAGCGAGACTTGGGTGAGCCCATATTCCTTATTGTGCTGGCAGATATGGGCAGAAAACAGACTACTTTGGTCGGCAAATGATTGCCAAGGACGCATATAATTTGAAGACCACACTTGCTCTAGCTCACCGCTTATCAGCACAGCGCCCTGTTCTAACACAACTAAATGATTAGCCAGACGCAAAATTTCATTCATGCTGTGCGTCACATAGAGAATTGGAATATGTACGCTATGAGCCAGCTCTTCCAAAAAAGGCATCACTTCACGTTTGCGCGGCATATCGAGCGATGCCAACGGCTCATCCATCAATAAAATATCTGGCTTGGATAGTAAGGCTCGGCCAATCGCTACTCGCTGTTTCTCTCCACCCGATAAATCATGCGGATAACGTGTAAGTAATGGCGCTAAAGCCAATAATTTTACGATAGCGGCGAAGTGGTCGGCATCTTTTTTTTTGACACCATAGTTTAAATTGCCATGAACGGTGTAATGTGGAAACAATCGAGCATCTTGAAAAACGTAACCAACATTGCGCTTCTCAACAGGCAAGTTAATCTTTTTTTGTTGACTAAATAGGATGCGGCCATTGATCTCGATTTCACCAAGTTCAGGCTTCACCAATCCACTGATAATATTGATGAAGGAGGTTTTCCCCGCCCCTGAACGCCCGAAAACCGCACAAATACCACGGCTTGGTAAAACCAAATCCGCATTAAGCTTGATATCACCTAACTGTTTTTCAAATTTAATCTTTAACCCACTCATCATTGAGTCCCTAAGCGCCGCGTCATTCGGCGACTAATCACTTCAGAAATGAATAACGAAGCTAAGGCAATCGCGATGGAGATAATACACAAACGCATCGCTTCCATTTCGGCTCCTGGCGTTTCTAAAAAGTTATACATCGCAAGGGGAAGCGTTTGTGTTTCACCGGGAATATTGGACACAAAGCTAATGGTGGCTCCAAACTCACCTAGGCTGCGAGCAAAAGAGAGCATCGCGCCAGTGATCAGCCCGGGTATCGTTAAGGGTAATGTAATGGTCAAAAAAACTTTGAGTGGTGAAGCGCCTAAGGTTCGAGCCGCTTGCTCTAACTTAGGATCGACGCTTTCAAGGCTTAAACGAATCGCACGAACCATCAAGGGCAGTGCGATGATGACACACGCCAACACGGCTCCACGCCAACTGAAGCTGAAACGCAAGCCAAACATATTATCAAACCACTGCCCAATTACGCCTTGTTTACCCATGGTGATCAACAGAAGATACCCCACGACCACTGGCGGTAAAACGAGCGGCAAATGCACTAGGCTATCTAGTATACTTTTACCCCAAAACTGCTTTCTGGCGAGTAGCCACGCAAAAAACATTCCCAGCGGTAAAAGCCAAAGCACGGTATAAATCGCGACTTTTAAGCTCAGTTGCAGTGCAACCCATTCATACTCAGAAAGCAAAGGAATCCGTTCCTGTCATCACGCTAAAACCGTAGTTCTGTAAGATATTTTTTGCTCGATCACTGCGTAAAAAAAGCATGAATTGATTCACCGTATCACGATCAGTTAGCTGCACTAAAGGATAATGGATGGCGCTGTGTAGGCTTGAATCAAATTCGTGCACCACTTTGACCTTATTGCTCATCAATGCGTCCGTCTTATATACAATACCAAGTGCGGCTTCTTGACGTTCGACTAGCGCAAGCGCTAAACGTACGTTATTGGTTTGAGCCAGCATAGGGGCGAGCGACGACCACACTTTTAACTTTTCTAGTGCTTTTTTGGCATACATTCCCACAGGCACCGCCGTTGTGTTACCTATCGCTAAACGTGAGCCGTGCAAGGCGTCAAGCCATGCCGCAACATCATTTACCATCAGCGAATTTAGCTTCGACGATTGAGGGGCGATAAGCACCAGTTGATTTCCAGCCAACAATGTGACCTTATCGCTCGTCACAATGTTCTTGTTAAGCAAATGAGTAACCCAGTCATCATTGGCTGAAATGAAAATATCCGCGGGTGCACCTTGCTCTATTTGACGAGCAAGCGCGGATGAACCCGCATAAACGGGCACAATATCTAACGGTTGTTTCGGCTGGTAAGCCGCAATCAATTCATTAACCGCATTCGTCATGGATGACGCTGCATAAACAGTGATTTTCTCTTGTGCATAAACCGCCGTGCAGCACAGCATGGCGACGATAGAGAGCAGTATTTTTCTCATGTTAACGCTCCGTTAATTCTGGCCATAATAAGGCCAAGTTCAAACGCTCTTCAATCGCATCCGCAATGCGGTTAATGGCTTGTTCTTTTTGCGCCACATGATCGTAATAACTAACATCAGCAGCGCCAGCCCAACGACAGATAAGCTCAGTTGCAGGAAAACTATCAAAAATTCCGTGCATGTAAGTCCCTAATACTTGTTGGCAATCACTTAATAAGCCGTCATGGTTGCCATTGTCTAACGTGATGATTGCTGAGGATGATGCATCATCAAGCGTTGTGCGTCCAACGTGGATCTCGTAGCCTGAGACCTTCGCTTTACCTTGCGGTAAAATAAGCTCGCCTTGAACATTCCTGAGCGTTTTTTCAGCGGTCAGTTCTGTACTGACGTTCAACAACCCCAGCCCTTCACTTTCGCCTGCTTCACCTTCAACGCCGAGCGGATCGCGAATTACCCGACCTAACATTTGGTAACCACCACAAATGCCCATCACTTTGCCACCAAAACGCAGATGACGTTTAATATCCTGATCCCAACCCTGCGAGCGAAGATACGCAAGATCGTCCCTTACAGATTTACTGCCCGGAAGTAAAATCAGATCTGCATTTTCGATCCGTTCCCCCTTTCCCACATAACGTAAATCAACATCAGGATTTAAACGCAACGCATCAAAATCAGTATGGTTACTAATGCGAGTTAACACTGGCACCACAATATTCAATTTACTGTTGCTGCTGAGAGTTTGCGCTTGAGTGATCGCATCTTCAGCTTCTAAATCAAAGCCATGTAAATAAGGCAGCACACCAATGACAGGTTTACCCGTTTTGGCTTCTAACCAATCAAGGCCAGATTGCAGTAACGCAATATCACCTCGAAAGCGGTTAATCACAAACCCTTTTACACGCAGCTGTTCCGATTCAGAAAGCAGTGCTAACGTGCCATACAGATGAGCAAATACACCGCCT
This sequence comes from Vibrio ordalii ATCC 33509, assembly GCA_000257205.1. Classification (GTDB taxonomy): domain Bacteria; phylum Pseudomonadota; class Gammaproteobacteria; order Enterobacterales; family Vibrionaceae; genus Vibrio; species Vibrio ordalii. Next base: position 3,919 of record AEZC01000061.1, on the reverse strand, counting down.
CTATCAATATCGGCAATGATAATCACAGGTACATCGGCCGATTCAGCAAACCCCATGTTAGCAATGTCGTTTTCGCGTAGGTTGATTTCAGCCGGGCTTCCCGCCCCTTCAATCATGACACTTTGATACTCGGCTTGTAACCGAGCGTAGGAATCAAGCACAGTATTCATCGCGACTTTCTTATAATCGTGATAACCCGTTGCTTCCATATTAGAGAGCGCTCTGCCTTGCAGGATAACCTGCGCACCCGTGTCTGAATTTGGCTTGAGTAATACAGGGTTCATGTGTACCGATGGCTCAACGCCACACGCTTGCGCCTGAACAGCTTGCGCTCTCCCGATTTCGCCACCATCGGCCGTCACCGCACTATTGAGGGCCATGTTTTGCGGCTTAAAAGGGGCTACTTTTATTCCTCGACGTGCTAACACTCGGCATAAGCCTGCAACCAGCACACTTTTTCCAGCATCGGAAGTGGTGCCCTGCACCATCAATGACCTTAATGTTGATTCCATATTAACTCTACGATAGGCGTTTGCTGCTAATCATACCGTCACAGCCACACCTCACTCAATAAAATGAATGGAATATTAATGTTCTACTCAGAGTGTGTTCAACATCTTAGTGTTTAAATTGCTTCATCAAAACAACAAACCCATAGAGGAATTAAAAATGAAACGTACAACACTAGCCATCGCAGCTTCGATGATTATTGCTCCTGTTTTCGCTTTTGCAGGTAACCATAACCAAAACAGTAATACCATCAATTACAATGGTCCTATCGAACTTACGTCTGTGGAATCGTTGCTAAAAGACACCAATATGTTTACAGAAAAGCACGTTGTGGTTGAAGGAAAGTTGATTCGTCAAATCAGAAAAGACACATTCGTATTCAGTGATAGCAATGGTGAGATTCAAGTAGAACTGGATGATGATATCCACTTCACAGCGCCACTCAATGCAGAGACTAAGGTTCGCCTTTATGGCGAATATGAAGGAGGACTGACACCTGAAATTGAAGTGGATCAGATCCAAGTTCTATAGTCACTACTGTTTATTGCCCTCTTGATGGTAAAACACAAAAAATAAGATGGATTTTTTTGTGAAAATGGCCTGTAATTTGCAGGCCATTGCTGTATCTTATTCAGCTTAATTTTCATCTTTTCAGGACGAAGCGTACATGTATAAAAAAGCGTACTCACTAGGCCTAGTCGGTTTGTCATGTGTTCTTTCTTTCTCTGCGCAAGCTAACAATTTTAACTACAATTTCTTTGAAGTCAGAACCGCTATCAGCCCTGAATCTTCAGGCGCAGAATTTAGTACATATTTAACCGATAATACACACCTGATCGCTCGTTATGATTCAAGGTTTGACGGTGATTGGGATGCCGCTGGCGGAATTGGCTTTAACGGTCCAATAAACCAATTTGCTGATGCCTACGGACAAATGCTTGTTCACCACATTAGACCTACCGATGAACAGGGTGGCAAGAACGAAACCCAAATGGAATTTAATATCGGTAGCCGAATCTGGTTATCGAGCCAAATTGAAGCCCATATAAAGATGGGTAAGAATGATGAACACTCGGTATTTTGCGCTGGATTACGTTTTCACTCTACCGAACAATTATCGCTAGGTGCAGAAACTAAAAATAATGGAGTTTACGGGCCACAAATTGCCATGAGTGTCCGTTTCCAGTTCTAAAACCAGTTATTGAACTAAGAAGCGCGAGATGGTTTTTAGAATACTACGCGCTTTTTCTTACAATATGAATTGCCCTACAAACTTTGACACGCCCCACGATATCAACTATTTAGAAGCGAATTCTCATATTTCAGCGATATACTATGCACTTAATAACTTATGTGTGCTGATATGTTTCACTCTGTCTATAAATACCTAGCTCAATGGTTTTTTTTAAGCATCGTGCTTGGGGTTGTGCCCTTTCTTTATTTCGTAAAAGAATTTGACCAAGCCCACCAACAAGTGATGCAACTTATTGAGCAAAAAAGCCATTCTCAACTCGAATACAATAAGCTCGAACTGCTTACTGTGTTTAATGACGTTTACAATTCCACTCAAATATTGTCAAACAACACTATGTTGTACAGCGCATTACGTCTTCCCTCCACAGCAAATATCGAAGCGGTTCAGGAATTTTGGCTATTAGCGGCTCGTATTCAACCCCTTTATTCTCAGCTCAGGCTTTTTGATATGGAGGGTAACGAATTAATTCGCGTGAATCAGAGTAATGAATCAACAGAAGTCGTACCAAGATCTCAACTAAAAAACAAATTACACCGAGACTATTTTCATAGTGCGCAAAACCTATCCCCCAACCAAATTCAGATCTTCGGTGTTGATAATGAAAGAGAAGAAGAAAATTATGGTACTGCTTCCCCGATAACTACAGCATTTAGGATTATTGCACCAATAGATTTTGATGGGAAAATACAGGGCTATCTTGTCGCAACTCTTAACTTAACCCAGTCGTACAAAAAATTTAACCAGAGTTTAAACTCACTGAGCCGCCCAGACATCATCAGTTTCAAGGGTCAGTATATTCATCCTGAAAATGAGATGTTATCTCAGCAAGAAAACCCGCCGAAATACCACATGCTGAATATGAACAGTGTCACCCCTTTGCTATGGAAAAGTATGCAAGAGCAAGCTTCTGGCACAGCATGGGATAACAACCGCTGGTATAGTTTTACTCAAGTTCCTTTTAAATCCATTTTCCCTGAAATGGAGCCAATTTACCTAATTCAGTCATTAAATGGTGATGCGCTCAATCAATTGCTTTCAGCCACAGAGCTAAAAATTAGCTTTCAAGCGGTTGGCATCGCGCTATTAGTAATGACGATTGCCGCTGGTTTTATTCGTTGGAACGCAAATCACGATAAAAACAGCATTGAGAGCAAACTGGCTAGAGCGGCAATGAATGGTATGTCCGCCATGGTGATTACCGATCGCAATAACCGCATTATCAAAGTGAATAATGAGTTTACCCGGATCAGCGGCTACACCTTAGCCGAAGTGAGAGGTCAACAACCTTCCGTTTTTTCCTCCGGCAAACACAATCAAGCTTTTTACATGAATATGTGGAAAGTGCTACAAGACGAAGGGTTATGGGAAGGAGAAGTGATTAATAAACGCAAAGATGGTTCTATGCAAACCGAGATTTTGCGAATTCAAACCATCCGCGATTCAAACGGAATTATTCAGTTTTATGTGGCCTCATTTGTTGATATTAGCCATCGCAAAGAGCTAGAAAATCGCCTGCGTGAACTCAGCGAGAAAGATGCGCTCACCAACATTTGGAACCGCAGAAAATTTGATCAAGAAATGCGTTCAGAATGCTTACGCGTAAAACGTTACCAAGCTCAAGTGCAGTCGTGCCTAGCCATTATCGATATCGACCATTTTAAACGCATTAACGATAAATTAGGCCACGCAGAAGGCGATAAGATCATTCGTTCTGTCGCAACACAATTAAGTGAGCACTTAAGAGAAACGGACTTTTTAGCTCGTATCGGTGGCGAGGAATTTGCCATCATTATGCCTCATACGCCTCTGGCAGAAGCGGAATTAGTCATGCACCGTTTACGAGTAGCCGTTCACTTAAATCACCGCTTACAAGTGTCGATCAGCGGTGACATTACCGACATTACAGAAAAACCAGAAGAGGTGTATAAACGTGCTGACATTGCATTGTATGAGTCAAAGGCATCGGGACGTAATCTTATCTCCGTATTAACCAGTGTCGAGATCGAAGAATTGGCTTAACGACTAGCCCCCTTTAAGTGCATTGAGGAATAAAACGGGTTTATTTTCGTGCAATCATCACAAACTCAGTTTGTAACATATTGTTCGCTATCATTTTTACTTTTGGCTTAAAACTTGTACTACTCTCTAAGATGG
>AEZC01000060.1 GCA_000257205.1 Vibrio ordalii ATCC 33509 | reverse complement strand
CAAGTTAGTTGTCATCATTTGCTTAGATATTAAGCAGCATCTTTTTCTGGATTTAAATGCACTTCACCAACAGGCTCACAGCTTCTGATATCACGAGACCAACGCCCTGGATTTTTATTTTTCGCACTCAGTAGTACCTCTGCACGATGCGCTAAGATCTCTCTATCCTTTCCACTATGACGCTCGGAAGGTGTAACATAATTTAACTTGCTATGCTTGTGCTCAGTATTATACCAACGTACAAACCCGTTGACCCAACAACGACTTTCTTCCAGACCATCAAAGCCTTTCGTGGGCCAGCTCGGTATATACTTCACGGTTCGGAACAGCGACTCAACATAAGGATTATCATCGCTGACTCGTGGTCGGCTGTACGATGAGGTAATACCTAGCTCATCCATCTTTGCTTTGAGCGTGAGTGATTTCATTGGCGCACCGTTATCTGAGTGAAGCACTAAGGGCTGATTAAAGCATTGCTCGCGTAGTAATGTACGTTGTAAGAGTTGTGAGGCTAA
>AEZC01000059.1 GCA_000257205.1 Vibrio ordalii ATCC 33509 | reverse complement strand
GTCAGCTAAAGCATGAGTCACAATTGTTAAGTTAGGGCGATGCTTAGCTTGGTCGAGATAGCCTCTCGCTGTACTAGAGCGACGACCTTGCGGATAATCCAGCTGACAGCTCTGAGTCGATCACCGTTTTACTGTCGAACATTCCAGATGGTGTCAAACTGTATGACAGCGTTGGTAGCGTGATTAACTTGGTATTTGTTGGTTACGATACTGCACAGCAACCTATTTATCAGGCGAATCTAACTTCAGCGCAGGTTGATTCAGGTATTCGAGTGGAGCCATCTCATTCATCGACCGAAAATATCAATATCAAAGTGACTACCATCGTTACTGAAAATGATGGACATACGCGTCAAATTGAGTCGGAAATTCGCATTAAAGTGGCACCGGTGATTGATGTTGTTGACAACTATCAATCACACTCGCTTGGGAACGAGGATAGCCGCATTAATATTCATTGGCAGCCAGAAGAGGAACAACATCTTGATGCTGATGAGTATTTTGCCTCTGTTACACTTTCTGGTTTCCCAGCAGGTAGCACTATTTACGTCGATGGTGTTGTCACGGCCTTAGATAGTGACGGCAAGCTCATTTTGATCCCCGCACTGGGACAGAGCGATCAAGATTTTTCAGCGCAAGTGCTGACAACGGGTTACGTTCAAGTTCAGCCACCAGAGCACTCCAGTACTGATTTTACCTTGAGCACTGAGATTGTGGTTAAAGAACAAGACAACGAATACGTCGATGCAATCAATTCTGGTGAAGGTATTGCTTCGAACGTCATTCATGGCTCTGTTGATGTCACGGTAAGGCCGATAGTTGAAGCTGATGGACAGCTGCGTGTTGAAGAGAACGGCGCAGTCATAAACAAGGTTGTCGCGGATGCCTCTGGTGCTATCTACTTTACGATTAATGATGCGGCCGGCGGCGAGCCTAATGCGAACGTTATACGCTTTGATAATGCAGACACTCAATCGACAGAAGGTTACCAATCATTAGAAGTGGTTGACCAACTGGTGGTGCGTTTTAGCAATATGACGCCACAGGTACTTGATCAACTACTGATTACTGGTGCAATTAATAATGGGGATGGTTCATGGACCATTGTTGATGAGCAGAATTTCAGTGTAAAAGCGCCGAATGGCCTGACATTGAGTAGTGGTAACGATCCTGATGGTGATGGTTATAACGACATCACTGTGACCATTTTTGCCCAAGTGTATGACCAAGGGGAAGATAGCTCTGAAGCCAAAGTGGTTCAACAAGTGCAATCAGAGCTCACCTTACAATTTCCGCTCACTGCTACGGGCAACAACACGGTAGCGGCTGACATTACTTTAGTTGGCAATGCGGATGATATTGTATTAGGCATCGAAGATAACGCCATTAATTTAGGTCAGCAAATTCAAGATAAATTGATGGTGAACGCTTCAGGTTTTGATGGTGTAGAAGATGAGCTCAGTATTGTCATCGCGCAAAGTGTATTGCCAGTTGGCGCAAGTTTATCTGGTGGTCATTTTGATTTCGTTGATGGCTTATATGTGTACAAAGGTACCGTGAATACCGATGGCTAGATTTCAGGGTTAGAAAATCTGCATCTGCCCGAAGATTACGCTGGCGACTTTAATTTGCCGATCACTTTTGTGACGACAGATACGGCTTCTGGTGACGAAAAAACCCTCAGTACGCAAATCCCGGTGGCAGTTTCTCCGGTGGCCGATGTTCCCGGAACGCATCAACCGCAAGATGATAACATTAACCCTAAAGCGACATTGACTGTGGAAGGTTCGCTTGGGTTAGATGCAAATCATCAGCCGACTTCAAGCTCGTCCGACGTTCCGACCAATGACGGCATAGGGTATGAAGATGGTATTATTCATCTTTCGCTCGACATTGACCTTGCTGATATTCGCAATAGCGCCACGGAAGGGCAAGAGGTGCTGAGCGAAGTCACCTTAACCCTGCAAGGAACCAATATCGGAACCTTTGTTGATGCGCAAGGCCATGATCTCGGTACCAGTATCACTTTTAGTCAGTCTCAGCTACCTGCGGCATTAGACAATGTTTATTTCAAACCCGCACCCAATTATCCGACTGGCGATGATGATAATACCGTCAACATTACTGTGGCGGGGAAAGTGACCGATATCACGCAATTTGATGATACCAATGCCAATGCGTTGGGAGTAGTCAATACCGATGCCGATAAACCATTTACCACACAAGTAAGTTTTGATGTGACGCCAGTGGTAGACGACGTCATTATTTCCAGCGGTGGCAGCAGCAATATTGAAGTGAGCGGTTTGGAAGATGAGTGGATTGTCCTTTCTAAACCGGGTTCCGAATTTACCGTTGATCTGACCGATACAGATGGCTCTGAGGTATTTGTGTCGATCAAGCTTACTGGGGTGCCGACGGATTTTGTCGTGAGTTCTCTCTCTTCTGACTATACCGTGAAAAATAATGGTGGTGGTGAGTGGAGCATTCAGATTAACAACCCAGCACAAACCTCGATCAATTTATCCGATATTGCGATGAAACCTGCGAAGAACTTTAGTGGCGAAGTGGAAATCGGCATCAAGGTCTTTACCCAAGAATCCTTGCTTGGTGTGCCTGTAGAGCATAACGGCAGCTTTAGATTGGATATTACGCCCGTTGGGGATGTAGTGGACGTTGAACCTGTTGAGCAAACGAGTGGCGATGAAGGCGTTGACATTGAAATTGATATCAACGCGCAAATTATCGATAAAGCCGATTCGATTGCAGCCGGTGCTAACCATAGTGAAAACTCGCCAGAAACGTTGCGAATTGAAGTTTCCTGGGTGCCAGATGGAGCAAGTATTGCATTGCCTAATGGCACGCTGGGGACTTACATCGGTGGTGGCGTATGGCTGTTGAATGCCGATGTACAAAGCTTAGATAAACTGATTTTTAATTCTGGTGATTGGCATAAGGACACTTGGGCGGGAGATCTGACGATTAAAGTGCAGTCGGTCGATACAGGGCTGGACGGTACTGAACATTTGGGACCTGCGCGTGAGTTTACTGTTTCAGTTGATGTTCAGGCGGTCAATGATGCGCCCACCATTGATACTGCTACGGTCACCACAACGATTGATGAAGAGGCGGGGCAAAAAGTTACCGGCTTGAGTGTGAGTGATGTTGATTACGCTGGATCACATACTAACGACATCATGACGGTAACTTTGAGCGTGAGCGAAGGTCTGCTCAGTGCCGTGATCCCCGCGTTAAGTTCTGTCACGCAGAGCACCAATTTGGCTGGAGAATTTGTCCTACAAGGCACGTTATCGGATATCAACGCACTACTCAATAGCAGCGATCCCGCCAGTGGTGTTTTTGTTGATGCCACCGCGATTGGCAGTGACCAGATTGATCTGACAATTAAAGCCAATGATGGTGGTATCTATGCCGACAATGTTTCTGGTATGGCGTTAGAAGAGACAGAAACCGTCAGTATTGCGGTGACGCCTAAAGCCAATACGCCGATATTAACCCTTGATCCGAGCTTTAATTATATGAAGCAGACCTATGTTAGCCAAAGTGTCAGCGCTCAAGGTATTGCATTGCTGGGATTAATCGCGGCATTAACGGATAGCCATGAAGTGTTGTCATTGGAGATCGACAGTCTGCCAAGTGGCGCTGCGCTTTCTAGTAGCTCGGGTAGCGTGACTGAGCAAAACGGGGTGTGGATTGTCTCCGCTGATGCTATCGACGGATTACAGGTTAGCGGGCTCGATTTAGGGCAACACACTCTGTCGGTAGCGGCTATCTCAACAGAAACGGATGGTAGCCGTGCAGCCTCTGCATCAATTGATATTGCAATTGAAGTATTGCCTGACGGTAGCACGATTGATCAATCAACGAACGGGGATGATGCGCAATTGCTCGCCGGTAATGTTGGAGCGCAGTTGCTAGGAGGCAGTGGTCATGATCACCTTGAAGGTGGCTATGGTGATGACTCCTTAGTGGGTGGTGGCGGAAATGATACCTTGATTGGCGGGCTTGGTGCCGACATCTTAACCGGGGGAAGTGGCGCTGACATATTTAAATGGACGCTCGATACTGTTGACGAGAAAACTGACACTATCACTGATTTCAACGCAGGTGAAGGTGATGTGATAGATCTCACTGATGTTGTGGCCGATTTACATTTGCCTATGGATCAACTGCTCACTTCATTACAAGCTTCTAACCAGATAGAAGCGAAAGTAATAGCCAACACGACGGATGTGGAATTGGATATCATAACAGACAATAACGTGCACCAAACCATTGTGGTCCAAAATCTCGCTAGCCAATTTAATTTTGATGGTATGGCATCGATTGATATTGTCAGCACCTTATTGGACAACAATATTATCAAACATGACTTTTAAATAGAGAAAAGGGCCGTTAAATAAAGAGAAAGTGCACCCAACGGCTTCAGGCTCAGTTGGGTGCACTTTTATTTAGCAGTAAACACATATTTAGCAGCAAACACACCCCCGCACTGATCAGTTTGGGGTGTGTTTTATAGTGGGTTAACCAATGACGATTTGGCTCAGAACATAACCTAAACAGCACGCACTCACTACGCCAATTAAACCGACAGCCATGAATGAGTGGTTAAAGTAGTACTTACCAATTTTGGTGGTTCCTGTGGTATCAAAGTTGACCGTCGCAATGTCTGACGGATAGTTCGGAATAAAGAAGTAGCCGTACAATGCAGGCATTAAGCCCACCAGTAGCGCAGGTTCTAAACCTAGCCCGAGGCCTACAGGTAACATCATCACCGCCACTGCGGCTTGAGAGTTCACTACAACCGAAACAATGAATAATGCCAGTGCGAAGGTCCAATGATGGTCGGTAACCATCTCAACAATGCCTGATTTAAACTGCGGCATTGCGTATTGGAAATAGGTATCCGACATCCAAGCAATACCGAAGATGGCAATCGCCGCCACCATACCCGATTTGAATACCACACCGTTTGGTACATCACGTGGGTCGGTTTTGGTTGCCAGTAAAATGATACCGCCAAAGCAGAGCATCATCATCTGGATAACCACCGCCATACTGATCGGTTTACTGCCTTCAACAATAGTGCGTGTTTCTGGCACCATCGCTAGCACGACAATCGTTAATATTGCACCAACGAAAATCAGCACAGAATTACGTGCTGCTACTGGCAAAGTTTCATTCAGCGTTGTGGCGGTTGTGTTTAGGATTTTCTCTTTCCACACCGGATCTTGCAGACGTTCTTGATACTCAGGATCATCATCTAGTTCTTTCCCACGGCGTAAGCTGTACAAAGACATCAACAGCGTTCCGAACAAGGTCGCAGGTACAGTAACGAGTAAAATAGAAAGTAAGGTGATCTCGTGCTGAATATTCGACAACTGAGCAAGGTAGTAAACAACAGCGGCAGAGATAGGCGAGGCGGTAATCGCGATTTGCGAAGCAACAGAAGACGCAGCCATTGGCCGCTCCGGACGGATGCCATTTTTTAAGGCTACGTCGCCGATGATCGGCATGATGGAATACACCGCGTGGCCAGTACCCAGCATAAACGTCATTGCGTAAGTGACAAACGGTGCAATTAAAGTGACATTTTTCGGGTTCTTACGCAGTAAGCGTTCAGCCACTTGCAGCATGTATTTCAATCCGCCAGCGGCTTCGAGTATCGAAGCACAGGTGACAACGGCAAGAATGATCAACATGACGGTGATCGGTGGTGATGTGGGTGGCATTTTGAAGACAAAAACTTCAATGACCAAGCCAATACCAGAAACCACACCAAGGCCAATGCCACCGTAGCGTGAGCCTATATAGAGCATTAATAGCAGGAATAAAAATTCCAAATACAACATATCTGTTTCCTATCCAAAGGTGTTAATGAAAATATTGTCTATTGTAACGATAAAAAAAGCTGAAACCTTGTTCACACAACCATTTAGCCTATAAATGAAACCACATTAATCAGAGATTGCTCACGAATTTTATTCAATAAGTAATCAATATGAATAAATAAATGTAACCATTTTGTTGTGCTATAGGGGGGCTGGCGTTAATGATGATGCTTATTTTCTCCTCGCGTAGGCTGTTTGCCTACCGCCAACCTTAATTTAAGATAGCATAAAGGGTACTAAGCTATTGGCCTTTGGGCGTTGGAATGAAATGCATATGAGAAAACTCATCGTCCATTTGATAGTGCGTAAACCCAAATCGCTGATACAAAGCACCGACGGGGCTACCTTGCAAATAACAGAGCTTACATGGGTATTGAGTCAGATTGGCTTGGTTGACGACCAGTTGTAACACTTGGCTACCCACCCCTCTATTTTGAAAATCTGGCAGAATAAAAAAGCGCGAGAAATAGAGATTTTCATGCTTGCTCTGCAGTAAATAAGTGCCTATTGGTTGGCCATCGGCGCAGATGATGGTTGGTAGACCAGAGTGCCATTCTTGGCGATGCAGTACTTGTTGCAACTCTTCATCCCAGCCAAATATCGCCGTAATACCATCCATTTCTGCGACTTTTTTTAGATCAAAAGCAAATTGATAATCGCTGTCACTTGCGGGGCGAAAGGTTACCTTCATACGCTTATCTTTTTGTTTAATAATACGTTGCTTACCAAGATATCAATCGTCGTCGTATTCATGTGCAATTGAGATAAAACGTTCTTCTATCGCCAAGAAAGCATCAATGACTTCTGGGTCAAAGTGGCGTCCTTTTCCTTCTAAAAGAATGGTTTTTGCATTGTCATGAGGCATTGCTTCTTTATAGATACGCCGGCAAATCAGTGCATCATATACATCAGCAACAGCCATTAAGCGTGCACTGAGAGGGATAGCATCACCTCGTAAGCCCTTAGGATAGCCAGAACCATCCCATTTCTCATGGTGTCCATAGGCGATCTCTTTCGCCATATCGATAAGGTCATTTTTCGCGCCTGACATCTTTTCTGCTTTTTCTAGCGCACGTAGACCTAAGCTGGCATGGCCTTTCATGACCTCAAATTCATCACTGTCCAGTTTTCCAGGTTTTAATAGTATGTTGTCGGCAATACCGACTTTACCAATATCGTGTAAGGGCGCAGCTTTAAAATAGGTATCAATAACATTTGGCGTTAGTTTTTGTTGATACTTTGGCAGTTTAGCCATTTGTTCGGCCAACGCTTTCACATAATGTTGTGTTCGCAGGATATGGTTACCCGTATCCGGGTCTCTGGTTTCAGCAAGGCTGGCGAGTGCATACACGACCGCGTCTTGCATTTTATCCAACTCATTTGAACGTTTGATCACCTCTTTTTCCAAGTAGCCATTTTGGTTCTTAAGTATGTCTTTTGAGATCTTGTTTTGCAGGTGAGTATCTACTCTGGCTCTTAGCAATGGTACGCTTACGGGTTTGTATACATAGTCAACCGCACCTAACTCAAACCCTAGTTTTTGATCTTCAGGGTTATCTTTTGCGGTCAGAAAAATTACAGGAATATCTTGGGTGTTAGGATTTGCCATGATCTTTTGTATCACTTCAAAGCCTGACATTTCTGGCATCACAATATCGAGTAGCACCAAATCAATGGGAAATTTTTCTAAAATATTAAGGGCCATCGCTCCCGATTTCGCCGCTTTGATATGATACAGGCTTGCTAACCCTTGTGACATAAACGCAAGGTTATCTGGCGAATCGTCAACGATTAACACGGTACAATTGTCTAATTTCTCGCTGGGCATGAGTCTTTCCTAATAAAAACTAACAATTGAGCTGCGAAAGGTGGATTTGTGTCTAAACTTACTTGTAACTATAGCTAAGCTTATCTGTAGTGCAGTGAGAAAATTATTAAATTATTAAATTATTAAATTATTAAATTATTAGAAGGCGCTTCACATGCGATCCATCCGAACTCTATTCACCGTTTTATTTATCGCAATGGGGTTATGCTCTATTGCGATGTTTAGCATCACGGGTAAAGTAGCGGCTCTGAGAACGGAGAGTCGGCAACTTAACGATGAACTTTACCAATTCTATCGTCTGTCACAAGAGTTGAAGCAGAGTTCGGATCATCTGACTAAGTTTGCTCGCGCTTACGCATCGACTGGTGATGAAAAATGGCTCAATCTTTTTAATTATGTACTCAATGTCAGAAATGGCTCTGCGCCTTTGCCGAAAGGTAATGAGTATGAGTTTTGGGACGTGGTTGCGCAAAACGATCACCTCGTTCGTTCATTAGGTGGTGACCCAACCCCCCCTTCTTTGCTTGATAGAATGCGACTTTCAGGGATTGAATCGATAGAGTTCTTGGAACTCAAAAACGCGCTTATGTTGTCTGATTCATTGGTGTCACTCGAAAGAGAAGCCTTCATGGCTATTAAAGGATGGAAAAAGAATAGCCAAGGCGAATTTTCCGATACGGGGGAGCCGGATCTCGATTTGGCACGCTCGCTTCTTTATGGACAGCAATATTTCGCTGAAAAAGCAAAAATCATGCAGGCGATAGGCTCTGCACATCAATCGATCATGCAACGCATGGAGCAAAATATTCAGAGTGCTGACAGCGAAGCGCTGCACTATGAATGGATAAGTTTAGTGCTCGTATTAACCTTGCTCAGTGTGATTATTATTTCTTTTATTTTGTTATGGCGTCTTTACATCAATCCGTTAAGTCAACTACTGCAAACGGTTGTGACTCAAGTCAAACGCGAAGATTACGCTTTTACGATCACTCAAACTGCCTATGCAGAGCTGCAACATTTTATCGACAGTTTGAATGTGGTGTTTCATCACATCGCTGATCAGCTTAGCCAAAATACCTTGCTTAAAGATTTCAATATCATCCTGCGCAAAAACGATTCTACGGACCGTTTATGTAATGAAGTTACACAATTTTTGCTGCATCAATTTCCTTTGGAAATGGTTGGCATGTACATCTATCAAGAGGGCGTATTAAAGCGAGTTGCTGGTGTGGGTTATGGTGAGAACTCGGCCAGACAATACACCGATCCATCATCGACGCAGCTCAGCGTGCTGCTCAGTGGCCAGCCCTATGCGATGAAAGCACTCGATGGCAACTGTCACATTGAATTTAACGGTGGCAAGTTAGCCATTAACGAAGTGTATTATTTACCCTTACATGTCAATCAGTACCCGGTAGCCTTGTTAGAGCTAGGAACGATCGGGTCGTTGTCGAGTTTACAATTTCAGTGGTTATCGCAAATGTTGGATGACCTATCGGTTAGTATTCAACTAAGCCAAAATGTTGAAATTCAACGCCGAGCCGAGCAGAAAGTACTCGAACAATCTCAACTCAATCAAGAGATCCTCGACGCGACGCCGAACCCCATGTATTGCTTATCGGCTTCCGGTGCGTATCTCACTATTAACGCTAAGTTTATGGACTTAGTTGGCCTGTCGGCTGAGCAAATTATCGGTAAATCGCCGCAAGATATCTTTCAAAATGAAACAGCGGCCATTTTTGCCAAAGTACATAAAAGGCTCGGAGAGGAGCAATCTTCGCAAGATTACGAGTTGTCTCTCTATGACGCTTCGCACCACAAAAGAGAGATGTTGGTTTATGAAGCTTCTTTCCAAAATAACCGTGGTGAAGTCTCTGGGATTGTTGGCATTTTGCTTGATTTAACTGATCGCAAGCAGATGGAGGAGCAATTAAGAGAAGCTAAAGAGACCGCAGATGCGATGAGCCAAGCCAAAGGCGATTTCCTTGCGAACATGAGCCACGAGATCCGTACACCAATGAATGCCATTTTAGGTATGGCCCATCTAGCGCTCAATACCGAGCTCAATCCTACGCAACAAAAATACATTTCACGGATTAATGAATCGGCGAAGAACTTGCTTGGCATCATTAACGACATTTTGGATTTTTCCAAAATAGAGGCGGGCAAGCTGAATGTTGAGCACATTGATTTTAGCCTTGACGAGGTATTGGATAACCTCACCACCTTGATTTCGCTAAAAGCCCAAGAGAAAAACATCGAGTTTTTATTAGACATCGACCCACATATTCCTGTGGGCTTGGTGGGCGACCCACTGCGTTTAGGGCAAGTCCTTGTTAACTTATGTGGCAATGCGGTGAAATTTACCGAACAAGGGGAGATCATCGTTTCGGTGCGAGTCGTGGGGCAAAACGACGCTAACGTCACACTGAAGTTTACTGTTTATGATACGGGTATTGGTATCGCTGAATCTAACATTGGCACATTATTCTCTGCTTTTTCTCAAGCAGATAATAGCATTACTCGCCAATATGGAGGCACAGGCTTAGGGCTTAGCATCAGTAAACAGCTAGTCGGATTGATGGGTGGCGACATTCAAGTACGCAGTGAAGAAGGGTCAGGATCCACCTTTGAATTCACGATTGAGTGTGGGTTGCAAGAAGCCAAAATGCGCGATATTGCCAAGCCATTAATTGCTCTTGCAGGTAAGCGAGCATTAGTGGTTGATGACAATGATTCGGCACGTAATATTTTAATGACGTTGCTCAATGCGATGCATTTTGAAGCGAAGTCAGTCAGTAACGGTTTTGAGGCGCTAGATGAAATTCGCAATACGCATTTTGATATGATGTTTATTGATTGGAATATGCCGGGCATGAACGGTATAGAGTTGCTACAAAGAATGAAATCATTGGGGGATTTTGATAACACCAAACGATTCCTCGTCACGGCTTATGGGCGAGAAATCTCCTTGGTGGGAGAAAACAGTAAATTGGTTGATGCTTTGATTGTGAAACCAGTGAACCCATCAAATCTCCTTGATGCCATTATGGACAGCTACGGAATTGAACAATTAAGGAAAATCCATGAGCATCTTGATTATGATATAAGGCCATCATTTATGGGGCAAAAAGTGCTGTTAGTAGAAGATAACGTAGTAAATCAAGAAGTGGCGCTAGGTTTATTGGAAAGCACCCAATTGAGTATTGTTGTTGCCAACAATGGGCAAGAGGCATTGACAAAATTGCAGCAAGAGGCCTTTGATTTAGTGCTAATGGACATGCAAATGCCGATTATGGATGGCATCAGTGCAACCAAAGAAATACGTCAATATGAGAAATGGAAAGCGCTACCGATTGTCGCAATGACCGCCAACGCGATGTCTTCAGATGTCGAGCACTGCTTAAATGCAGGTATGAATGATCATGTGGCGAAACCAATTGATGTACAGCGCTTGTACCACGTACTACGCAAATATTTAAAGGCGGATGAAACCACTCCAGTACCCTCTACGGTATTACCGAATCAAGTGAAACCGAGCACTGGCTACCCAGAATTGACCGGTATTGATGTGGAGCAAGCGATTTTCCGAATTTGTGGCAATGCGCAGCGATACTTTGAAATATTGGATCACTTCCTTGCCAGCCAGCAGCAAGAAATAGCCACATTCCCTAAATTGATTGATAAGGGGCTGTGGGAAGAGGCAGAGCGAGTGATGCATACCCTAAAAGGCTCCGCGGCTAATCTAGGAATTGAGCCTATTGCGCAGCTAGCCAACGAGATGGAAGGGGTAGTACAGCGACATAAGCAACCCGCCATTCAAGATCTCAATACGGTATCAAAGTTGATGTCTACTTTGTTGGATGAGCTAAGAAATTGGGAGCAGACACAATCACACCCGCAGCAAGAGCACGGTGATATTGCATTGCTCTACCAACAATTAGTGCAATGTGTTGAAAACTACGATGCTGATGCGATTCATATGATCCACCAAGTTAAACAATGCAATTTATGGTCTGATGAGCAAAAGAAAAGTTTGATGCATGCGATTGAAGATTTTGATTTTGAAGCGGCTAAAGAGGTGTTGGCTCAGTTGCCAGTACCGACTGAAAAATAAGTTGAAGTATGATAGTACTTAAAATTGATGCAATTGATGGAATAGATGCAATAATTGTGGCGTAAAATTCGACACTTTGGCCATTCTCATCCTATGCTAAAAGCAATAATAACAATGAACAAACAAAAATAATTTCGTTGATAAATGAAGAAGGATACTTTTATGAATATCAACAACACCATGAAGCTCGTGTTTGCCGTGATCGGCATTGGTATTGTCATCAGTGTTGTGACGGTATTACAGCTCAATGGGCTAATGCAACAAGTTGATCATATGGATCAAGTTCGTTACCAATCTTATCAAGCGGCCGATGAGCTTCGTCAAAGCTCTGATGACTTAACTCGGTTAGGCCGAACTTACGTGGTCAGTGGCGATGAAAAATACGAAAAAATGTACATGGATATTCTTGATATTCGTAACGGTAAAAAACCTCGTCCACAAAATTATCACACGATTTATTGGGATCTTGTGCTGCAATATGGACAAAAACCTAAAGCAGACGGTAAAAATATCTCTCTTAATCAAATGATGACTGATCTTGGTTTTAGTCAGCAAGAGTTTAATTTTCTCAAAGAAGCTCAAGCCAATTCAGATGGCTTGGTGAACATGGAAGTTAAAGCGATGAATGCTGTTAAGGGCCTTTACCCTGATAGCAATGGCAACTATACGGTTAGAAAAGAACCAGACCGTAATATGGCGATATCTCTATTACATAGTAATGAATACCACCAAGAGAAAGCCAAAATTATGGCCCCGATCGATAAATTCTTTATTGAATTAGAAAATCGAACCAATAAGCAATTCATGGATGCGGCGCAGAAAGTAAAAAGTACGGTATTGGTTGGAAATATCTCATTACTCAGTGTTTTTGCTATCGCTATTATCGGTTATGTGATGGTGAACCGGAAAGTGGTAAAACCGATTGATACCATGGCTAAATTGCTACAACAAGTAGACAAAAATTCTGATTTGACTTTGCGAGTTGACGACAACAGCCACAACGAATTGGGTATAATCGGTGGCACTATCAATAAAGTGCTTGGTAGTTATGCCACCACCATTAGCAAAATAAATCAAGTAAACCACACTATTTCTACTATCTCTGAAACCATCAGTGACGTCACTAAACAAAACGTTAAAGTGGCGAATCAGCAAAATCAAGAGCTTGAAATGGCAGCAACGGCGATGGAAGAGATGACATCGGCGCTTTCTAGTGTTGCTGAAAGCACGACTATGGCAGAAAAATATGCAGGCAGTGCGGAAAAAGAAGCCAGTACCAGTAAACAAGTCTTTGATAAAACAACTCATGAATTTGGTGATTTAGAGGGTGAATTTACCAAAACATCTGAGATCATTCAGCAACTTGCGAATGAGTCTAATAACGTTGGTAATGTACTTGATGTGATTAAAGCGATTGCTGAACAAACCAACCTACTTGCATTGAACGCGGCGATAGAGGCCGCTCGTGCGGGTGAGCAAGGTCGCGGTTTTGCGGTGGTAGCGGATGAAGTACGCTCACTTGCCCAACGAACTCAACAATCGACGGGTGAGATTGAAAGTATGATTTCGATGTTGCAGGAAAAAGCAGAACAATCGACCAAAACGATCCGAGTGAGTGCTGATAAAATGCAGTCAACACGTGCCAATATGTCGGTGGCGAACGAAGCGCTTGGTACCATCCAAGGATCGGCAATTGAAATTCACAAATTGAATACGTCGATATCGGCCGCAACAGAAGAACAACTGTCCGTGAGTGATGAAATTTCTAGTAACCTTAGCAACATTAAAGCCCTTTCGGGTGATATGAGTGTTGCTATCAATCAACTCGGTCCAGTTGTTGTTGATTTACAACGTAATGTCGATGAATTAAGTAGTGCGATTAAGTACATTCGCACTTAAATTTAATATCCTTCCCTTGCTATTTTCTTAGGCTCTCTATAAGGAGAGCCTTTTATTTGGCCAAAATTTTTTTTAGAATGATGTTCGATGAGTTGTTATGGCAATACTGCAAGGCGTTAGGCTTTCTCCACTTTTTGGGGCACAAGGTAACCGCGATAGGTTAAAGCTCTTATTCCTAGTGTCCTTTCCTAAATATCGTTCTGGCGGTTAGTATACGTTGAAGCAAAATAAGATATCTCTATTCAAGTTGAGCTCCGTTTATTGGGGAGTATAGCGACTTGCCTGAAAGGTCGAGCCGTTAGGTTGTATAATATTCAGGTAGCATTATACGAGCCAGTCCGTTATCGTCATTACTTTGAATTGCTGAAATAACAGCGAGAAATCCATGACATTCACCGTTTGGTTATCACTATTTACCATTTGTATTTTAGGCGCGATGTCGCCAGGGCCGAGCTTGGCAATGGTGGCCAAGCACAGCCTCGCTGGTGGGCGTAAAAATGGGTTGGCAACGGTGTGGGCGCACGCATTTGGTATTGGTGTTTATGCCTTCATTACCTTGATTGGCCTAGCGGTTGTACTGTATCAATCCCCCTTGCTGTTTAAGACAGTGGGC
>AEZC01000058.1 GCA_000257205.1 Vibrio ordalii ATCC 33509 | reverse complement strand
GATTAACGCTTCTCCCCAAGCTTGCTGGGCATCAAGCACCTCTTGGTGGTTAATGTTGTTATTAACTAATACGTTAGAAGCTTGAGCGGATAGCGGTAACAACCCGCAGAGTAATAATGCTGAAATAGAAATTCTTTTATATGTACGTTGCATGATGAATACCTTATCTAGTTGATGGAAGTAATGTAGTTGATGGAACTAATGTAGTTGATGGGAGTAATTTACGGCCTCTCGATGAACCTAAACCATGCGCTTAGATTAACTTCAGATGAATATTCTTTACCCAATACCAACGGATCGCTTACTCTGCTCACCTATTGAATTTATGCGGCGATCATTATGTTTCGTTATCAATTATCTCTCGTACTGGCTCTGTTACTCACCCTAATCTTAGCCCAAGCTGGCACCGCTTTATGGTCAAATAACGTCGCTAATGAGCACATTCAGCGCGGACAGATCTCCAATCAAATCTTGCAAAGCTTTATGCAGTTGAGCACGGAAAAACAACAGTTAAAAATTTGGCTTGCCGAATATTTATTGACCAAAGATGGCAGCACGCTCAAACGAGACATGCGCTTTTCAAAAATTGAAGATTTGCTCAGCGAGCTCTATTTGCTAACCGAGCAAGCACAGCAACACGGTATCACCAACCAAGACTTTGCCGAGATCACTCAGCAAATCAAAGTCATCTCTCTCTTTGAAACTAACTTTGGACGATTAAAAACAGCGCTTCGATCCTGGGAAATCGCAAAAATCACAGACAATAATGATCGCTGGCTTTTACTCAGTGACACCTTTGATAAAGTGGATAATACCGACCTACGCCAGCTGCTGAATCAAGCTATTTCTCTACAGAAACAACGTACTGCACGCTATGAAGCGGCAGCGATGAAATCATTATCTGATGTAGAAAATGTCATTGTAACCTTATCATTACTGGGGGTAGTCTTTGGCTTGCTGCTAGGAGGCTGGTTACTGCGTACCTTATCCAAACCGTTAGCGGAGCTGCTAAAAAGCACTTCATCTTTAGAACAAGGCCATCTTAACCATCGAGTATCGGTCAGCGGGCCAAGTGAGCTCAGAACCCTAGCGCAGCATTTTAATTACATGGCACAAAGCCTTGAAAATGCGCAGCAAAAAGAGATCGCTTCGCGTCAACTCATTGAGCGA
Source organism: Vibrio ordalii ATCC 33509 (assembly GCA_000257205.1). Taxonomy (GTDB): domain Bacteria; phylum Pseudomonadota; class Gammaproteobacteria; order Enterobacterales; family Vibrionaceae; genus Vibrio; species Vibrio ordalii. The sequence goes on along the minus strand of AEZC01000058.1, from coordinate 5,739 downwards.
GAAGTCACCGCACGCACCCAAGAACTCGCCAATGCACTCGAAACATTGGAGCAAGCTAAACGTCAGCAGAAAGAGTTTTTTGCGAACGTCAGCCATGAATTGCGTACTCCCGCAACGGCCATTTTAGGAGAAGCGCAAATTACCCTTCGCAGTCGTCAAAATAGTGATGAAGAGTATCGACAAACGCTACAGCGTATCAATGAATCGGCAACCCACCTTTCCTACCGGATCGACGATTTATTGCTGCTTATCCGTCAAGATGAAAAGCTGTTCCAACCGACTCTTATCCCTATCACCTTAGAGAGTCTATGGCAGTCGGTGACGAGACAAGCCACCCTTTTAACTCACGCGCATCAAGTGCAACTTGAATGTCTTCACCCACAACAGGCAAACTGGCAAGCTCGGATCTTTCATACTGATTTAGATAAGCTACTGATGACCGTGCGAATTATCGTCGATAATGCATTGCGCTATGATCCACATCACCAGCCTATTACGCTCACTCTGCTAGTTGAGCCCCAGCAATTTCATCTTCAATTGCAAGATCACGGTATTGGCATTGACCAAGAGGACCTCGCACAGATTTTCCAACGCTATTTTCGGTCAGAAAACGGCAAACGCTATCGCCCTGATGGCTTGGGGATTGGTTTAACGCTGGCTTATAACATTGTGCAACAGCAACGCGGAACCATCGCATTCCAAAGCCAACTGGCTCAAGGCACAACCGTTACACTTACCTTTGAACTGGAAGAGGAAGAATTATGAGAATTCTTTTAATTGAAGATGATGCCAGAATTGCCAACTTTATTGAGCGAGGGCTCAAAGCAGAAGGTCACCACATTCAGCGACTAAATGATGGGCAATACGCACTTGAAACACTCATAAGCGGCGAGCCCGATATTTTAATTTTAGATCGAATGCTTCCGCACACCGATGGATTAACTCTTTGTCAGCAAATACGTGAAGCCGGTATTGATGTGCGCATTTTGATGCTTTCTGCACTGGGCGAAGTTGAAGAACGGGTTCGGGGCCTACGCATTGGTGCGGATGATTATCTGGCAAAACCTTTTCATTTTGAAGAGTTACTGGCTCGCCTAGATGCGCTGCAACGTCGACATTCTGACTCTGCGCCAATGCCCACTCTACACATTGCAGACTTAACGCTCTGCTTATCAACCATGGCCGTAACACGGGCAGGACAAACCATTGAGTTAACCGCCAAAGAACTCGCCATATTAGAGCTATTGATGCATAAACCCGGTCATATTTTTAGCCGAGAACGGATTCTTGCTAATGTTTGGGGCCTCCATCAAGATCCCCTAACCAACGTAGTCGATGTGTATATGCGTCGTCTACGCAAAAAAATTGATGACCCTTTCTCATCAGCACTGATTAAAACTAAACGCGGTATGGGCTATTTTCTCGATAAAAATAGTGGTGAGTAACGCACAGGAAATGGATAATTTAACCATTATCTAACAAAATGGTTAGTTATCCAACAAAACAATCGGTTATCTAACGAAACAATCAGTTATCTAACAAAACAATCCGTTATCTAGAAAATTTAATATTCGTTCCGGTACACAAATTTGCATATCTATACCCAAACAACTTGGAGTTGCAGGTAGGCGGCAAGTGAGTGAGTCCCCATGAGCATAGGCAAACTATGTGATTGGGGTGAACGAACGTAGCCAACACCGCTGCAGCTTCAAGTAGGAAGGGTATATAGTGGATAGGGAATTGGCGCGTCTACGGCATTTCTATCCAATTAGAAATATCCTGCTAAAGTTATTATAGGTATTTGAAAAAACATCAAAACAAGTGGTAATACGATAAAAAGCATGTAATTAGCAGGGAAAAGTAATGGATCTATCAAAAGAAAAACAACCCAAAGCCACTTTGAAATTAAATAAAACCATCTTAAACGCACTTTGGCTGCCTTTGCTTATTCTTGTCTTTGGTTTATTTGCCGCAAGTCACTTTAATCAAATGCATAAAGCGGAGCGAATTGAACATGTACAGTATGACTTATCTTCACGATTACAGCAGATTAGTAATGGGGTAGCAGAAAAGGTTACGCTATATCAATACGGGCTACGTGGCTTTAGAGGCGCGGTGATAACGGCTGGAGTCGATGCATTTGATTATGAGCAGATGCTTCGCTATACCCAGACCCGTGACTATCCAAAAGAGTTTCCGGGAGCTCGTGGCTTTGGATTCATCCGTTTTGTTGAACCGGAGCAAAAAGAAGCCTTCATCGAACAAGCTCGTCGCGATAGACCCGATAAAACCTTCAATATTCGCTCGCTTTCAGAGCATAATAACAGCTTGTTTGTTATCCAATACATTGAACCAGAAGACCACAATAAACAGGCGGTCGGCTTAGACATTGGTTCAGAGGCAATGCGCCGAGCTGCCGCCTTAGAGGCTGCCAAAAGTAACTCTGTACGCCTTACCGCTCCTATTACTCTCGTGCAAGCCGATAAAAAAACACAGCAAGGCTTTCTAATGCTAATGCCAGTGTACAACACCAATAAAATAGCGGATTCATCTTCTATAGAAGAGCGATTAAGTCAGCTGAGAGGCTGGAACTATTCGCCTATTTTGATAGATGAAGTATTAAGTGTTGTGGCTGGCCTCAATGACGAGGTTATTCTAACCATCAGTGATATCAATGACGATAATTCAAAGTATTTTTTCACCCGTGGCTTAATTCAAGATAAGACCTCTTATCAAGTAACCCAAACTATTGATTTGTTTGGACGTCAATGGGAACTCAATCTGATTGCTACCAACAAGTTTATTGAATCTCTACCATTAGATGCTTACAACCAAACTTATCAAGAGATCTTAACGGCCACATTGTTGCTTATGTTGACTGTTTTTATCATTCAAATGATGCGTTCCCGTCGAGCTCAGTTCGCCAAGCACAAAATAGAGATCGCTCAAGCAAGGGAAGCCGTACTGACAGAAACCAATCTTCAATTAGAAAAATTGGTCAACCAAAGGACAGAGGAGATTTCGCAAGTGAATGCTCTACAGCGCAGCATTTTGAGCAGTGCTGGTTACGCTATTATCGCGACGGATCTAGATGGATTAATCACTATATTTAACCCCTCTGCAGAAAAACTGATCGGTTACAGTGCCAGTGAACTGGTGGGAAAAAAAACACCGGCGATATTTCACCTACCTGAAGAGGTAGCTCGACGAGCAAAAGATCTATCGTTAGAACTAGGAGAAACTGTAGAAGTCGGGTTTGATGCTTTTGTCGCTAAAGCAAAATTAGGCAAATCCGATATTAATCACTGGACTTACATCAGTAAAAACGGCCAACACATTCCGGTTAAACTTTATGTCGGTGGATTAATAGATGACTACGGTCAGTTAGTCGGCTTCTTAGGTATTGCTTATGACTTAACGGAACAGCTACAAAAAGAGAAAGAACTCGCGGAAGCCAAAGAGCAAGCAGAGTACGCAAACCGAGCGAAGTCGGATTTTTTGGCGAATATGAGCCATGAAATTAGAACCCCAATGAATGCTATTTTGGGGTTATTACAGATGACTCTCAATACCAATTTAAGTAGCCAACAAATAGACTACTTAAGTAAAACACAAAGTGCAGCCAAGTCTCTACTCGTTCTTTTAAACGATATTTTAGACTTTTCTAAAGTGGAGGCAGGAAAGCTCGAATTAGAGCAATATTCATTTTCACTGCCAGATCTGTTGCAAGAAACGGCGGTACTACTGTCGTCAAGCCTTCAAGAGAAAGACATCGAGATCATCTATGATGTTGCGCCTGATGTTCCAACCATCTTGATCGGCGATAGCCTGCGCTTACGACAAATATTATTAAATTTAGCCAGTAATGCCATTAAATTCACCAATAGTGGTGAAATCAAAATATCCATAGAAACACAGCACATATCAGATAATAACTGTACCTTACTTTTTAAAGTATCTGACACTGGCATTGGGATGACTCAAGAACAGAAAGCCATTATTTTTAATGGATTTAGCCAAGCTGAGTCGTCAATTAGCCGAAAGTATGGTGGTACAGGATTAGGTTTATCGATCGTAAAACGGTTAGTGAGCCTGATGCAAGGTGACATTAGCGTGACAAGCCAACTTGATAAGGGGAGTGAATTTACGTTCACCATCACATTAAACTTCTCACCTGTTTGTAATGACATTTACTCGCATCTGACACAGGGTTTAAAAATATTAGTGGTAGAAGATAATGAAACCGCACGTTTAATTCTTCAAGACATACTCCAAAAACTAGGCTGCCAAGTGTTTGCTGCGCCCAACGCCGATGAAGCTTTAGCACAACTACACCACTTAGCTCAACAAAACGAAGTGATTGATCTCGCATTTGTTGACTGGAAACTTCCTGATATGGATGGCTTGGCTCTTACTCGATCCATCAAAAACCAGGAAAATCTCAAAAAAATACCGTTAGTCATCATGATTACGGCTTTTGGCCTAGAAATTCTCGACAAACATTTAGAAGACACCCATGAACTTTTAGAAACCGTGCTGATAAAGCCAGTAACGCCAGAGCTAATCAAACAAACCATTATCAATACACGGCAAAGTAAAGATGCCGTATTTGCAGAAACATTCCATCGAATAAATTCAAACGATAGCTTATCTGGTATCAGCATATTGCTGGTTGAAGATAATCCGACCAATCGCTTGGTCGCAACCGAATTACTCCGCCAATGTGGCGCAACAATTATCGAAGCTGAGGACGGCTTTAAAGCACTAGATATACTGAAAAATCAGCAGTTTTCCCTAGTACTGATGGATATTCAAATGCCCGGTATGGATGGTTATGAAACGACTCGTAAGATCCGACAGGAGATGAAGTTTCATCAACTTCCAATATTAGCAATGACAGCTAATGCTCGCCCTGAAGACAAAGCCACCTCTTTAGCTGCTGGTATGAATGGCCATATTGCGAAACCTTTCGAGATCACTGATGTGGTAAAAAAAATTCAACACTTCGTCACTCAAAAAAACCTCCCAGCAAAACAACAAGTTGTAGCTCCCCATAATCAAAAAATATCGACACAAGCTCAAGAATATGCAGATAAACATGGCATTAAACTCAATCAAGCGATAAATCGAATCGGCGATTTATCCTTTTATCTAAAAGTAATCAATCAATTTGTCATTGATATGCAAGATGCTATATCACAACTGCAATCTACTGAAATTGCTACTGATGTCGCATTGCGTATCTACCACAGTTTAAAAAGTGGCTCAGAAAGCTGTGGACTTACACAATTGTCGGGAAAGTTAGCAAAAGCGGAATTCGAATGTTCAATCGCAACCACAGAGACGATGAGCAGAAATAGTGGCTTATTGGCTGACGTACTATTTGCCCAATCACACCTCAGATCATTGATGAATTTACTCAGCAACGAGCAACTAACGACTACAACACCAGTTGCCATGGATAAAGCAATATTTAGAGAAAAACTGCTCATGCTCGGGAGATGTTTCAATACTTCAAATATGGAAGCAACGACATTATTTGAAGAAATCTCAGCACAATTAAATATGATTGATGAAGAGTTAACAAAACAACTTGCAGAACAAGTGCAAAGTTTGGCGTTTGAACAAGCAACTGCAATACTAAAAGAAATCATGAAAAACAAAGAGTTTTACGATGCTATCTAATTACGGTTTACCAAACTTCAGCAAGAAAACTAACTTCACGGTACCGGTGTTTTT
>AEZC01000057.1 GCA_000257205.1 Vibrio ordalii ATCC 33509 | reverse complement strand
ACCCTTATAGGTATTTTTCTTTATTACCCATAATCGACATGCCAGTTCATTAAAGTTGGTTGCTTTAATTTGCTCTAATAGTTGTAACTTTTCCTGCATGATACCTCCCTTTATTTATTAATTATGCCCATATAATTATTGAGCTTTTTATATTTGACAACATCTTCAACTGTCAGATCTTTTGGCGACAACATAACGCATTCTTTTTCTTTACCATTTTCGGTGTATGCACAATCATATAAGCCATAACCGAGTGCAGCTAGTATAGGGTTAATGAAGATGCTTTGACTGCGAATAGACAACAAACACAGAATTCCCATAAATATAATGAGTGATAGCAAGTCTTGCCCTTTACTGAGATCAAATGCAACGAAAGATATCATGTAAGGAATGGTGTAGTTGACCACTTCACTTGAGCGACTTTTCGCTTTAGTTATCGTAATATCAAAAGGGTTAGATGTAATATTCTTAAGTACATACCACAACATTAAAAGACTTAAAGCAGCAACGATTAACAGCCCCAAAACGACTTTAGTGTTATTAAAAACGATATCAACCGGGTAATAAATTTGACTGAAGCCCACTATATTTGAGGTTAATTGATAAACCTGCCAATCTACCCTAACAAAATCTTTAATTATCATAATTAAAAATAACGGCGTATAGCCACTAATAAAAATGGCTATTGACGGTATGATTGTGGTTGCATTCCTTCGCCGCATAATTTAATCCTTTAATTCAATTTGCCCTGAGATCAGCTTTGGCAATAACATATCTCGCTGTTGTTTAAGGTTTTCGTTTCTCTTTGAGAGGTTGAAAATACTCTTAAACATCGGTTTTGCCAGCTTGGTGAATTCATGCATTAGCTCTTTTGGTGGTACAGGTAAATAACATGAAGCAAAGCAATCGTTGTGGACGCGTTGACGGCCAGTTGCGCCAGTCATGCTTTGAATAGCATGTTCACGGAAGTTGTTACTTCGAGATAGCAGATAAATAAACTCTGAGCTTAAATATTCACTTTCACGAAATACTATGAACTCTGTTGAACCAAAGCCGACAGGTTGTTCAGGTGTTAAAAACTGAACATAACCCGTTTTACCATTTTGTAAACAAGGGGTGATCCTCGCAAATAGGGTGTCACCATTAATGAATTTTGCACCGCTATTACCTGTTTTTTCGATAATATCACCAATCACCATAGAACCTTGAGATAAGCCACTCATACCAACAAATGGTTTTTCGCCTTCTTTCACCAGCTTAGTTTTAGGGTTAATGGTAATGACTTCGGCAGCGTTTTTAACCTCCCATCCCTCTGGTATTTGACCTAGTGGTGAGTCGATGAGTTTTGGTTTGCCGCCTGCATCAAGGTTATCTTGGTGGTTTGGGTAACGGAAGTTAACAAACCATTCGCGATAAAGGGATTGCGCCATGTCTTCTAAGATAGCGATACGGCGGTTGTTGTTTTCGATGAGGTTATCGTAATTAGATAAAAGGCCAACTATTTGTATTTGGTCATCGATACTGTATTCTTTGATGTCAATGTTACGAATAACATCCAAATCAGCTCTTTGTCTTCCCGATGCCCCTATCATGCTTTTTATTGCAGGCTCTTTGATTAACTCTGATTGGAATAAGTAATATACAAAGTCAGATATAGAAACACCTTCCTTACCTCTAAAAACAAAAAACTCAGTAGAGCCAAATCCAACATTGTTTTTAAGATTCTTAACCTGACTTATCTTGCCATTTTGGAGGCAAGGGGTTATTCGAGAAAATAATGTATCGCAATTACTAAATTTTGAACCACTCCCTTTAATCGGTTTCTCAACACTAGGATTGACCGAACGAATACTCGGTATCAGATCAGCCATTTCTACAAAGCTAACATCTGAATTTTTAGGTATCTGCACCTTCGGATTTATTTGAGCGAAGTCTTCAAATTTCATATTAACTAAGCACCTTAGCTACATTAATAGCAATACTGATTTCTAACTCATGCGCTTCAGCATTCAACACTTCTAACTCTTCCTGTAATGCGGTTAGCTTAACAGCAAAATCTTCATCACTTTGTTGCTCACCTTCGGCAACACCCACATAGCGACCAGGATTTAAGCTATAACCTTGCTCAATGATTTCTGCTTTGGTGGCCACTTTACATAAGCCAGCGATATCTTGGTAAGCCAGTTCGCCACTCTCGTTTTTAAAGAAACCTTCAAGCGAATAATTGCCGTCATTTCCCGCATCAGGATGAGCTTCAAGGTAAGTGTTATCAATAGTTTGGCCACGGTATAATCGCACAATATTGGCAATCAAGTTAAGCTGCTCGCTGGTGTAATCTCGCACTGCACGGGTGACTTGACGGAAGATATGGCGCGCATCAATAAACAATACTTTGTCTTTGTTATGGGCAGGTTTGTTTTTATCTAAGAACCATAAGGCACATGGCAACGTGACCGTGTAAAAGAAGTTGCTTGAAACCGCCACCATCACGTCAACACCATCCTCTTCAATCAGCTTTTGACGGATCTCTTGCTCTGAACCACGGGCGTAACTGGCTGAGTTTGCCATCACAAAACCTGCACGACCTTTCTGGTTAAGCGCTGAGTAAAACATTTGGATCCACAAGTAATTGCCATTGTCATTACGCGGCATACCAAAAGGAAAACGGTGTTTATCGCCTTCTAACCGGTCTTTTTGGATTTCGTTTACGTTAAACGGCGGGTTAGCCATAACAAAGTCGAACTGACCGTGTTGTTTACCGTCAATCACATCGCCTTTGGCAAGTTCAAACGGATCTTCATAATAGGAGTTACCTTCGCGGATATCCCCTTGTAAGCCGTGCACAGCAAGGTTCAACTTAGATAAACGAACAGTATCGCCGGTTTTTTCTTGTCCGAATATAGACAGCTCATCCGAGGCATTTTTATTATGCTTTGCCACAAAATCGGCAGAACTGATAAACATACCGCCGCTACCACACGCGGGGTCGAATACTTTGCCATGATAAGGCTCGATAATTTCAGTGATTAACTTAACCAATGCTGAGGGCGTAAAGAACTCGCCACCGCCTTGGCCTTCGGTTTTAGCAAACTCATTAAGGAAGTATTCGTAAATACGACCAAAAATATCTGAGCCCAGGGTAAAATCGATGTCATTGAAGTTCTTAAGCAAGCTTTTGAGCATGTCGTTTTCAAAGCGAGTATAGGTTTTAGGTAGCGCGTCTTTGATTGCTTCGTTGTCTGCTTCTAGCGCTTTCATGGCGTCATTTACTTTAACACCGATGTTTGCGCCTTCTGGTAATGCTAATAAATTCGAGTAAAGGGCGTCATCCGGCACATACATGGCGCCTTCAGCTTGGATCTTTGATTTGATGTCACCGCCGCCACGACGACGTGAACTGGCTTGTTGTTCAATGTTACTTTTTGCCTGCGTGAAACGGTATTCTGCGTACTTTAGGAAGATTAAACCCAGTATTGGGCGTGAGTATTCCTGTGCGGTTAAGCCGGTGTTGGCACGTAACGAGTCGGCTGCTGACCATAATCGTTTTTCTAATTCTTCTATCTTTTTAAAATCTGCCATTCTTGAATTCCTTATATTTTATTGTTGTAGGGTTCGCTCACTAGGGTAGAGCATAACCATGCAACTATATTATTGATATTTAGCGAGTAATGATGTCAGCACCTGTTGAGATTGCTCAAAGTCAGCTTGATAGCTTTGTAGTGTTTTCAGTTCTTTGGCTAAATCTAACTCTTCAACTTCTATCTCTTTGACGATATAGCGTGAAATACTTAGTTCGTTATTTTGCTGTCTAATTTCAGGCATGAATACGGCTTTGTAACGATCGTCGTCAACTCGTTTTCCTGCCGATAAATCAGCGATCAAAGCGGCATCTTCTTCTGAAATAACAATACGGTTTTTGTTGCTCGTACCTATTTCACTGGCATCAACGAATACTACAGGCGAGCCAGCAGGCTTGTTTTTATTCAACACCAAGATGACAGGGGGGATGCTTGTGCCGTCTAAAATGGCAGCAGGCAATCCAATGACAGCTTCAAGCAGTTCATTTTCCAACAAGTACTCTCTGACATTGGCATCATAACCGCCTCGGAACAAAATCCCTTGCGGTAACAGGATGTATGCTTTCCCTGTCTCGTTAAGATGACTGATTGCTTGCTGGATCCATAGGCTATCACCTGAGTTAGCCGATACAGCTTTACCAACAGGAACAGTGATAAAAGGCGCTTCAACCAGCATTCGTCGTTCATCAGCACTAAACTTCTGTGCCATCGGCGGCTCCATAACAACCACATCAAACGCCTGTTCTTGGCCAAAGGCAGGCTCCAACAGTGAATCGGTATTCGCCAAGTTGAAATGTCTATTTTCAAGCGTTAGTAGTCTGTAAGCAGATAGATAGCTACTGTGATTCTTTTCTTCAAGATACAGAGCTTTAGGGGTCAAACTGGACGCAACTCTCGCTAAACCACAAGCTCCATCGTATACCGTCTTCTCACTACAATCACCAATGAGAGCAGAGAAGACATTTTCCATGTTCTGATTTGCTGAAGATACGTCGAATTTACCAATTGTTTGCGCACTTAAATCTCTTAAAGCGCTGGCGAGTTCGCCAAAGTTAGTGATCTCAGCGATGAAAGAGACGACCTGATTGAGTATCTTTGCATCAATACGGTAGTGATTTGGTGCAGCGCAGACGTCTGTAGGGTGAGTTGCTTTGAGCGCCTGTCCTGCTTCAATTAACATATTTAATTGTTTTGCATGGCCACTATTCACAATAGCTTGAAAGGTTTCTGGATTCTCTTTTGCAACGAATGCAATGTAACCGATCAACTCCAGTGTATGCGATGCTTCCATCACGCCGCGGCTGTAATCCATCAAGGCCCACAACGGTTTTGTTAGATTATCCATTATGCAGCCCCCTTGATAAGTTGACTGATGCAAGCCATGGCAACCTTTTTTTGTTGCTCTGCCAAGCTGATTGTGGCGCTATAAGCTTGATTACTTGCATGAAATAGCTCAGCAATCTCATGTTGCTTACTGAGTGCTGGCAACTCAATCTTCATCTTTCTGATGTTTGATAAGTTGATGTTCTTAATAGCAGCGCCTGTACTCGCGGCATCTAACATGCTCTGACCAACCGGTGAATTAAAGTAGGCTACAAGTACCTCGCCAAGTAATTCATTGTTGTTTGGTCTGAGTAAAATAAAATTGGCTGAAGCAATCACATCCAGCTTTGCAATACGTTCGGTTACATAGCCAGCTCTGATTGAGTTACCTTTAGCCAGTAACACCACATCACCTTCTTGTAATAAAAAGCGTTGCATGCTCTTACCTTCGGCTATGGTAACTTGGCTAAGTTGGTTTTCAACAATTTCGCCGTTTAAATTGACTGAGCTACCAGTAAGCAAGCGCATGGTGCCTTCAGAGCTACTTTCACTCTTTTCGAATAGCGCATTTGTAGCACCAGTAGTTAGTTCACTACATAAAACCTCGATAGTTTTCATTTTAATCCCCTTTCGTTCTAAGCCTACGAATTAGGTTGTTGAGGTGATATTAGCTAACAAAGAAACTAAACACAAGTAGTTTTTTGAATTACTTTAAATCGTACGGATAAAACGAACTTACTGGCTGTTGCTTTGTGGGGTTATTAGGTCGAACTTTGTTTATTTGTGTTTTCTGAATCTAGATGCTTTTACTCTCTACAACTTAGCTTTTCATACGTTGAAGACTATCAGCGATTTATTTACCTTTTCATCAGTCAGCAATTTGAGTTTTCTATAGTTTATCAGCAACTCTCCCTGCCCAATCTAAAATTGATTCAGTCGGAATACCTGTCTGGTGCCCTTCTACTGATTTAGGGTGAGAAATGCCAATATGCTTTTTTAAACCAAACATGGCATCCATGTCTTGCGTAGGCCAACTAAGTGAGTTTGCCACTACCCCTTTTTTTATTCGAGAAAACTGTTCTTGCCAATTCCGAGTATCAATCTGCCGTACACATTTCGTAGAGAGCCATTTACTCAGCCCTGTTACATCAACTTCGAGTAAGTAATTCACATGGCCATTTAGTTCTACTACAACGCAGCGAATCGTTCTTTTCGCTCCCGAATCAATCAAATGACATTTACTACGACCTACTTGATCTAACTCATGTGTGTAGGTATCAATAATTGTGCAGGCATATTTTTCTTCTAACATTTTCACCATCATGTTAAATGCCGTAAAGCGTGAGGCATACGCCTCTGAGTGATCGGTACAGTCTTGCATTCCGCCGCCCATATCTGCGGAAGGTATTTCCCCATCACTTCCAGGTTCATTGGTACTCACAGTATCGCTTGCTTGCTTAGGTTTATCTTGGTGATTATCCGGTCTATGGCTTCTTTTAGGCTTTGTTGCTTTGGTAGTTGAAAAACGATGTTTAAATCTTACTGCGCAAGTATTTTCACCTAACAAAAACGCTTGGTTTGCATCAGAAGCTTCTCTATCATCATCAATAACATGCTCTTCAGGTTGTTCATATGGCTCTGGACCCTTTCCACCGCTTGTTGGCTGCTGGTCATCTGGATGCGTAAAAGATGGGTTATGGAAGTAGATCTTGGAAGGCATTTGAGCATTGATTTCTATGTCGGTGATTTTTTCGACTAAAAAGTATCTACCACTTGAGTCGAGCCTACCGTCATAAGAAAAAGACCACCCTGACATTTGCGGTGGATCAAAATGAAACAACCATCGCTTGTAACCAGACGATACATCTAGGTGGTTCTCGGTGCTGAAGTACCTAAAAATAGATTCAAATGAACGTTTTGCATTTTTATCAATTAGCAACCAGCTTAACATTGCTCGTGTGGCAGAATCGTTGAATGCTGAAGGAGGGACGTTTGAAGTATGAAGCACTTCAATGTTGGCGTAGTCACGCTGGAAGTTAACGTCTACCCTAAAGTCCGTTAACAATCGTGAAGACATCAGCGACGCTCGCGATAAGTATGAGCTGGCATAAAACAATACCCTAGCCAACTCAAGCTGTGGAATAACCAGTTTTGGCGTATTAACTCTATCTACTACAAATGCACTTTGCTCTGATTCTTTGTTTCTAACAGAGGCTACATTAGTTAGATCTGGAAATTCGGCTAACGTGCTTTTTCTAAGATTATCATTAACGCTAAACCTATGTTCGCCACTTTTGAAGTGGTGTTCAGTCAATGCCCTCTGGTTTATGATTTTACCTCGGTACAAAGCTGGTACATTGGAAAATGCCATCGCATGAAAACCGTTTTTTTGCTGTGGTGGGTAGCACCACACTTCGATTGAAGGACGGTAGGATGAATCGCTGGTTCGCAGCAACACTTTCCCTATATGTACGATGCGAACATCATCATCACATTTGTAAAATCTAGCTCCCACCGCTCTTCCTTATTTGATGTTTGATTCCGTAACAATCCATTCGAGAAGATTATCTACAATCGGCAATATTCTCTCTTTAGGAAGATTTGCTGAACGCATCAATTGCCAACGACTCAACCCTTCCGCTGCTTTGACCTGCGCTATTACTGTCATGGCAAGCCGTCGCGCCTGAAATTCAACAACACTTTCTTGATATCGATTTAAAGCACTTGCCAAAATTGGCAATAAATATAATTTCTTACCTACCGAATTGGAGTGCTTTAATTGTTTAAGCAAATAGTTCTGCGACCTTCTAGGCCCTTCGACGACAGCATCCAAACGCCCAAGCACTCTGAGCAGCTGCTTAGTCAAAGCCCGATCTCTTGCGCCCCAATCAACTCTGTTCTTTCTTGCTGGCAATTGCGTATGTTTTTGTCGATTAAAGGCCAATAACCAATCTCTATCATTTCGATACAGCCAAGCATATAGTGCTCCGCCACCTAGAAGAGAGCGAGCCTTCTTAATCGATGTGGTACTAATTAAGTTTATCCACCTTTCACGCTTATCTTCAAAGTCTTTTGGCCCTGGCTGAAAGTAACATTTCGGCACAGCTTCACTTACTTTCCCTTTTGTTTTAACTTCTTTAATGATTTCACTCACCGTCATTTCAGGAACAAAAGCTGACCAAATTGTTAAGTGTTGCAAGTAACTGAACGCTTTACGATGATGACGAAATATTGTGCGTAGCCAATTAGTTTCCTTATCCAAACCAAAACTCAACTCTGGAATGGCAATCTTGCTTACAACAAGGTCTGCTACTTTTTCGTGTGAAACTTGCTTAGCACCTTTACCACAACCGAAGTCATGCGCTAAATAATTATAAAAGCGCCCCCATTGCTCATTAGTCGGGGAATCTTGACTTGGTAAGTGCAACAGCTCTTGCGCTTTTTGAGCTAAATAGCACATCTGAGCTGTTTTAGTGTTTTCGCAAGGTTGATATGAATGGCATTGCACTCGGCTACATGCATGATACGTATGTCTATTATCATGATATGAGACTGACGACTGGTTCAAAAAACCATGTTCAAGGCAGTAAGGTAAAGATGGCAGAAACCACAATCTAGACCAATAGCTTTCGCCATATTTTTGCTCTTGCTCTGCAACACATACAGGACAAGCACGCAAAGCATCGGACATTTTAACAATGGATGCTGACGCACCTAGCATTAAATGAACGGAACCTTGTGAGCGTTTTTCCATTCTAGCCATCGCACGCGACCTTATGTTTTCATTTACAAAGGGAGCGTAGATGGGAAACATTGTGTGCTCATAGATAAGTTGCGGAACATCGTACTTTCCGGTATTGACTAGCAGCTTAGATAGCGCCGACAAATGACTCGGTAAGTCTGTCGTGGCAACCACCTTCCGATCGCCAAACACTTCATCGAGTAGCTGTTTCGAGCTTGCAATAGCACTACGAACACCAGCCCTAGCGACTAAGCTATAAATCAGTTCATCAGGATAAGGCACTGGAAAATTGCGCAATTCTATCCAGCCTTTTCTAACAATGACTGGATATTTAACACTAGACCCGATTTTGACATTGCTGAGTACATTTCGGTGTCAGAATCGGATTGAGAGTAAAGAAACCTCAAATCATCACTATCAAGTGTATGCCACTGAGCCCGTTTAATTGACGATGATCTTTCCCCCTTGTTAGGTTTAGCTTCTTTTTTAGGCTGTAATTGTTCAGACTTAGTTAGTTGATCATTGACCATTGGCAGTAAGCCAATCCATGTCAATTCAGGATTTTGGTCAAATAGCTGTCGTATTACGGGCGCTAAAAGCGTTGAGTCAAACTCGTCTTTTAAGGCCATATATACACGGCGCTCTTCATCTGTTCTTAACTGTTGATATGCAAACTCTTCAGGTGTCTGTTGAGCCGATTCCGCAACACGTTGTCGTAGTTCTAATATTTTCTTATCGGTATCACTCAGTTTAAGGTCTGAAAACTTAATCATTTCTTCGACATCACCAGAGCGCAGGGCCGCTAGCATTGGGTGAACAGGTTTTAATTCATCTTGATAAACCTGTTGCATTAATTTTGGCGTGATTCTTTCCACTCTTGTGGCAATTGCTCGCAACTGGCACAACACAAATAGTTTCACCACAATGTCTAAAACACCTTGGCTAAGGTCATACCATAACGCTCTAATTTAGTCCGATAGAACTTCATCGCGCTTTTGCAACCATTGGAGTGACCATAACTTATCAGTAAGCGCTTTCCATTCCCGCCCCTCTTCCATAGGGTCCCAAAAAATAGCGCCAAGACCAGATCCTCGCCTTGCTGATCTCATGTCAGCTTCGAATATTTCTCGTGCGCGTGGCGTCCCGACTAAAATAACTGGAAGACCAATGGTATTTACCAACGTCACAAAGAAATTGAGCATTTTTTCAGAACCACCAGAACGCGAACGACTAAGGTGTTGTATTTCATCGATAATAAGAACGCCTACTGCATGAGAATTTGCCACTTGCGCCATTGCTGCCAAAAGCGTTTCAATACTGGGCCTTTTGCTCGTTGAATATTGCTTTTGATAGTTGGTAGTCCCTAGCGCTCGATCCATCGCTCGAAAAAAGTTCAAGCACAATTCTTTCAACGAACCATCATGGGAACAATCAATTTTTAGGTATACAACTTGTTCAAAATTTCTATCTGGGTGATAAATCACTTGTGGATATAGTGATAAAAGCTGTTTCATCGCAGTTGTTTTGCCATTACCACTACAGCCTATTAAAGTCATGCTTTGCGCAGTTGAATTCACATCGGTGAATTTTATCGCCTTTAAGTCACCAGATATGACACGTTCATAACCGTTTTGGATGTGCTTTGCCCAATCGCCTGTCTCTGGGTTTCTTCCTACATAACCACCCAGAATCATTAATGAAAGCCGTTCATGTAGCTGTATGTGCTGGCTGAGCGGTTGAAAAAAATCATCAATAACACGACAAATACAATGCGCTCTTTCCACACCATTTAAATGAATATCTTCAACGGTGCAACGCAGTGAGCCCTTCAACGCACTTGAGTCATTTAGGAAGCTATTTAGAGGGGGAAGCGCCTCTATCAGCGGGTTACCTTGATAGGCTGATAATTTTGCAGTTTGATAAACAGCAACTACACGATGACTCTCGGCCTTTTTCATCAGCTATCATCCTCATCATCAAATAGTTCGGGTATAAAATCAGGAAGTTGATAGTTTTCTTCCTCGCCTTTTAGCGGTACAACCGTTGCCATTTCCTGTTGTTTAGGCCGATTCGGTTTTATTGCTAATTCCTTTCTCTCTTGCTCACGTGATTGCCGCTTATTAGCTTTAATCTCATTTATTTTTTGTGCATTGCTCAATGTACTAGTTTTACTATTCTTTTTAGCCTTCTTCAGTTTCTTTTCGAGAAGGTCATCAAAATCCCTTTCAACAGGTGCATACTGGTACTTAGCCTCAGCCAAAACTTGCTTTTGGGCCGCTTGACGCTCCCAAACTTGATACCAAGTAAGATCTCTGAATTCACGACTTCTTGTGGAAATATCACAAACCCAAAAAGTATTTTTTCCCTCTTCGGGAAACAGATAAATATGATTAACAGATCCAAGTTCATAGGCAGCATATAGACCTTTAGGCCTAGAAACTTTGGACGAGCGGTGCATCCAGCCTGTTTGAAGAACCTCTTTGCCTGAATAAATGACCCCCCATAGCTTTACGCCTAATTCAGAAACGGAGACCCTTTCGCGAGGTAACAACAAAATTTTTGCAAGGTCAGTATCTATGCTCCTTAAACGTCCGGTACGGTGTTGAAGCCCCCATCGCCAGAGCTCTATTGGGATAGAGGGAAGGCTTTCTGGCATATCTGGGGCACGATCATATTTATCTAAGGGTTTATTCAGATTATGAGCAAGAATGGAATAGAGCATAATTTCAACAAAATCGGAGATTGTTACCGCAGCTTCTACTCTATAATCTTTTTCACCATGCTTTTTAACCTTATTGCCGGATACGACACCAGGCATATAAGGTTTAAATTTGGCCTGAAAAGCCCCAAATGACCGTTCAACAATACCTTTGGCATCTCCCCTTCGAGGAGGTGCACTTTCAAGTCGAACTCCAATAGCATCAACTAAGTAGTTAGCTTGATGGCTCATTAATTCCCCACGATCAGCCAGTAACACATCCGGAATACCAACACATGGCCACTGTTCTTCTGAAATATCGATGCCATACCTTGCACACGCTTCAACTTTACTAGTAAAGCTGGATATCAAAGCTTTCATTGCAACGGGATAAGACGCATTGTCGAAACCAATATAAAAACCAGCAACCATGCGACTAAATACATCGATAACCATGTAAATAGTTGGCCTACCAATAACTTTGTCCGAGTCGTTATCATCCACCAAGTATATATCTGCAATGGTGGCATCAATTTCGTATCGACTACCTGGGCCTAAAGCCTGCTCGGTTGCAGTTCCATGAAGCGGCCTAACATCTTTGTTATAATCGCCTTGAGGCGTCTGAACACAGAGCAGAGTAACCTTGTTATACTCTGTCTTGTAAAAGTATTGAAACTGTCGAAATGTTGGTATTTGATGCTCTTCGGCATCAGGATGTTTTACTTTGTACGCTTTGCCAAACTTGTTGTATGCGTAGCGAATTGAATAGCCCTTATCGTTCATCAAATACTTATCGCAAATGATTCGAAATTGTTTTCTAATATTTTCTGTTACAGGCTCTCCGCTACCGATACCGTAAACCCTTGGCCTGCCAGCTTTGCTGGTTGAAAAGTTTCTTCTTTTCCCAGCTGCTCCAGAGTTTTTGTAATCAGGAAAAAGTGCATTTTTTATCTGCCCACGTTGCCAATAGCGCCTAACTAAACGGTAGATCGTTGATTTGCCTTTATCAGAGCTGGCAATAGCATGGTTAAGTCTTCTGGCTCGAATTCTCTTGTCGAACGCCTCTTCGCCTTCCACTATAAGCTTGATCAGTTCATAATTACTTTGGCTTTCCTGATAAACACTAGACTCTTTAGCCCAAGATTCACCTTGTAGATAAGCATAGGGATCAGGGATTCTTTCTACACGCCCTTCATCAACCCAATGGTTGCATTCATCAAAGTAAATTTTTTCAGGTAAGCCTTTGTTCTCGTCAAGAGCAA
Source organism: Vibrio ordalii ATCC 33509 (assembly GCA_000257205.1). GTDB lineage: Bacteria > Pseudomonadota > Gammaproteobacteria > Enterobacterales > Vibrionaceae > Vibrio > Vibrio ordalii. Next base: position 9,706 of record AEZC01000057.1, on the reverse strand, counting down.
TCCAATAGAAGTAACTCGTTTCCGTGAGAAGTATGCGGTAAGGTTTACCATCAAATGTGATGGTTTGATTAATTTGCCACATAAACATACCCTTCATTTAACGCCACACCTCTAAACGCAAGATCTTCTGCTCTCAAACTATGAAAAGGATAACGAATATCAAACGTAATCAGCCTAGCGGCACACATCAGTCGGAGGTCAAACAAGGAGTCACCTAAACCCTGTCCGCATGCCTTGTCATATTCCTTACAAATATCAATCACTTTTCTATTAGGATGGTGAATAAAATAAGTTTTCATGTTTTCATACAATAGCATCAACTCATCAGTGACAAGCTCGTCAAAATAACCTTTAACACCATAAAGCCAGTCAATATTAGTTACGATTACTTTATCTATCTCTTTTTCTGTTACGAGAAACCATGGAATTTTTTTGAGCTGCCAGTACCGGCGCTCAATTTCCAATTTTTCTACCGTTCTCGGATCTTTTAAAGCGTTTGAGTATTTTGCTTGAATAGCGAATTTAGGCTGAGTTTTGGAAGTCGAATTGACCAGAAAATCAGATGACATGACTAGATTGGAACCGCCTTGAGAGGGATGCCAAAGTTGGCCTTCTTTAGAGATATTTAAAGTATCATCCCTGTTAAGTGGGAACTGCTCACGAATATCAGTTACGGCGGAGTTATGATCGAGTAAAAGAAAGACTGCGAATTCAAGATCTGATAAGACATGATGAATCCGGCCAGTAAGATGAGAAAAGACCCTTTGGGAGCGACCTTCCGATGGCACTTCATTAACATACAACCACGGCTTGTAGTTAGAAAGCCTACCAGCACCGCGACCCTCTTTAATCCGTTTGTTGATTTGCGTTTCAGTTAAAACGTACTTTGATTTAGCCATAACAAAAATCCGGTCAACTTTTATTCAGTTTAACCGGATTTAAAAAGTTTTCAACTTTAATGTCTCAGTTTCAAACTTTATTGTTTAGTTTCAATCTTTATTGTTCGGCGACACTAGCCTCCCACTAAAAGGGGGGAGTCACTCAACTGTGACCGCTTTGGCAAGGTTACGAGGTTGGTCGACATCCGTACCTTTGATTAAAGCAACATAGTAAGAAAGAAGCTGCATTGGAATGGTGTAGTAGATCGGCGCGGTAATTTCACTCACGTGTGGCATGGTGATGATTTTCATTGTTTCATCAGCCGCAAAGCCTGCGTCTTGATCGGCAAACACATACAGCAAACCGCCACGAGCACGTACTTCTTCAATGTTCGATTTTAGCTTCTCTAACAGCTCGTTATTTGGCGCAACCACGACAACGGGCATATCAGCATCAATCAGCGCTAATGGGCCGTGCTTTAATTCACCCGCCGCGTATGCTTCAGCATGAATGTAAGAGATTTCCTTCAGCTTTAATGACGCTTCAAGCGCGATAGGATAAAACTCACCACGGCCCAAGAATAGAGTGTGGTGTTTATCTGCGAAATCTTCAGCCAGTGCTTCAATCTGCTTTTCATAGGCAAGGGCGGCATTAATTTGTGCAGGCAGTGCATGCAGAGCTTCAACAATTTCCGCCTCTTTTTCTTTATTAATGCACTGCTTTTGTTTACCAAGAGCGGTCACTAACATTAGCAAGGTTGCAAGTTGAGTAGTGAAGGCTTTGGTTGACGCCACACCAATTTCTGTTCCGGCGCGAGTCATGAATTCGAAATCAGATTCACGAACCAGTGAAGAACCCGCCACGTTACAAATAGTCATCACCGCCATATAGCCCTTTTCTTTCGCTAAGCGCAAAGCGGCTAAGGTATCTGCTGTTTCACCGGATTGAGAAAGCGTGATCAACAAACTATTTGGACGAGTCACAAATTTGCGATAGCGAAATTCAGAGGCAATTTCCACATCGCAACTCACGCCTGCCAATGCTTCAAACCAGTAACGCGCTGTCATGCCTGCGTTGTACGATGTTCCGCAAGCGACGATTTGTACGTGTTCTACTTGGCTAAGAATTTCGGCAGCGTTCACACCAATGCTTTCTGTCACTACGCTGTCTTTGGTGATACGGCCTTCCATGGTGTTAATCAATGACGTTGGCTGTTCAAAGATCTCTTTTTGCATGAAATGACGATATTTACCTTTATCGCCAGCGTCATGCTCTGCGTTAGATTCGCTAATTTCACGCGTCACTTCTTCGCCGTTTGCAGCAAAAACTGTCACATCGCGGCGTGTAACTTCCGCAACATCACCCTCTTCAAGATACATAAAGCGGCGTGTAACATTCAGCAAAGCTAATTGGTCTGAAGCTAAGAAATTCTCACCGACACCAAAACCGATCACGATCGGGCTACCAGAGCGAGCAACCACAACACGGCTTGGATCTTTGCGATCAAGTACCACAGTACCGTAAGCACCATCGAGTTGTTTAACGGTTTTTTGCACCGCTTCAAGCAGTGAACTGGCCGTGCGCAGTTCCCACTCAACAAGGTGAGCAATGACTTCGGTATCGGTTTGCGATTCAAAAAGGTAGCCGCGTTGACGCAGAACGTCACGTAGCGTTTCATGGTTTTCGATAATGCCGTTATGCACAACCGCAATATCGCCAGACATGTGTGGGTGAGCATTAATTTCGGAAGGTTCTCCGTGTGTCGCCCAGCGCGTGTGCGCAATGCCTGTGCCTCCGGCCACATGCTGCTTTTCGACTGCATCGGCTAGCTCTTGCACTTTGCCTAAACGACGAACGCGCGTTAATTGACTCGCACTATCCACCACAGCAACGCCAGCTGAATCATAACCGCGGTATTCCAAGCGGCGTAGTCCTTCCACTAAAATTTCAGCCACATCTCGTTGTGCTACTGCACCTACGATTCCACACATAAGGTTTTACTCCATTTTAGATTTATGCTTCATCCCTAAAACCGCAAGCGAAGGCCTTTATTTAGGAATGGTTGAATAGGGTTAACTAGGCTCGGATCACTCGCACTTGGTGCGATTCAATCAATGCTGCATCTTGAGCTGTTAGCTCATTATCGGTCATTAACACGTCGATATCCTCCCAAGCGAGCTCAAGGTTGGGAATTTTTCGACCAACTTTGTCTGATTCGATCATCACGATCACTTCTCGTGAGACTTCGGCCATCACTTTGCTTAGGCCAATCAGTTCATTGAAGGTGGTGGTGCCACGTTCAAGATCAATACCGTCAGCGCCAATAAACAGTTGGTCAAAATCGTAAGAGCGTAGTACCGACTCGGCCACTTTGCCCTGAAAAGACTCGGAATGGGCATCCCAAGTACCGCCCGTCATTAATAGTGTCGGTTCGCTTTCTAGTTCATTAAGGGCGTTCGCCACATGCAATGAGTTGGTCATCACCACCAAACCGCGTTTATCATTCAGTTGCTGAATCAATGCTGCCGTAGTACTACCACAGTCAATAACGATGCGATTGTGGTCTCGAATTAACTTAGCCGCTGCTTTAGCCAACTTTATCTTTCGATTCGAAACTTTAGGGCTAAACTCATCATTGACCACCTCTTTAGGCAGTGCAATCGCACCACCGTAACGGCGTAAGAGTTGACCGTTTTTCTCTAAAGAGGCCAAATCCTTTCTAATCGTCACCTCTGAGGTTTCAAACTGAGCAGAGAGTGCATCAACACTGACCTCACCCTGTTCATTCACAAGGTTAGCGATGGTGTGCCTTCTCAGTTGTGTATTTCGTTTCGACATTTATATTTTTCTTCAACATTACGAATCGAAAGCAATATTAGTCGAACCGAAACTTTATTGTCTATTTATTTCGATCTAAAAATTTAATAATTCACGCTAAAACCTTGTCCTAAGACAATTCTTAGGCAGTGATATTGAACTCATTAGGTGGTAGAATTCGCGCCGAAAAGAAAAAAATTACAGAATTGACTGTTATTCTTTTGCAACTTAGCCGATTTAAACTCAATAAGTGGCAAAATAACGCTATAAAATCGACAATGCTTGGTCATAAAATGACTAAACTGTTGAAAGACTTTCAGCTCTAACGTCACAAAATCACATCAATATTGTTGGGTAATAGATAAGAAAAATTGCCGCTTGTGATGACGCTAGAACACTCAACCAACTTCAAATTGTAATCATATTTACCGGAGAGAACCTTCCATGAAAAAGACCAAAATCGTATGTACGATTGGCCCTAAAACTGAATCTGTAGAGAAGCTTACTGAGCTAGTGAATGCTGGCATGAACGTTATGCGTTTGAACTTCTCTCACGGTGACTTCGTCGAACACGGCACTCGTATTGCGAACTTCCGTAAAGTAATGGAAAACACTGGTAAACAGCTTGCGATCCTTTTAGACACTAAAGGTCCTGAAATCCGTACCATCAAACTAGAAAATGGTGATGACGTTGATCTCGTGGCTGGCCAGGATTTCACTTTCACTACGGATGCAACCGTTGTAGGTAACAAAGATAAAGTTGCCGTGACTTACTTAGGTTTTGCTAAAGACCTTACTGTAGGTAACAAAATTTTGGTTGATGACGGCCTGATTGAAATGGAAGTGATTGCAACCACAGAAACTGAAGTGAAATGTAAAGTGCTGAACAACGGCGCGTTAGGTGAAAACAAAGGTGTTAACCTTCCTAACGTTTCAGTGAACCTTCCAGCTCTTTCTGAAAAAGATAAAGCAGACCTTAAATTTGGTTGTGAGCAAGGCGTTGATTTTGTTGCAGCTTCTTTCATTCGTAAAGCTGACGACGTACGTGAAATCCGCGAACTGCTAACAGCAAACGGCGGCGCAGATATCCAAATTATCTCTAAAATTGAAAACCAAGAAGGCGTTGATAACTTCGACGAAATTCTTGAGCTTTCTGACGGTATCATGGTTGCTCGTGGCGACCTAGGTGTTGAGATCCCTGCGGAAGAAGTTATCTTTGCACAGAAGATGATGATCGAAAAATGTAACCGCGCACGTAAAGTGGTTATCACAGCAACTCAAATGCTTGATTCAATGATCAAGAACCCACGTCCAACTCGCGCAGAAGCTGGCGACGTATCCAACGCGGTAATGGATGGTACTGATGCAGTGATGCTTTCTGGCGAAACAGCAAAAGGTAAGTACCCTGTTGAAGCGGTCACCATCATGGCGCAAATCTGTGCTCGTACAGACCGCGTTCTACAAGCTGAGTTGGGTTCTCGTTTAGACAGCCCACGCCTACGCATTACTGAAGCGGTATGTAAAGGTGCGGTAGATACTGCTGAGAAATTGGCGGCTCCACTTATCGTGGTCGCAACTGAAGCGGGTAAATCAGCTCGTTCAGTGCGTAAGTACTTCCCAACGGCGAACATCATTGCGGTAACCACTAACAAGAAAACGGCCGCTCAACTCGTTCTAACTAAAGGTGTAACACCGGTTGTTGTTGATACTATCGACAGCACTGATGCGTTCTACATCAATGGTAAAGAGATTGCACTCGCTTCTGGTCTAGGTAAGAAGGGTGATATCGTAGTGATGGTTTCTGGTGCTCTTGTCGCTTCAGGTACAACCAACACAGCTTCTGTTCACGTTCTATAATAGAAACGTAAGCTAGAAACAGAAAAATCGGGGCGAGCCCCGATTTTTTTATTTCCGCTATTTACGCTGAGTTTACCAACCAAAAAACTCTTTATGGTGTGTATTAAGCAGCAAAACCATAGGTAAAAAATAGAGTGCGCTAAGCTGAACACCTAGCACCGCCAAACACCCCACAGTTAGCCTCACTAGAAAATGGGTATACATACAGTGCCTCACTCAACCGAAGCGTATGATTTCCATCTCTTTCATTCAATTGAATCAATGAAACTCTCACTTCCCATCAACAGTAGAGCAAACAAGCCAGCATTAAGCCGTTTACTTACCTTTTAGTTTAGCCTACTTTGGTTTATTGATAAGACTTTAGTCTAATGTCGTGAAAAATGTGAAACTAGGCTATATATCGCTACTCGAGCATAATGAAACTCGATTTCGCCCTAAGGTTTTTGCCTCATATAACGCAATGTCAGCGTATTTATACGAGCGTTTACCATCTGCAGTTAAGTCAGTAAAACCAGCACTGATGGTCACGGTAAGGCTTTGCTCTACCTCTACTGCGACTCGTAAGCGATTCAAGACAATCTCCGCCTCTTCGACAGAAGTATGCGGCATAATAATCGCAAACTCTTCACCGCCAATACGCGCCAAAAAGTCCGTAGTGCGTAATGTTTGGCTCAAAATCTCGCCGACTTTAATGATGACGCGATCCCCTTCATCATGCCCTTGTTCATCATTCACTCGTTTAAAGTAATCAATATCAATTAAGACAAGGCAAACCTGATGACTTTTAGGGTAACGTTGAACGAGTTGTGTGTGGTGCTGCAATTCTGCTTCAAATTTACGGCGATTCCATAGCTGAGTTAACGCGTCTTTTTCGCTCAATTCTCGTAATCGGTTTTCAAGCTCTTTGTGCTGATTAATATCGACTAAAGACGTAATATAATAACTGACTTTAGTCGCCTCTTTAATCGCTTGAATTCTCATGATGGCGGTTAGCGTCTCACCTTGCGTATTGACCATTTCTACTTCACCTTCCCAGAAATGTTGCTGCGATACCTCTTCAAGTACTTCGAGCATAAACTCCATACCATTTGGACTGAGCAATAACTTTAATGCGTTACTGCCTTTTATCTCGTCAATAGAAAGGCCGGTGATTTTCTCAAATTCGCCATTAACCATCATCACTTGATGCTTTCTGTCTGAGATCATCACTGCAGACATACCATTCAAGGCCGCTCTTGCCAGTTTGCTTTCAATACGTCGATGATGGTAATGCAACGCCATGGGAACCGTAGGAAGGGCAAAAATAAGAATGACTACAACAACAAAGAAAGCTTCTTTGATTAAGTCATTGACGTCACGCTGCGCTCGCTCATCCAATTGCTCATCGGTGAATTGAATAATTAAAAAGACGGGTTTCAGTGAGGCAAACTTAAGGGTTGTATATACAGTCATCTTGTTATTTTCTTGCACGTACCCAGAAGGCTTAAGCTGCATCTGTTGCCAGGTTTTCGGTAATTGAAGTGCCAGATTTACGTGCTGGTTAGAGGGTAATAAATCTCCAAATAATTTGGTTTTATCGCTAGAAGACAAGTAGAAACCGGAGTCGCCGATAAGCTCGGGAGTTAACTGTGGATCACGCGCATGAGTTAAGCGCGAAGATTGTGACCAAATATCAACATTGAGAACCAAATAGCCTTTTCGCTCCCCTAATACGGTAACTGGCGTGATCACACATAGCATCGGCTGTATAGCCGCTGCACTCGGAGCATCTGCCAATGTAATGCCCCATACACCTACCTCCCTCTGAGAGCTTTTCTGCAAAAGCAATGTAGTCATGATGAGTTCTGTCTTGCTGCGCTTTTACACTAGAAGCCAAATGATTAGTCGCAGAATAATGAATCCGAAGTTGTTCATGCCCGGATACGTCTAAAAGTGCAATTGAGCTATACCATGTCTGTTTTTCAGTAACAGAAGACCAGATTTTTTCAAGACGCTGTTGGTTAGGTTCTGAAGGAGAAAAAATAAATTCATACAAACTTTGGCTGCGACTAAGTAAATCAATAATGGAACCTACTTGAGCTTTCAAGCCCCGATATTGATGCTCACTCTCATTAAGTTGATCAAATGCCTCCACCACCGTACTCTGCGTTGCGTTCTTCTTCACTTATTGATAACGCTGATAGTAATACCCTGTCACTATTACGCAGAATAAGAAACAAGTGATGAGAAGAAGGCTGATTATTTTTGTGTATCTCATGACTTGTCTAAATATTAACCCTAAATAATGATGAGCGGATTATAGCATCTTAAAAAATAGACAAAACAAAAAGCTACCTATTAACAAAACAATCAATTTATGGAAGTAACCACTCATTTCAATTCAATTTAAATTGACCAATTAATCAGTAGCTTCGGAGGGAAATTAGTTGTTCAATTGATAAACAACTTCCACTCTATCGCGAATAGTCAGTATCGAATCTTGATAGCTGTTGGATTCAGATTTTGCATCCATTGCCATAGCACGCATCATAATCGGCTGCACGCCGGGCGAGTTATAGTCGATCTGCCACACATCACCTAATTTCAACTTAAATCCTTCTGCCAATGATAGTGCTTTGGCATTCGCATCTTGAATCGCCGCTAACCGAGCTTGTTGCTGGTATTGCTCTTGATTCCGAACTTTAAGTTGAATATTGTCGACTTGGTTTATACCTTCACCAAGAGCAATATCAAGGTATTGATTAAGTAGGCTGAGATCGCCAACGTTCACCGTCACACTTCTCGTCGCTTGGTAGCCCACTAACTCAGGCTTGCCCGACTTAGGATAATGGTATTGGGGCGCAAGATAGAGATTTGAACTCGATATTTGCTGGGCAGTAACGCCAGATTCTTTCAGACGTGCCGCAAATGCTTCCACCACTTTGTCGACCGCACTTTTTGCCTGCTCAGCGGTAAGTGTCGATTCAACCACTTTGACTGAAAACTCAGCCATATCAGGCACGGCAATCACTTCACCGTAACCTGTTGTTGAAAGATGAGGGAAATTCATTTCCTGCGCCACAGACGCAAAACTAAACAATCCAGATAATAGCGCAACATTGGTTATTAATTTCATGGGAGTTACCTTACTCAAATGGGTGAATACATCATAGGCGATACTCAATATAAGCACAGTTAATAGCTTATGAAATGACACAACTTTGACGTTGAACTTTTGTCATTGCGGCAACACATGACGAGCATATTGAACAATGGCCTGAGAAATCTCCTGCAATATTCCCGTTTCTAACTGCCAATGATGCCAATAAATACGGTTGGTTAAGATAAAACCTGGCGTGATTTCAATCAAAGTACCCATTTCAAGCTCTCGGGCGATTTGTAAACGAGGGATCAAACAATATGCCGCTCCTGATAGGGCTAATTTCACAAAAGCTTCTGAGCTACCTACTGTATGGTTTATGACCGCATCTCTTGGCACATTAAAGTGATCATGCAAATATTTTTTATGCAGATCATCATACTGATCATACGATACCGCTGGTGCTTTTTTTAAGGTATGAAAGTTCACACCTTGAGAGAAATAACGCTGATAAAACTCCGGGCTGGCAACACACACATAGTCCATTCGACCTAAGTAGTCAGCATGGCAACCAGGAATGGCTTGCGATTCTAAGCTTATTGCGCCAGCTACTTCGCCATTTTTAATTTTTTCAATGGTACGTGACTCACCGAAAACCGTCAGGTTTAACTCAACTTGCCGCGTTTTCATCGTATTCGATAACGCAGGAAGTAACCAAGTGGCCAAACTGTCCGCATTAGTGGCAATAGCTATTGAAACGGGCCGCGTATTCTCCTCATTCATCAATTCAGGCACCAGTTCATTTTCAAGCAAACACACCCTACGATACAGCCCTAGCAATTTTTTTCCCACCAGCGTTGGCCTTGGTGGCTGCTCTCGAATCAGGACCGGTTGGGCAATAAATCTCTCTAATTGCTTGATCCTTTGTGAAATAGCCGATTGTGAAATATAGAGATTTTCAGCGGCTCGCTCAAAGCTTCCTTGTTGCAGTACCGCATCTAATGCCTCAATCCATTTGTAATCTAGCCCTCTCATCCAACGCCCCTTTTTATGATTATTAGCATTACTATACCC
>AEZC01000056.1 GCA_000257205.1 Vibrio ordalii ATCC 33509 | reverse complement strand
ATGTCAGCCCAAAAACCACTACTTCACTACTTAATGAGGTCATGCTCGCTTTCCAAGTTATCCCTAGACTTAAAGAGGGAAATAACTTTGAAGTCGTTGATAAAGCTATAGATGTTGTAAAAGCTTCAGGCGTACCTTTTCAGATCAGCGCAATGGAAACAACTATGAAAGGTGAACTAAACCAGTTACTCGAAGTCGTGAAAAATGCACAACAAGCTTGTTATGATGCTGGTGCTCTAGAAGTTATCACTAACATTAAAATTCACAGTAAAACCGAAGATGCTGTGGACACTTTTTGCACTTATGACAGAGGTGTAACCAAAGCCAATCACATGTTTGTAAGTAACTAACAATTTGCCGTCACTGTGCTTTTTGCGATGACGGCTAACGCCCGCCTAAGGGGCTGGCAACGCATAACACTAAACTCAATCACAACAACCGAAACCACCGCGGCTCAATGGGACTGGAAACGCCACGCGTTGACAGTCCCTCTTGAGGCGTTTGTTAGCCGATTTTCAGATCCAGTTTGAAATTACGGATGATTTTCTCATCCAAACAGCTTCGCAAAAACTTATTCATCGCTGTCATATCATTGGAGCTGTAAAAATCGAGCATCAGCGTATTAAACTCTTGTTGACGCTTTGCTTGAACATTGATGATCGGAAAACCATTAGCCAAAAGGATCCCATTCATCATAAAACGGCCAGTACGCTTATTGACGTCCCAAAAAAATTGGGCTCGGGCCATTTGTAAAAATACAGTGATCGCCTGATCGTAAATATCAGCCTCATTGCCTACTTGTTGCTCAACCTCAATCCACTTTGCATCCAACTCATCCGGAGCTGGAGGTTCATACTCAGAGCCCGTTATAGAAACATAACCCGAACGGAATTTTCCCCACTCCAATGCCTCTTCTTGCCCGGCGATGTTGTGAATTTTTAAGGCTATTTCTTTAGTAAATTTAAACTCTCCACGATCGACTAAAGCAAAGATAAATTCCCACGCTTTAGCTTGGTTCATGGCCATGTTTTGATCACTGATTCGATGACCACCGACAGTGATCCCATCAAGGATGGTTTGTACCTCTGGCAAAGTCATTGCAACACCTTCAAGGTTCACCGCATCATAAACCAGAGCAGGCACATCTCTTTTAGCAAGCTGCTTAGCCAAAGCTATATTTGGCTTCATATGCCAAGTGTTATCTGAAAATGCTGTCATAGCGATATTCTTCAATTTAAGTAAAACTAGGCCAAGTATACACTTGTGAGCAGACAAGGTGGTAGAAGTCGGCTAACGCCGCATTAAGGTGTGAGCAACGCTACCACAAAACCTAACCATACCACCGTAAACACAAAACCCAATGATTAGCACTAAAAATGCCAAGCGTTGGGAATCACTCTTAAATGCTTTGTTATGCCGTACCGAAAACTTGCGCTGTTTTTTGAGGTAGTACATAAACAATGTGAACAATATTATCGATAACATCAAAAGCTAGCTTGAGCTGCTCAATATCTTGTTTTTGAACATCATGCGCAGCGTTATTTCCTAAAACACGTAACTTTTGTAATATTTCCACACCGCTTTGGCTCAAAATATTGTTATCTTTTAGCTCGTTAATTTTGGTGAATAGATCCCGACCTGTTGTATTCTGGTCTTTGCATACAGTTTCGATAATAGCTCGAATCCCAATACCAGATATAACTGTGTGACCACTATTTAATGATTCCAATGTCTCATCATATATATGAATTAACTGAGGAGGTAACAAGTGCTTATCCCTTACACCATGTAAGCGTCCCTCAGGCTTGGGATAAATACTAACTCTTTGAACATAAACTCTCTCGTTTAATCGTTCATCGAACTCATAACTATCTTCATCTTCATAAGTTTTTCTGAAAGCAATATTGTCACACCCTAGACATCGAATTACTTCATATTGCTCTTTCCAACCGAAATAGTCCTCTGGCGTGTAGTAATCTTTTCCATCAACGCAACTACCAGATAAAACTTCATGGTTTCTATCGCCGTTACATGATGAGCAAGTAGCTTTTACTTGTTGACCAATATTTGTACTTCTTTTTACTTTAATCGACCTACTCAATTTTTACTCCTAAGGCATAACGCCCGGCTAAGGGGTTGACAACGCACCGCCGAACTTAAAAAACACACTTAAACACTGAACTGCAATTTTGCACTAAAGTCGCCACGCGTTGGCAATCCCTCTTGAGCCGTTTGTTATGCAAATTCAATGAGATAAACTGAATTTACACGACCAAAAGCCACAATTGCAATGGTTGAGTAATTCAAGAACCAACCGAAGCCAGAGCCGTGATAAATAAGCCGCCAAAACAAAGTCCACCTTTCAGCAACAAACCAAGCTTTTGGAACAGACAAGTTCAACGGGCGAAAAATTCAGCAAATGCGAAATAATCGATTAACTTGCCCTTTCCACACTTTGCACCCGCTAAATTCACAACACGCCAACGCCAAAACTGATTGAGGCAAACAAAGAAATTTACCTGTTTTACGGCTTGAGTTAACCACGAATTTGAGGGTAAAAATGCTCATTTGCCGACAACACAAAACGAATGGCCGGAGAAATCCAAAAGATTGAACCCCTAAATTTATCTGAGTTGCATAACGCCCGGCTAAGGGGTTGACAACGCACCGCCGAACTCAAAAAACACACTGTAAACGCTGAACTTCAATTTTGCACCAAAACCGCCAAGCGTTGGCAATCCCTCTTGAGCCGTTTGTTAACTGGCATTTTTGAGCTAACTATATTTCTAAGCTGCCTGTGCGGCAGTAAACGGAAACGAGTTCATACCAACCCAACGGCAAGGATTTCTAAGCTGCCTGTGCGGCAGTAAACTATGCGATACTAACGGTAACTTATTATGAATAAAAGGAATTAGCTCAAATTTCTGAAAATACCCTTTATTTCCCGCCTTATTTTTCACATTTAAAAATCAATGGGTTATAAGTTTACGAAAAAATAGGGTCAAATTGGCCACAGCCAG
>AEZC01000055.1 GCA_000257205.1 Vibrio ordalii ATCC 33509 | reverse complement strand
ATTACCCTCTTTTTGATAATAAATAAGCAGTTCTTTTTCTGTATCAAAAAGTGCGGGAGTGGTGGATATGTAAAATCCTGAAGAGAGGTCATAGGCTTTCAACTCATCAGAAAGTTGTAATGGGAAACCCACAGTCGAGCAGCTACGCCCATCTTTGTTGACAACTGCGATCATTCTGATAAATCGATTGTAGTACTTGGAATCACGAATTAATGACATATCACTTGCTTGGCATTCATAATTTATTTGAGCGACTTGCTCTAAAATCAGAGCATTTAAGTTGCTGGCTCTATTGGCCAAGTAAAGATTGACGGTATCGAGTTTACTTTCCAGCACATAGCGTGTTAAAGGATTGATTAATATAGGGATGGCTAACGAAAAAATAAGAGTCGGGATCAGAAAGAGTAAGATGGCTATTTTAACGGGTCTGGTCAAAGTCATAAATGCAGCCTTAAACACTGATATGCAGCTGTGTTAATAATGGTGCAGTTTACCATACCATTGGTCCAATGGATGAGAATTTTGAAGAGTTATGTGATTACCCAATGTATTGTATTAGTTGGATTTGAAGCCGTAGTTCGAAGCCAAAAGTGATAGCGTTAATCATGGTTGTATTCCTGACGTGAATGAGTGGTAGAAAGTGTATGAAATCCAGAATAAATGCGAGTAATGGTGGTGAACCAGCATGCGCAGCCGAATAGATAAGCTATCAATGCAAAATGTTGAGGAAAAAGACAAAACAGGACGAAACAAGCAATCGTTTCCGTACCCTCAGTCAAGCCTGACATGTAATACAGTGATTTATTCTTGTAGATAGGGCTGTGGATGTTTCGCTTGCTGGCCATCACGGCGAAGGCAAGAAAGCTGCTTCCCGTACCGATAAAAGAAAAGATCAAAAAGGCGCCAGCTACCGCATTGTGCTCAGGTGAAGCCAGCACAAAACCAAACGGGATGAGCGAGTAAAACAGAAAATCTAAACTGATATCGAGAAATCCTCCCGCATCGCTGACCCCTTGAATTCTTGCCAACGCACCATCAAGACCATCTGCTATCCGGTTCAGTATGATGAAAATTAATGCCAGCGTGTACTGCGAGAAAGCAAGTGCAGGAAGTGCACAGCAACCTAAAGCAAAACCCCAGAGTGTTGTTTGGTTCGCTATAATGCCTAAGCGATGAAGCCCTTGAGCTGTTTTCTCTAGTGGCCAACGAATGATTTTGACACTAAATCGATCAAGCATGTGCGCTCTCCCATGAGCAGGTTAAAATTCGGCTGTTAGGCGGAACATCGTCTTTATCGTGCGTGACCATCAAGGTCGGAATGCCTTCGGCGACCAGTTGATTGAACACCCAATCCCTAAATTGGATCCGCAGTGCTTTATCTAACTTGCTAAATGGTTCATCCAATAGTGCCAGTTTAGGTTGAGCCAGTAGCATGCGAGCCAAGCTAATACGTGCTCGCTGCCCCCCAGATATCTGTTCTGGGTAAGCATTGGCAAGATGTTCGAGAGAAATTTTCTGTAATGCTTTTTCTGCTTGAGACTGCCGTTCATGGCCTTTTACCGAGTTGGGCAAGGCAAAAGCTAAATTTTGCCAAACCGTCAGATGTGGGAAGAGCAGATCATCTTGAAATAAAATACCGACTTGCCGCTGATGTGCAGGCCGAAAAGTGATGTCGACATCGTCCAGTATGACTCTGCCTTGGAAGCTAAAATCCCTCCCCAAATGACCCGCAATTGCATTAAGTAGCGTTGACTTTCCGCAGCCGCTCGGCCCCATTAAGCTAACAATTTCACCAGGGGAGATGGTGATATTTAAATCCGATAAGAGAACTTCACCATTTTGTTTATGGATGGCGAGGTTTTCGAGGCAGAACATCATGAGTAATGGCTTCCTTGCGGGCAGTTTTTTTAACGATAGGGTTGATGGTACGGCGATGAATTTGTAGTCGGCTGATCACAATCGCCAAGGTGAAAAAAATCAAAGGCAGTAGGGCTTGCCAAATGGCATAGATAGCGGTGACTCTGCGGTCAAAGCCACTTGAGAGTGCAACGGCTTCGGTAGTAATAGTGGCGATCCTTCCTGCGCCGAGCATCAAAGTCGGCAAATATTGCGCTAAGCTCACACTCATTCCAATTGCTGCCGCGTAAACGATGGCTGGCAAGAGTTGCGGCGTTTTAATTTGCCAAAATACTTGCCACGGCGTTTTTCCTAAACTTAACGCTGCTTTAGTCAGGTTTTGATTGTAGCTTTTCCACGGGCCATCCAACACAAGGTAAACAAAAGGAAAGGCGAAAAATACATGTGACCATGTAACCCAAAGCCAATACTGATCGCTGGCTAAAAAGAGTGTGGCGATCTGCATGCCAAATAACAGTGAAAGCTGAGGAATGAGCATTGGCAAGGCGATCAAATAACTGGGTAAATGGCGCTGATATTTGAGCTTATACTCATGAGCGAGTAGAGATAACACCAGCGCAATCACAGTGCTGAATAGCGCTAATTGTACGCTTTGATATATGGTTGGTGCGATATTCAACCATTCGTTGTCCCAAAAACGGGCACTGAACTGACTGGGCCATAAGTCTGGAAAGCGCCAACGTTGTGCAAAACTCCAAATCACCATTAAAGGCAACATCAGCAGAGATAAGGTAATGATGAATAAAAACAGTGATTTTCCTGGCAAGGAAAGTGCATAGCGGCCTGAGTATTGCCAGCGTTTGTAGTGTTGCGTCGAACACTTTTCGATGAAGAGAACGGTCAATAACATGGCGCTGGCAAGTATAAACAACAGAACGGCGCCAGCGGCGGCGCGAGGAATTAAGGCTAAGTTAGGGTCACTAAACCACTGCCATACCAATACTGCAAACGTTGGTGGATTATTGGGACCTAAAATGAGCGCCAAATCGACAACGGATACGCCGTAGGCAATCACGGCAAAGAGGGCAAACCGCAATTTGTTTAACCACTGTGGGAAGATCACTTTTAGCCATAGTTGGGGTTGAGAATAACCCAGCGAAGCCGCTGCTTGTTGCAGTTTATCAATGTTTAATTGCTGCAAAATGGGGATGCTCATCAGCAGTAAAAAAGGAACTTCTTTAAGTGCTAACGCTAAGGTTAACCCGACTGCGTAAGGGTTGCGCACTAAAAGCGAAGCGCCATCTCCCATGAATGAGGTTCCAAACAGATGATACAAAAGGCGATCCGTCATGCCGCTTGGCGAGAATAAAAAAGCAAAACCAATGGCAAAAGCGACGTGAGGCATAGCCAGCAGCGGTGACAAAGCGTTCTCTACTTTTGACCAGTGACGGCTGTGCCATAATGATTGCAATATAACAAAGCAGATCGCCGCGGCGAGATAGGTACTGATTAACGCAGAACCTATGCTGAGTAGTAGAGATTGCCCGACTCCAGACCATTGTAAGATGGCGATGTAGCCATCTAGAGAAAAGTGGTGCAAGCCAACGGGAGGAATATAGCCCAATGAGGAGAGTATGACCCCAAGTAGGCCGGGAACAACTGGGGCAATACAGATGACAATAATCAGCAAATAGCTTGCTCTAAACATCGGGCTTTATCTCAGTCTCTTTAGTGGCCGTAGCGTTTTTGCCATTCGGCTTCAAGCGCCGTTTGCCAGCTTGGGTGTGGCTCGGCGATTGATTTAAACAGCTGAGTTTTCTTGGCGCTGCCACTTAAGAACTCATTTTGTAATACCGATGGATCTCCCCAAATGGAAAGATCCCCTTTACGAGATTGTGCTTCTGGACTGAGTAAGAAATTGATCGCAACCAATGCGCCTTCTTTGGCACTCGCATTCCAGGGAATGGCGAGAAAATGAATGTTAGAAAGAGCCCCTGTTTCAAACGCGTAGGAGCGGGTAGACGCCGCTAGCGTTCCATTTGCTTGAGCGGAAAAAACAGCATTGGGGTTAAAGTTGATGGAAAGATCAAGCTGACTATCATCAAGCAATTGCAGCATTTGAGCAGAGCCGCTGGGAAACTGCTTGCCTTGACGCCAGGCCACAGGATGAAATTCATCAAGATAGCGCCAAAGAGGCGCTGTCACTATGGCAAAATTTTGTTCATCCACAGGCTTAGACAGTGCAACATCGTTATCTGTCAGCTCAATCAATAAGGCTTTAAGGAAACTGGTGCCATGAAATTCAGGAGGACGAGGGTAACTAACACGATTCGGAAACGCTTTTGCGTAACTCAACATTTCTGAAAATGAACGGGGTGGGTTATTGAGCTTTTCCTGATCGTAAATAAACACCAGTTGTCCTACACCCCAAGGCGCTTCAAGCCCAAGAGTCGGCTCTGAAAAATCTTGATCGATCGGCAGTGAGGAATCAACATATTGCCAGTTAGGTAAACGCTCCGTAAATGGACCATACAGTAAACCATTATTTTTCATGGACTTAAAGTTTTCACCATTAATCCATACTAGATCGACACTGCCATTATTATTTTTAGCGGCCGCCTTTTCTGCAATAAGCCGTGTTGTTGTCTCGGCAATATCGGTCACTTTCACCTGTTTTAACTCGATACCGTAGCGATCTTGAAGCTCGTTGCCTGCCCAGCGGATGTACTCATTAATCTCTTGGCTTCCTCCCCACGCGTGAAAGTAAACGGTTTGTCCTTTGGCTGCATCTGAGGTTTGTTGCCAAGTTTGCGCCGACGCGTAAAACGCAAACGCACCTGTTAAGAGAAAGGTGATCAGCTTTTTCATAATTATCCTTAAAGATCGCTTTATTCAGTGACTTAGTGAATAGACCGGAGATATTTCCATGTTCATTCATTATGAACGAAAAAAAACAAAAGATCTGAATTGGTGAGAAAAAGCAGAAGTTGCAGATAGGTGAATGATGTGTTAGGTGGTCTACGGAAATGGCAGCCTGATGGAGCAGACTGCCATGAGAAGAATGACTGAAATTAATTTACCCAATCACGCAAAGTAAAGGTGAGCGTGTGAACCTCATTTTTAAGTGTTAGGCTATCTTTGGTCAGATTGATCTCGCTCCAATCTGACAATGTTTGAGAAAACGCCTGCTCGGTATCCATGACATCACCGATACACATCATCATGGTCATGCCCATTTTTTCGATGCGGAATTGGTTGTCTTTTAGCTCGGCTTGCCCAAAAAAGTTATTGCAACCTGCGTTACCGCTAGCCATCATCTTTTCGCTGATTTCTAATCGCGGTGCTTTTTGTTTGTCATTATTGACCACGTCCTTGCCATCAATTTGCACCAGTTGCCAATTGTGATGCTGCAAATCTTGAGCGGTGATGCTTTCTACATCACCATTACTTGCACAGGCACTCACCAATACAGGTAGAGAAATTGCGGCTAGCCATTTTTTTGAACTAAACTTCATCGTATTAGACCCCAGAATTTGGAAAACACGTACAGTATATAAAATTGAGTACCGTTTTTGTCAGTATAAAGTGATTGTTTTATATGCGTCACAGTTTGCAATCAGGAAGTGACACACGTTACTCTTATGTGGCGTACGTTAAATTGGAAAAATAATTGATTAACCATGGAGCAACTCGAATTTTTTAAAGTGCTGAGCCCTTGTATCGGTGTATGTTCAGTTGATGACAAAGGTTATTGCCAAGGCTGTATGCGTAAAATGGAAGAGCGTTTTAACTGGCTCTCAATGAACGCTGCGCAGCAACTGTATGTCATAAAGTTATGCCAACAGCGCTATAAGCGGAAAAAACAGAAACAACAAGCACAAAACCAAGCAGATTCCGATCCAGAAACGAATCCGCAGCGCGATCTATTTTAATCAATGACTTCATTCCCCAAAATCACTGACCCAACCACCAGCATGCTCATTAAAATGATTACCGTGAAAACGTTTATTCACATCGCGTAATTTTGTCTGTAAAAATGGGTGTAATTAAGTCATTTTCCCCAGATTTTTCTGTTTAACTCATCAATAACCAGAATCCAACGCCCATCATCAATGAGCCTGAAATACGGTTCATTAGACGCACATTTTTTGAATGCCCTAGAGCTCGTTTTAACCCTTTGCCACCTGTTGCGTAAAGTGTCATGCAGACAAATTCTGAGACCATAATAATCGACACCAGCAGTAACAGTTGAGGTGCAAGTGGTGCTTCACTATTAATAAAAGGCGGAAGTAGGGAGACCATAAACGCCCAGCCTTTAGGGTTAGCAATCGCGGTCACAAAACCTTGCACGACAAGATCCCAGTCTTTGTTATGGGGAGTGACTTGTGAGTCGCTACTGAGGGCAAGCTTGCCTTTTGAGCGCCACATCTGAATGCCTATATAGCCAAGGTAGATGGCACCGATGGTTTTGAATCCGGTAAAGAGCCAAGGGTAATTGAGCATAATCGAAGCCATCCCCAAAACGGCTGCGATGGAAACGAACGCCACACCGACGATCTCTCCCATCATCATCCATAAAGTTCGGCGATAACCAATACTCATCCCAAGACTCAGTGCTAATGTCATGCACATACCTGGAGTAATCGAAACAAAAAAGAATGTTGGTATAAATGCCAGAAGTAAAGTACTGCTCATTAATCAATCCGTGTTGAGAGACAAGAGCTCTAGCATACACATTAATTACAATCTTCACTATTTCACTTTGCTGTGCAATTGACGACAGTGCTACTTACGGATTGAAACCAATAAAGATGACCGTTTGGGATGATGAAGCATAGATAGGGTGCACAGAGATGGAAAAAGCCGCATTGCTGCAGCTCTTTCGTTGTTATGACTTACTTCTTACGATTTTTTAGTCGATTCATCATGTTCAAACGACGTTCTGCTGAGGCTTGATCCGGCTTTTCGTCATTTGGGTTGTTACGACGGCCTTGGCGATCTTTGTACGCCGCTTTTGTGTGAAGATTTTCAATGTAGGCATCACGCTGTTTAGGCTCATAACCAGGCTGTTCAACACGGCGGATGCGTTGCTGGATAAGGTTTTCAACCTGAACAACAGTCAACTCTTCTTCGCGGCTGACAAATGAGACAGCATGTCCCTGTTTGCCAGCACGACCAGTACGACCTATGCGGTGTACATAATCTTCGGCGAGAAATGGCATGTCATAGTTAACCACGTGTGGCAGGTCGACGATATCTAAACCACGTGCAGCCACATCGGTCGCAACCATGACACGCACTTTGCCTTCTTTAAATTCTTCAAGAGCGCGTCGACGTGCACTTTGTGCTTTATCGCCATGACATAGCACGGCCTTGATGCCATCCAGTTTCAGCTCTTTAACCACTTCATTAGCCGTCTCTTTATAGTTCACAAACACTAAGACTTGTTGCCAATTTTTGCGGCCAATCAGTTCAGACAGCAGTTCCGTTTTACGCTCTTGATCGACAGGGTAAACCACATGCGCCACTGTTGCGGCCGTGGTATTAGCACGATCGGCATTAATGCGTTTGGGTTTGCGTAAAATATCGCCTGCCAGTTGGTTAAGCTGAGTGGATGTAGTGGCCGAGAACATCATGATTTGTGGTGAGGTTTCCACTTCCAGCATGATTTTACGCACGGGATTGATGAACCCCATATCTAAAATTCGATCTGCTTCGTCGAAAACCAAAAACTCAAGGTTGGCGAGTGAAACATTACCTTCACTTAAATGCTCTTCTAATCGGCCAGGGGTCGCGACCAAAATGTCCACACCCATTTCAAGCTGACGAATTTGAGAAGACATTTTATTGCCACCGTAAACAGCAGCGACACTGAGTTTGGTGTACTTGACGTAGTCTTTAATGTTCTGGGCAATTTGCGCCACTAATTCACGCGTGGGTGCCAAAATTAAGCCTCGCGCTGTTTTAGGCGAAGGTTGCTTGCCGCTATCTAACAGATGTTGAATAACGGGCAGTGCGAATGCTGCGGTTTTTCCTGTGCCAGTTTGCGCCGTTGCAAAAATATCATGCCCTTTACGAGCCTCGGGAATGGCTTGTCGCTGAATGGGGGTAAGTTTTTCATAGCCGCATTCAGTAAGCGCTTTAACAAGTTCAGGTGCAAAACCTTGAGATGAAAATGACATTTAACGGGTTCCTTAAGCAGACAGCCTACAGTTGTTAATTTTAGCCGTGCACTATATAGGATTTAGAGTGATTTATCTCACGTTTATCGTGATCAGTGATAAATTTCCTACATCATTGACCAATTGTATTTGAGTTCACAAATGAGATGAATTGGTGATTCATAGCGGTTGCCTATCTTTCTATTATGTTTTTACTTCAGAAGCCGATAATAAATGGTAGACTCTCAACACTTGCGTAGCATCATGATGACGCAGAAGTAATTAACCTTGATAAAGGATGCATAGACCCATGGACAATGCAGATTTTGTACAGAAACGGCAATATTACCGCTTAAAGTATCCAAAGCGGGTGAGACCTACCGTAAAAATTGATGATCAGCTATTCCATGTCTGTGAAATATCAGAGCAAGGCATTCGTATTTCAATGCCGAGAGTGACTACCTTATATTGTGGTCTATCAATGTCTGGTACGGTGCAGCTACGCAGCAACAACACGGTCAAAATTGCGGGTCAAGTATTGCGTTTCCAACAAGATGAAGTGGTGGTTCAACTATCCAATGGTCCTGCTTTTAAGCACATGGTTGAAGAGCAGCGTTATATTTGCCAAAGATACCCGTCTTACTTCTCGTCTTTACGTTCTGCTTAAATCAAAAACTATCACGTTCGGCTTAAATCAAAAACTATCACGTTCGGCTTAAATCAAAAACTATCACGTTCGGCTTAAATCAAAAACTATCGGTGCTCAAAAAACTATCTTGGTTTTATAAAACGCTTGCTTGGTTTTATAAAACGGTGAAACCCCGATAGTTGGTAGCTATCGGGGTTTCGAATTTTTAGATTTCTCGGATGGTAAGGCCGATCATCTTTATGCAAAAGGTTGGATTTTATCCAACTAATTCCTTGGTAGGAAATTAGATGCGGATGAAGTCCATGTGCTCAACTTTTGGCTTGAACACGTGACGTTGAACGTCTTGTGGCTTAACTTTTACTTCTGCGCCATCAATTACTAGAGTAATTGCTTCGTAGAATTCTGGTTTGTCCATTTGGTTGATCACGTCAGAATGATCCAGTGCGATAGCAACTGGTGCTGCTTCACCACCGTAAACAACTGCTGGGAATTGGCCCGCGTGACGTAGGCGGCGGCTCGCACCTTTACCTAGTTCAGTACGTACTACTGCTTCGAATTTCATAGTTTTTACACTCAAATTAGTAAAAATAAACTTCACATCTGCAATGCGACCTTGCTGATGTGGTATAGCTTTGATAGTGAATCAATGATTACTAACAAAACGAGCGCGGATACTAGCACTCTATCTAAGATGGGGCAATAGAAAATCCCTTGCAGCATCGATTTATTGCAGCTTGTTACGAAGGACAGTGACAGTCTTTATTGCTTAATGTCGAGTTCGATTTCGTCCATTAAAGCGAACGAAAAGTTAGCACAGCTTTTAAGCCCCCCATGGTGCTAGTCGATAGGGTTAGCGTGCCGCGATAACTGTGCGCCATTTCACTGACAATATTCAACCCAAGCCCAGATCCAGAGGTTGTTTCGTCTAAGCGCACGCCACGCTGTACCGCTTTAGCCAGATCTTGCTCAGCAATACCTGGGCCATCGTCTTCGATGTGGATTTCTACCCAGCCTTCTGCTCGATTTTTTGCGTGAACTCGAACCAAAGAAGCTGCCCATTTGTAGCTATTTTCCAGTAGGTTGCCGAGCATCTCGTCGAGATCGGCTGGGTCAACGGCAACCTCTAGATCAGAATCCAACTCATTAACTAACGTGATTTCACGCTGTATGTAAATTTTGTCAAATGCCATAGAAATAGCATCTATCCGTTCGCTTGGATTGGCTTTTACCGCAAGAATATTCATTGAGCCAGCCATGCGCGCGCGCCCTAGATGGTAGTCAATCTGCTTTTGTAACTGTTCAATTGGTGTTCTGAGTGTCTGCTGTTGTGCGAAATCAAGATGATCGATCTCATTACGCAGTACAGAAATCGGCGTTTTTAAAGCGTGAGAGAGATTGCCTGCATGATTGCGTGCGCGCTCAAGCAATTCTTGATAGTGGAATAACAGTGCATTCAAATCATTGACTAACGGAAAAACTTCTTTTGGGTACTCGTCACTGAGACTGGCTTGTTGACCTTTGCGCAATGCGGCCAGCTCTTTTTGCATTTTCCCTAACGGCCGTAATGACCAACTGACTTGCAAGCCAATCAGCACCAATACACCACTAAAGAGCAGGCCTAGTATCATCCATAATTGGCTAATTACACTGTTTAAAGTGTCTTGTAATGGCGCTTCATCAAGACCGATGGTAATGATGATAGGAGAAGCAAAGTCTGGTAAGTAGATGATTTGTTCAATGACGATCAGTTTTTCATCTCTTGCGCCTTTGATGATACTTTTCAAGCCATGTTTTTCGCTGAGAAGGCGCTTATCCCACAATGAGCGAGAACGAAGCGATTGATCATCGCTTGAGGCCGTCCAATAAAGGCCGCTGTAGGGTTGGCTAAAACGAGGGTCGGAAAGGCGCGACGACAGTACTAGGTTCCCTTGCGGTGTCGCTTCCAAGTTCGCCGTGATTTCATCCATCGCTAAACGTAGCTGGCCTTGCACATCATTGACTAGGTAGTCTTTGATCAGTGTGGGAATGCCAATTCCCGCCGCTAAAATCATGGTACCTAACCAAAACGTTGCCGCGAGCAGTAAACGACTTTTTAAACTGAGGCGCTTTAAGGCCGAGGTTCTATTTTGCATTAAGCTGGTATCCCAGTCCTCTCACGGTTTTGATAATGTTGTTATTGATTTTTTTACGGATGCGGCCAATAAACACTTCGATGGTGTTGGAGTCTCTATCGAAATCTTGTTTGTAGATGTGTTCCACCAGTTCAGTCCGTGAAATGACTTTGTCGGCATTGTGCATGAAGTAGGCAACCACTTTGTATTCCAGTGCCGTCAAGCTCACCGCTTGACCTTGCCACATCACTTTAGAGGTTCGAGTATCAAGGCTTAAGTCACCGATTTGCATCACAGGGGAAGCGTTACCTGATGCTCGGCGCAGTTGTGCGCGGATACGAGCGGTTAATTCCACCATCTCAAATGGTTTGGTGAGGTAATCATCCGCTCCTGCATTTAAGCCCTCGACTCGTTGAGTCAAACCGTCTCTTGCACTGAGGATCACAATAGGCGTATTAATGTTTTCATCTCGAATGCCTTTCAATACGGTGAGCCCATCGAGCTTGGGTAAACCGAGGTCGAGTACAATCACATCCCACTCTTCTGATGTGGCGCGATAGAGAGCATCAATGCCATCTTGTGATAATTCAGGCACCCAGCCGGTCTGTTCAAGCGCTTCTACAATTTGTTCCCCAAGACGAGGATCGTCTTCGACTACCAATATTTTCATGGTTATTCTCTATTTTTTGATGATGTCGCGTAGGTTCCTGCCACGAATAGCCATTAGTTCTAATGTGCTTGCATTATATTCTACGCGGATAACTCGGTTGTCATGCATCAGTTTTAGTTCGTAGACCCATTCACCATCATCTTCATCTAACTCTACCTTGATAACTCGGCCATTGAGTTCTTTATCTATCGTGGCATACAGCTCAGACAATGGATGAATTAAACCTTTTTGAACTGCCGCGTAGACCTCATCTTGATCCTCATCAATCTCTACCTTGGTTCCTGGCTTATAAGTGTCTTGAACCCAATCGTGTACATCACTGCTCGCAGCTAAAGTGGGTAAGGATAATGACGAGAGCAGCAGTAAGCGTGCGAAAGCTTTACCCTTTTTGAACAACATGTTGCGCCCCCTTGTAATAAGATGAACAGAGTATAAATAACCTTACATGAATAGAAAGTGAATCATCGGTTTTGTAGCTCATCTTCAAAGATCTTATCGCGCATTTTCCAAAATCGTCCCACTTTTCGCGCAATGACAAATTGTGGTGGACGAAAACGGTGTCGATGAGCTACCACTTTGCTTGGTGAAGATTGATCAAAAGGGCGATGCTTATCGGCTAGGTGTGGTCGCACAAATTGGTCGTGGAACACCTGTTTCTGTTTCTTGGTGGTTAGTGGCCAAAATTCGTGGACTTGCGCATCGTTCTCACCACGATAGGTAACGCGCAGTTGCGCTTTTCCACTTGCATCTTTATGTACATTCAAATCCATTTCGATACATTCAAAAACCAATGCATCTTTGAGGTTGAGTGCCTCTTTGAGCTTTTTATCAGGGTCAACCAGTGTTGCGTCACATTCATGGCAGATACGTGCGGCGATATCGTTGTCAGCCCCACACTCACCGCAATATTTTGCTCTAAAACGGTAACCACAGTGTTCTCGTTCGCCACTTTCTTCGTCTGTAAAATAGCCTTGGCAACGTCGACCATAGTGTTCAAGTAAAAAACCAGCGGCATCGAGTTTACCCCAAAAGTTGTTATTAAAACCGCAGGCCGGACAGGGAATGGTAATAATTTCACTGTTGGGATCGGGCTTTGGCTCACCGACTTCTGGTTGGTAAAGATCATAGTTATTGCCCGCATAATCCAATACCAAACATTCGGTTTTTCCTGCAGATAAGCGTAGCCCACGTCCGACAATTTGCTGATATAAACTGATGGACTCGGTGGGGCGTAAAATCGCAATCAGGTCAACATGCGGAGCATCAAAACCTGTGGTTAATACCGACACGTTAACTAAGAATTTGATTTGGCGCTGTTTAAACTGCTTGATGATGGTGTCGCGTTCAGGGGGCGGCGTGTCACCAATGACGATGGCAGTTTCGTTATTGGGCAGTAATTGCACAATTTCTTGAGCGTGGCGAACGGTGGCCGCAAAGATCATTACTCCCTGTTTTTGCTGTGCTAGTTGGATGATTTGTTGAACAATCTGTGGTGTGGCACGTTTCGATTGCTCAATCACCATGTCGAGTTCGGCTTCTTTGTAGCGCCCGGTATTGGCGGGTTTTAGCTGCGAAAAATCGTAACTGAGCACGGGGGCATCAACCATTCGCGCTGGCGTTAAAAAAGCTTCATCGAGCAGATAACGGATCGGTAGCTCAAAAATACAGTCACGGAAGAAGCGAGGCTCCTCACTGCGCACTTGGCCGCGAGTGTGGTATTGATAAATCCAGCCCATGCCTAAACGATAAGGCGTAGCGGTTAACCCCAACACTTTAATTCCCGGGTTAAGCTCGCTTAAATGGGTGATCACCTTTTGATAGCTACTACTTTTCTCATCCGGTACGCGGTGGCATTCATCAATCACCAGTAATGAAAATTGATTTTTAAAGGCATCTAAATTGCGCACCACGGATTGTACCGAAGCAAAGACGACCTGTTGATCGGTCTCTTTTCGTCCTAAACCTGCCGCAAATACCGCGCCTTGCAAACCGTAGCCCTCGTATTTGGCATGGTTTTGTTCTACCAGTTCTTTCACGTGCGCTAGTACTAAGACTCGTCCTTTGGCAAGCCTTGCCAGCTCAGCAATGACCAAGCTTTTTCCTGCACCCGTCGGTAGTACAATTACGGCGGGCGTAGTGTGATGACGAAAATAGTGGATCACGGCTTTGACCGAGTCCGATTGATAAGGGCGAAGTGTGTACATAACTCGCGTTGTCTCTTGTTGAACGCTGGATAAAAACAGTGAAATAGATCAACTATTTCATTTTAGCTGCGTATAATACCTGACTTGATTTAGATGAGGTAATCATGCGGTTAGATAAATTTTTGTGTGATGCGTTAGGTGCGACACGTAAAGAAGCCACCAAGATCATCAAAAGTGGTGATGTCGCAGTAAATGGTAAGACGCAAAAAAGTGGTTCATTGCAGGTGACGCAGGAGTGTGAGGTGGAGTGGCAAGGTCGTGAGTTAATCTTGCATGGCCCGCGCTATATCATGTTACACAAACCCGCTGGCTACGTTTGCTCACATGAAGACGGCTTCAATCATACGGCATTTATTTTGCTCGATGAAGTGAATGTTCAAGACTTGCATTTTGCAGGACGTTTGGATGTCGATACCACAGGTTTGGTTCTGATCACCGATGACGGCCAATGGTCTCATCGCATTACCTCGCCAAAACACAAATGCGACAAAACCTACCGTGTCTGGCTTGCCGACCCTATTGAAACGAACTATGTCGAACAATTCTTAACGGGTATTGAACTGCGTAATGAGCGTGAGCTAACCTTGCCTGCGCAATTGGAAGTTGTCGGTGAGAATGAATGTTTACTGACCATTCATGAAGGCAAATACCATCAAGTTAAACGCATGTTTGCTGCTTTAGGCAATAAAGTGGTTGGCCTTCACCGTGAGCGCATTGGTCATATTGTGCTAGATGAGGCACTAGAGCCCGGTGAATACCGTTATTTGACTGACCAAGAAGTGGCTTCGATTGGGGCTTGAACGGCCTAGTTTTACTGCAACTTCATTCCTTATTTATTTGGAGAACTATGACTTCATCTCAGCCTGTTACAGCGAATAATACGCCGCACATCAGTTTTTTACTCTTCTTAGTATTAGGCGCGATTGGCGCATTAACGCCGCTGGCGATTGATATGTATCTGCCAGCCATGCCAGCGATTGCTAAAGATCTCGGTGTGAGTGCTGGATCGGTACAAATGACGCTGACTGCCTATACCGCTGGTTTTGCGATAGGCCAACTATTGCATGGCCCGCTGGCCGACAGTTATGGCCGTCGCCCAGTGCTGCTGATCGGCGTATTACTGTTTGGTATTGCTGCCATTGTGAGTGCGACTACCCAGGGTATTGAAGCGTTAACGTATGTTCGCGCTGCGCAAGGTTTTGCTGGAGCAGCGGCCGCTGTGGTTATTCAAGCGGTAGTGCGTGATATGTTTGATCGCGAAGATTTTGCCCGCGCCATGTCTTTTGTCACCTTAGTGATGACTGTTGCCCCGTTAGCTTCGCCGATGATTGGCGGACATTTAGCCATTTGGTTTGGTTGGCGTTCGATATTTTGGGTGTTGGCTATTTTTGCCGCGGTGGTAATTGCTCTCGTGGTTTGGAAAATTCCAGAAACACTCAGTGCAGAAAATCGCCAACCGCTGCGCTTTCGAAATACCATTCGCAACTATGTGCAGTTAAGCCGTAACCCAGTCGCGATGGGGCTTGTTTTTTCTGGTGCTTTCTCTTTTGCTGGTATGTTTGCCTTTTTGACCGCAGGCTCCTTTGTCTATATTGATATTTATGGAGTCGACCCTGATCAATTTGGTTACCTGTTTGGCCTCAATATCGTTGCGATGATTATCATGACCAGCTTGAATGGTCGAATGGTGAAACGAGTCGGTTCCCACGCGATGCTGCGCTTTGGTTTGTTGATTCAGTTGTGCGCTGGTATTGGCTTATTTATCGCGTGGTTACTCAACCTTGGCTTATGGGGCATTGTGCCTTTTGTGGTGCTTTTTATTGGTACATTGTCAACGATAGGCAGTAATTCGATGGGATTATTGCTAAGTGGTTATCCAAAAATGGCGGGTACCGCTTCTTCACTGGCTGGAACGTTGCGTTTTGGCACAGGCTCAGTGGTTGCAGCAATTGTCGCGATGATGCCTAGCGATGTTGAGTGGCCGATGATTGTGGTCATGACGGCGTGCTCGGTACTTTCATCTCTTTTTTATTGGACATTAGGAAGAAAGGCGTAATGTCAGAGTATTACCTCGAAATTCAACGTGTAGTGAATACAGCGCTGCAAGAGTTAACAGCAGAACACCAAGCGAATAAGCTGGTGAATGCGCCTTTAGCTAATAATCACTTTTTAGTGCATTGGGTCAGTAAGGCATTGAAAGCACAACGATTCCATCGCTGTGTGGTGGATGATTTAAATCGTTGGCAGAAAGCTGGGCGTTCGAAAGGCAACCAATCTGAATTACTGTTTACCTTTAAACGCATTGCGGCATTTTACGGTAAGTTTTTTGCGCAAGGCGCAGATAACATCATTACCGACAAGAAAATTGATGCGTTTGTAGAACTCATGGAAGCAGCTCACTGGGAAGTGACAACGTGTGATCCATTGGTGAATGAAGGCAAATTACAGCTTTTTACCGATGGGCAGAACTCATTAGCTTTGTGTGCAAATCAGTGTGAATCATGTTTTGATGGTGAACTGCTCGTGAAGCCGATGAACTGGTTTGTGCGCGGCCATCATGCCGATTTCGTCGAAAAAGCCAGCAATGCTGGCTTTATGGTGCACAAACGTACCGATTATAAGTCGAATGTGAAATATAATGGTGAGTATTTGATATACCCAACCAACCATGGCGTGCAATTGGCTGAAATTCCATTAGGCTTTCCTATTGATTAGTATGGAATTGAAACCCAATAAGTTGCAGAGCTAGCGATTTCGCTAGCTCTTTTTTTGTGCCTTTTTGACGATGGCTTTGACCATGCCGTTAAAAATAAAAAGGTGGGCAGGCATCATCGCGAACCAGTAAAGTAACCCTAAGAATCCTTTGGGGTGCCACCATGCGGTTACATTGAGTTCTCGCGTTTCGCCTAGATCCTTAATGGTAAATTCCAATCGCCCTAACCCTGGGCCTTTCATCCCAAAAAGAAGTGACAAAAACTGTTGAGGTTGGCAGCGGATCACTTTCCACGAATCAATAAAATCGCCAACTTGCAGTTCCGGGCCACAAGGGGAGCGGCGCACAGGTTTGCCACCACCGAATAAAAGATCGAGCCATTCGCGTGTACGCCATAGTGCATTGGCAAAAAAATAGCCTTCTTGGCGGCTGCCTATGGTTCGGATAACATCCCATAAAGCCTCAGCAGAGGCGCTGGTCTGAATTGTTGCTCCTGCTTGTTTAGGATAGTAGCCAAAACCGGGTTGCCAACGCTGTAGGGCACTTGGATCAAATCCCCACACTTGCGAGCGTGTAAATTCCCCTTCATGCTCAATTATATTAGTGACAACGTCACGATATGAAATCAGGCTTTGAGGATAGCGTGCTTCAATGGCTTGTGAGTCGGCAATGTAATCATGATCTAAACCGGCAAGTAGTGCTCTGCCAATATTAGAGGGGACGGAGGTGACAAGACCTAGCCAGTAAGAAGCCATTTTTGGGGTTAATAGTGGGGTAGACCATAACCGAAAAGGTTTCTGCGTTGCCTGACAAATAATGGCAAATTGTTCTCGGTAGGAGAGGGTGTCAGGCCCACCGACTTCAAACAATTGGTGGGCAACGGGCTGTTCCTTGGCTAATTCAAGTAGATAATGATTGAGGTTTTCCAGCGCTATCGGATTTGCTTTGGAATCAACCCATTTGGGAGTGATGAGCATCGGTAAGTTGTAAACAAAATCACGCATGATTTCAAATGCGGCTGATCCCGGTCCAAGAATGACACCAGCTCTTAATTCGGTCACTGGGACGGGACTTTTCCTGAGTAGATCGCCCGTCATTTTCCGCGCTTTGAGGTGTTCTGAGTTTCCGGTTTGTGGCTGAATCGCACTTAAGTAGATCAGGTGTTTGACCTGGCTACCCTTAAGGGCTTGTTTAACGTTTTCCGCTAACGACAATTCATAGTCGACGAAATCATGTCCTTGCGCCATACCGTGCACTAAAAAATAAACCAGTTCAAATTGTGGGATAAGCGCGAGTGTTGCCTCTTTATCGGCAAGGTCTAAATAACGCAAGGTAAGGTTGGAATGAGATATGGCACGTGAGGTTAAGTAGTCAATGTGCCTAGCTGCGGCTGTTACTTGAAAACCTTGCGCTAATAGCAAAGGTAACAATTGTGAGCCGACATAGCCTGATGCGCCGAGTACTAACACTTTTTTCATGACGGTCCCTTCAAATAAGATGGTTAGATTATGCTCACAGCCGTATAATGGCGACTTCATTTTTTCTGTGCTATCAATGTGTTGAATTTGAGGTGATCGGTTGTCTGTTTTTTCGCAAATCATGCTACATACAAGAGGCGATTTTTTTCGTCGCTTAATGGCTATCGCTCTGCCGATCACCTTGCAAAGTATTATGTTTTCTAGCCGCGGTCTAGTGGATGTTTTGATGCTAGGGCAATTAGGTGAGGCGGAAATTGCTGCGGTAGGCGTTGCCGCTAGAGCAACTTTTGTCACCACCATCATGCTAGTGGGCGTGACAACGGGAGGCGCACTGTTAACGGCTCAGTATTGGGGCGCAGGAAACAGACAGGGCGTTCGAGAAAGTACCGCACTTACGTGGTTAGTCGCTAACCTATTTGCTGTCATGACGGTGGCACTATTTTTACTGTTTCCAAGTCAAATCATGGCACTAACCACGGATTCCGAGACCGTTAATGCGCTAGGTAGCCAATATTTGGTTATTACCTCACTCAGTATGTTTGCTGTAGCTTGCGTCAGTAGTACGGCAGTAGGGCTACGAGCGATGCATAAACCAGGGCTCAGTACGTTTTTTAGCGGTATTGGTATTGTTTCAAACGTGTTTTTAAACTGGGTGCTGATTTTTGGCAAATTGGGTTTTCCCGCGATGGGAATCGAAGGTGCGGCGATTGCTACCGTGCTCAGTGGTTTTATTGAAGTCGCCTGTTTATACGGTTACCTCTATGCCAAGAAACATCTGTTAGCGTTTGGCGTTGACGATATCCGAGCCATCATTGAATGGCCTACCATTTCTCGTTTTTTGAAGCTTTCGTTGCCAACCACCTTTAATTTCCTGGCATGGGCAGGTGGTTTATTTGTCTACCATGCCATCATGGGGCAGAGTGGTGTGCAAGGCTTAGCGGCGCTATCGGTAATGACGCCAGTAGAATCGATTTCATTGAGTTTACTGATTGGGATGTCGAAAGAAGCCGCAGTTTTAGTCGGTAACCAAATTGGCGCTAAGCAGTACGATGCCGTTTATTATCAAGCCTTGGGTTTAACGATCATCAGCTTTTTTGTGGGCGTGGTTGTCGCTGCCGCTTTGTATGTGGTGCAGATCCCTATCCTGAACTCTTTTACTGCCTTGACGGATGAAACCCGTGCTTTATCTGAAGAGTTTATCGTTATACTGAGCCTTGGCATCATTTTACGCTCCATTCCAATGACGGTGATTGTTGGCGTGTTGCGAGCTGGCGGTGACGTAAAGTTTTGTCTTTATCAAGATTTAGTCGCGCAGTGGCTGATCGGTATTCCGTTAGCCGCATTTTGTGCGATTGTGCTTGGTGCTAAGCCTGAAGTCATCTATCTATTGTTTCTCGTTGAAGAGTTGATTAAATGGGGCGGTTCTCTATATCGAATGAAAAGCAAGAAGTGGATGCGAAATTTGATTGAAAATTAGACACAACGCAGTTAGGTGGTGCAATTTGATGCACATAATGTGATCCGGTATCCAAAATGCTTTCTACTGCAGGAGAATTAGTGTAGATTCACAATCCAATTTTAGTCAATTGCGAGCGATTTGATGTTACAGCTGACCAACCTGTGTAAAGGCTATCTAGATGGTGATGAATTTCATCCCGTGCTACAGGGGGCAGAGTTAACATTAAATCGAGGTGACCAAATCGCATTGATGGGTGAAAGTGGTTCGGGTAAGAGTACATTACTCAACCTCATTGCCGGATTAGATTTTGTCGATTCTGGCGAAATTTGGTTTCCAAGTTTTGCCATGCATGACACGTCAGAAAATAAGCGTACCGCTTATCGCCGAAATAACATTGGTCATATCTTTCAGCAGTTTAATCTTCTTCCCACCCTCAATCTCGCGGATAATATTCGCTTTTGTCGTCAGTTGAAAGGAATGCCGGAAGACCAAGGTTTACTGCGTCAAATTCTTTCTTCGCTTGATTTAATGCCATTGCTAGGCCGATACCCTGAAGAGGTTTCTGGTGGGCAGCAGCAGCGTGCTGCGATCGCGCGCTCCTTGTATATGGAGCCTAAGATTTTATTAGCAGATGAACCAACCGGTAGCCTTGATGAACGTAATGCCGAGGCGGTGATGCGTTTGTTGACGACCTTAACTCGCCAGTTAGATTGCACGTTATTATTGGTGACCCACAGTGAAAAAGTCGCGCAGCATATGGATGGTCGCGTACGTTTACAAGGAGGGTTGCTGCATGTCATGGCCCGTAGTTAAGGCGCTACTTGGTCATTATCGGCGTTATCCTTTACAAATCATTCTAGTATGGCTGGGTTTAACGCTTGGCGTTTCATTGTTGGTGGGAGTGACGGCCATCAACCAGCATGCTCGTCAAAGCTATGAACATGGCGAAAAGCTGTTTTCTAATCCATTACCTTATCGTATTCGCTCCAAGCATATTTCCAATAAAATTCCCCAAGGTTTCTATATTCAGTTTCGCCGTGATGGATTTTCGCAGTGTGCTCCTTTTGAAAACTATCGCTTGACGACAAAAAATGGCGCGGATATTTCATTGATTGGGCTTGACCCTATCGCCATGTTACCAACTGATAGTGGTCTAGCGTTGTCAGAATTTTCGACATTATCATTGATGAATCCGCCGT
Source organism: Vibrio ordalii ATCC 33509 (assembly GCA_000257205.1). Taxonomy (GTDB): domain Bacteria; phylum Pseudomonadota; class Gammaproteobacteria; order Enterobacterales; family Vibrionaceae; genus Vibrio; species Vibrio ordalii. The sequence continues at coordinate 36,024 of AEZC01000055.1, read as the reverse complement.
ATCCTATTTTGGTGAGTGTCGACCTCGCCCGTCTCCAAGGTTGGCAAACGGGTGATTTTATAGTACTTGATGATGAATCAAAGTTAGGTCCTATTCAGATCGATCAACAAGATCTGATCAACGGTACGCGCGTTATTGCGGATCTATCCTTGGTGCGAATGCTCAAGAAAAATTCGGGCTTATCTGTTATTGCTTGTGGCGATATGCCACCAGAGAAACTGAAAAGACTAAAAGATAATTTGCCTAATGGTTTGACGCTAGTCCGTAGTTCTCGCACTGAGCTGGAATCACTCACGCGTGCTTTTCATCTCAACCTCAATGCCATGGGTATGTTGGCATTTTTGGTCGGGTTATTCATATTCTACCAAGCCATGTCTTTATCTTTAATCCAGCGCCAACCTTTGGTTGGGTTATTACGCCAAGCGGGCGTTTCTGGCTGGCAGCTTACCCAAGCATTGGTGATTGAGTTGTTTGGCATGGTCCTGCTTAGCTGGATATGCGGTAACGGATTGGGGTTATTATTGGCCAATCAACTTATTCCAGCGGTTTCAGCCAGCTTGGGTGACTTGTATGATGCTAATGTTGGTTTATCGATTAGCTGGAATTGGCAGTGGAGTAGTTACAGCTTAGCCATGGCGTTGATTGGTGCATTTGCGGCGTGTGCTTGGCCCCTCGTCCGATTGCTAAAATCGCAACCTATTCGTCTTTCGGCTCGTCTCTCTTTGCTTCGATTTGCTGGCACAGAATTTCGCCTGCAAGCTCTTGTTGCTTGCGCATTGACTGTCGCGGCGATTGCCGTGTATCAAGTTCCACAAACGCAACTTTCTGGTTTTGCAATTATTGCGTTGATGTTACTCAGTGTTGCGCTGTTTACGCCTTATCTTATTTGGACGCTGTTCAACAGTTTTTCCTACTCACTCGCTTGGGTAAAAGCGCGGTGGTTCTTTGCCGATGCAGCTGCCAGTATGAGCTATCGCGGTGTCGCAACGATGGCATTTATGATTGCTATGGCGGCGAATATTGGCATTGAAACCATGGTTGGTAGCTTTCGCGATACTACTGAAAAATGGTTAAATCAACGTTTGGCCGCGGACATATATGTTTATCCTACTAATAGCTCTGCATCAAGAATGAGCAGTTGGTTGAAAGCGCAACCTGATGTCAGTGATGTTTGGTGGCGTTGGGAAAAAGATTTCGTCACCGACAAAGGTGCATTGCAAGTAGTCAGCACCGGTATCTCCGATGGTGAGTTAGACTCGTTGACGGTTAAACTCGCTGTTCCTAACTATTGGTATGATTTACACCATTCAAAGAGTTTGATGATCAGTGAATCGATGGCGCTTAAATTAGGCATTAAGCCTGGTGATTTTATCGACCTTTCTGAGCCTTTAGGCCAAAAGTGGCAAGTCGCGGGGGTTTATTACGATTATGGTAACCCTTACCATCAAGTTTTATTGTCACATCAAAATTGGCTATTTGCATTTGCAGGGAAAGGGAATGTGGCGCTAGGGGTCATTTTGCGTGATGGTGTGAATGATCAAGGCTTGAAAAATCGCTTAGAGTCGGTATTTAGGCTTGGTGATGAACGAGTATTTGATAACAACCACATCCACAATCAAGCGATGCGAGTATTTGACCGAACCTTTTCCATCGCCGATACGCTCGGACGTATTACTTTGTTGATTGCCGTGTGTGGTATTTTCTTTGCTACGTTAGCCGGAGAGGTTTCTCGCCAGCGACACGTTTCGCTACTGCGTTGTTTGGGCGTATCTGGTAAAGAGCTGGTGGTGATTGGCAGCTTGCAGTTGTGTGTGTTTGGGGCGATAGCGCTTGTGATTGCGATGCCGTTAGGGCTTGCACTTGCTCGCCTCGTGGTGGATATCGTGATTAAACAATCCTTTGGTTGGTCAATCCAATTGCAGTTGATCCCAGGGGAGTATTTGAAAACCGTCGCATGGGCGATGGTGACCTTGATGTGCGCAGGTGCAATCTCGGTTATTCGTTTGGTCAGAAGGCCACCGATTAGCTCATTTAGAGACGCGTTATAAATGATGAAACGATACCTCGTACTTTTTTTCTCTTTGTTGATTGCTGTATTGTTCGGTCTCTATTCGTGGCACCAGTATTGGCAGACGCAGCAAACGGTTTCAGAGCATGCCGTTTCTGAAACCGCTGCTAAGCGTGCCTCTAAGCAAATTGGTACATCATTAATATCGAAGGAGCATACGTTCGAGTCCGTGCTCCCTAATCGCCCGGTAAGACTTCCTCAAGATTTCAATTTCCATCAAGGTTTTGAACATGAGTGGTGGCATTACTTTGCGAATGTTAGTGATGAACATGGACAGCAATATGGGATCCAGTGGAGTTATTTTCGTCTCGCTAATGAAGCTCGAGATGCCAATGGATGGCTTAGCCCTCAGCTTTATCTTGCTTATGTGGTGATCTCTTCAAACAACGAAGTCTGGCGTGAACAGCGGATTGCGCGGGGCGGAATTGGTCAAGCCGGCTTAGAGTTAAAGCCGTTTAAAATGTGGATTGATAATTGGAACTGGCGCGCACCGGGGACGACACCACTTCCTGGGGCGTTGAATGTCGCGACGGACACGTTTTCACTCTCATTGAAAAATAACCTCTCTGGGCCATTTTTATTGCCTGGTCAGCAGGGATACCAAAAAAAGCATGATTCACTCTCTTTAGCCTCATATAGTCTCCAAGCACCTTTTTTGCAGGTCAAAGGTGTGCTCAACTTAGGCGTTAACTCTCAACCCATTCAAGTCACAGGTAATGCATTGCTGAGCAAGGAGTGGGGTAATAATCTACTACCTAACGCTAAACAGGGATGGGATAAGCTGTTCGTTAAACTCGATAGCAAAACAACCTTATTGGTTAATCGTTATCGTTATTTTCAGCAAGAGCCCTATTTGTTTGGAGCAATTGTGCAAGATTCGGGCACCACGATTGCACTATCTGCTGATGAGATTGATTTGGTTCCTGTCGCGTCGGAGAATAGACGTGAGATCCCGTTGCAATGGGTGGTAAACATCCCTAAATATAATATTCATCTGGTGACGACAGCGGTGAATCGCGATCTGTGGTCATCCTTTCTGATCCCTTATTGGGAAGGCCCAATCATTACAGATGGTAGCCACAAGGTGACAGGGTTTATGCAAATCACTGGGGACGGAACATAAGTACTGATGGATTTCAATATTCAATTAAGCTTAGCATTTTACATTTTTGTGCTCTGCTTTTTTTTTGTTATAAAATTGTAATGCGATGAAAGTTAATCAACAGCATAAAAAACGACCAAATGTAAGGAATATACGTTATATTGTTATAGTTTGTTCGGGAATCCCGACAATTAACATCTGAACAAGCGATTTTCACTTCTGCTATATAATGTATAGGCTCTACCACATTAATTTATTAAGTATTTATCAGCATACATAATTATAAGGACGACATCATGAGTGATGTGATTCGCGACTTTTTCAAGATGGAATCAGCAGGTGGTATTTTGCTGGTTATTGCTGCTGCAATTGCAATGATGATTGCTAACTCACCGTTAAATGATGTGTACCAATCTTTTTTACATTCCTACGTGTTTGGAATGTCAGTGTCGCATTGGATCAATGATGGCTTAATGGCCGTATTCTTTTTGTTGATTGGTTTAGAAGTCAAACGTGAATTGTTGGAAGGTGCTCTTAAATCCAAAGAAACGGCTATTTTCCCTGCTATTGCTGCCGTCGGCGGTATGCTTGCTCCGGCGTTAATTTACGTGCTGTTTACGGCTGGTGATGCACAAGCGATTCAAGGTTGGGCGATCCCAGCGGCCACTGATATTGCGTTTGCGCTAGGTATTATGGCGCTATTAGGTAAACGTGTTCCGGTCAGCTTAAAAGTGTTCTTACTGGCGCTCGCGATTATTGATGACTTAGGGGTTGTGGTCATTATTGCGCTATTTTATAGCGGTGATCTTTCGACCATTGCGTTAACCGTCGGGTTCTTAACGACTGGTGTGCTTTTTGTACTAAACAACAAGCATGTTACTAAAATCAGCCTCTATTTAATTGTCGGTGCAATTTTATGGTTTGCCGTACTTAAATCTGGTGTTCATGCAACCTTGGCTGGTGTAGTGATTGGTTTTGCTATTCCCCTGAAAGGTGATAAAGGCGAATATTCTCCGCTAAAGCATCTAGAGCATGCATTACACCCGTACGTCGCTTTTGGTATTCTGCCACTGTTCGCATTTGCCAATGCCGGGATTTCATTGGAAGGGATCTCCGTATCTAGCCTCACGTCAATGTTGCCTTTAGGTGTGGCTCTTGGCTTATTTATTGGTAAGCCATTGGGTATTTTTACCTTCAGTTGGGCTGCGGTGAAACTCGGTGTCGCTAAATTGCCTGAAGGGATCAATTTCAAGCATATCTTTGCCGTGTCAGTGCTATGTGGTATTGGTTTTACAATGTCGATTTTTATATCGTCTTTAGCTTTTGGACCAACCAATGCTGAATTTGATACGTTTGCACGGCTCGGTATATTAATGGGCTCAACCACTGCTGCGATTGTCGGTTATACATTGCTCCGTTTATCTTTGCCAAAAAACGCATAAGAATATAATCAGCCCTCGGACATGTGAGGGCTGATTCATTTTACAAACTAACTATTTGATTTATCAATATTATTAATCAATAGCAAACTTAAGTTTTTATCGATTTATTGAAAATTATTGCCAGCGTAATTATTTTTTGATATTTTTCGCACCAATCTCGGACAGTAGCTTCTGGGGGACACGCGTAATGACCATTCAGGCTGATTGTGACATTACGTAGGGTAGGTATCAGCAAGTCCTTTTGTTGATAGACGGGATACTCTTGCAGCGGGAGCTGCATGTGAATGGGAAACCCAACATTGAACTCATCATCACTTAACACACTGACGTTAATCAGCTTTGTACTTCCTCTATGCCCTGTGCTTGAAGACAGTTCTATCACCGAACCTTGATTCTCTGATTTAGTAATCTTTCATCGAAGACGATGAACCAATTTCCGTTTTTGCCTTTTGGCTAATACGGAGCTTATTGCTATGTCATATTTCCTTATATTCAAACCAAACCAAGGAAATAGGCGGAAATTTTCACATTCAAGGGGAAGGGAAATGAGCACAGCCTTTGAAGTCGATAACACTATCGCAAACATTTTTTCATCTCAGGTACCTGTTGTTGAAGGTATTTATGATCTCACACCGGACCAAATTCTACTCGATCAAATTGAGCATGAATCTGAAGTTCGTTCATACCCACGCCGTCTACCGATTGCCATCAAGCAAGCTTATGGTGCGTTAGTAGAAGATACGCGCGGACAAATTTTCCTCGACTGCTTAGCGGGCGCGGGAACGTTGGCGCTTGGGTATAACCATCCAGAGATCAACCAAGCACTGAAAGAGCAGTTAGATTCAGGTCTGCCATATCAGACATTGGATATGACAACGCACGCTAAAGACAAATTCATCAAGCAAGTAAAAGCATTTTTGCCTGAAGAGTTTGCAAAAAATTCCGCGATTCAATTTTGTGGACCTTCTGGTGCGGATGCCGTTGAAGCGGCTATCAAGCTAGTGAAGCAGACAACGGGTCGTAACACCATGTTTGCGTTTCGCGGTGCTTACCACGGTATGACCAACGGTACGATGGGCATGATGGGCAACCTGAATACCAAAGCTCGTCGCACAGGATTAATGTCGGATGTGCATTTTATGCCATTCCCATACAACTTGCGCTGTCCGTTTGGTTTAGGGGGCGATGAAGGTGCCAAAGCGAGCATTCGCTACATCGAACGTCTGCTGAACGATGACGAAGCAGGTATCATGAAACCGGCGGCCATTATTGTTGAACCTGTTCAAGGTGAAGGTGGCGTCATTCCAGCTCCAGCATTCTGGCTGCGTGAGCTACGCCGTATCTGCGATGAACACGGTATTTTATTAGTTTTCGATGAAATTCAATGTGGTGTAGGTAAATCGGGTTACCGCTTTGCATTTGAAGAGTCTGGCATTTGTCCTGATATTCTTTGCTTATCTAAAGCCATTGGTGGTGGTCTACCAATGTCTATTCTTGTGTTCAAGAAAGAGATCGATACTTGGAAACCGGGTGAGCACACAGGCACGTTCCGTGGTAACCAATTGGCCATGGTTTCTGGTGCGAAAGCGTTAGAAATTATTTTACGTGATAACCTCGTTGAACACGCTAATGTCGCGGGTCAGTACCTACGCCAAGGTCTTGAAGCCATTCAACGTCGAGTGAATTGTATTGCTGAAGTTCGTGGTAAAGGTTTGATGCTCGGCCTTGAAATTCGTAAACCAAACGGTGAAATAAATAAATTTGGCGAGCCAATGGCCGATGGCCAATTAACACTCGCTATCCAACGCGCAGCACTTGAGCGTGGGTTGATGGTTGAAAAAGGTGGCCGTGAAGGATCCGTTATTCGTTTCTTACCACCGATTATCATCTCATTCGAGCAGATCGATTTTGCCCTGCGCACTCTTGAAGCGGCGATTTTAGCTGCAGGTGGCGGCGAGAAAGATCCAGAGCCAGAAAATCAAGCGTGGAAGAAGCATTTTATCCAAACCGGTGAAATGGGTAGTAATGAATTTGCCGCTGTGATGAACCATGCCACTTCTGCGATGAAAGCTGTTTTTGAACAAGCCAAAGCGCCTTATTCAGGTTTGGATCCAAAGCAGCTTGAAGAAGAGATTTACGCGGTAGATTTGGATAACAAAAATGCGCCATTGAAGGATGTGATCTCTGAAATGGCAGATCTGGTAGCCAAAAATTCCATTATCGTTCAACACCCAGATTGTATTGCTCACCTGCACACGCCACCCTTGATGCCATCAGTAGTGGCTGAAGCGATGATTGGTGCATTAAACCAGTCCATGGACTCATGGGATCAATCGTCTTCTGCTACCTATGTTGAACAGAAAGTGATTGATTGGATGTGTGAAAAATACGAACTCGGCGCTCAGTCGGATGGTATTTTCACCAGTGGTGGCACGCAAAGCAACCAAATGGGTTTAATGTTAGCCCGTGACTGGATTGCCGATAAATTAAGTGGTCATTCTATTCAAAAGCTGGGCTTACCTGAGTATGCCGATAAGCTGCGTATTGTGTGCTCGAAAAAATCGCATTTCACCGTGCAAAAATCGGCCTCTTGGATGGGGTTGGGCGAGAAAGCCATTTTGGCGGTTGATGCGAATCCAAACGGCACAATGGATGTCACCAAACTGGAAGCGGTTGTTGCACAAGCGAAAGCGGAAGGTCTTATTCCTTTTGCTATTGTTGGAACAGCAGGCACAACGGATCACGGCGCGATTGATGATCTGTCGACGATCGCGGATGTAGCGCAACAGCATGATCTATGGATGCATGTGGATGGAGCATACGGCGGCGCATTGGTTCTAAGTAGCCATAAAGCACGTTTGCAAGGTGTTGAGCGTGCGCATTCTGTCAGCGTCGACTTCCATAAATTGTTCTTCCAAACGATCAGCTGTGGCGCGGTGTTGCTCAAAGATAAAAGTCACTTCAAGTATCTACTGCATCATGCGGATTACCTTAACCGTGAACATGATGAACTGCCAAATTTGGTGGATAAATCTATTTCTACGACCAAGCGTTTTGATGCATTGAAAGTGTTTATGACAATGCAAAACGTAGGCCCTAAGGCTTTGGGTGAGATGTACGATCATCTGCTAGAACAAACACTGCAAGTGGCAGATTTAGTTCAGCATCACGATGCTTTTGAACTCTTGGCTGAGCCTGCGCTCTCCACCGTGTTATTCCGTTCAGTGAATAAACAAGCGGTAGATTTTGATGAGTTGAACAAAGTGCTGCGTTTAGAAGCATTGACACGTGGTGTCGCGGTGTTGGGCGAGACGATTGTGGATGGCAAAACAGCGCTTAAATTCACCATTTTAAACCCATGCTTACAATTGTCAGATTTCAAAGCATTACTTAATAAGATTGAAGTACTAGCCTCTGAGCTAGCCAAGGCATAAAGGAATACAAACAACCATGTCTATTTTACAAATTGGCGCGGGAGGCGTTGGCTGGGTTGTCGCACATAAGGCGGCTCAAAACAACGACATACTCGGTGATATTGTTCTTGCTTCTCGTACTCTTGAAAAGTGCGAGAAGATCATTGAATCGATCAAAGGAAAAAATAACCTTAAAGATCCAACTAAAAAACTTGAGGCACGCACCGTCAAGGCGGATGACGTAGCCTCGTTAGTTGCATTAATTAAAGAAGTCCAGCCTGATCTTGTGATCAACGCTGGTCCTCCTTGGGTAAACGTGCCAATCATGGAAGCATGTTATCAAGCCAAGGTTTCCTATCTAGATACATCGGTTGCTGTTGACCTTTGCTCTGAAGGTCAACAAGTACCTGAAGCGTATGATCCTCAATGGGCATTTCGTGAAAAATTTAAGCAAGCTGGCATTACCGCTATCCTCGGTGCTGGTTTTGACCCTGGCGTGGTCAGTGTGTTTGCCGCGTACGCAGTGAAACACCTCTTTGACGAAATCGACAGTATTGATGTGATGGACATTAATGCCGGCGATCACGGCAAGAAATTTGCGACTAACTTTGATGCAGAAACCAATATGTTAGAGATTCAAGGTGACTCTTTCTATTGGGAAGAAGGGCAGTGGCAGTGTGTTCCTTGCCATTCGCGAATACTAGAATTTGATTTTCCTCAGTGCGGCCCACACAAGGTGTACTCCATGTCGCACGATGAAGTGCGTTCTATGAAAGAGTTTATTCCGGCCAAACGAATTGAATTTTGGATGGGTTTTGGCGATCGTTACCTCAACTATTTCAATTGCATGCGTGATATTGGTTTATTGAGTCCAAACCCATTGACGCTGCAAGATGGTACTGTGGTTCAACCACTTCAAGTGCTTAAAGCGATGCTGCCAGACCCAACCTCTTTGGCTCCTGGCTACAAAGGCCTGACTTGTATTGGTACTTGGGTGCAAGGTTGGAAGGATGGTAAACAGCGCAGTGTCTTTATCTACAATAATGCAGACCATGAAGTGGCATACCATGATGTAGAGCACCAAGCCATCGCTTACACCACGGGCGTTCCTGCCATTACTGCGGCATTGTAGTATTTCCAAGGGCATTGGGCACAAGCGGGTGTGTTTAACCTAGAGCAGCTTGACCCTGATCTGTTTTTAGAAACGATGCCGAAATTAGGTTTGGATTGGCATGTTCAAGAGCTCGATATCGGGCAACCAGAGATTAAAATTCTAAAATAAGAGTTTTCGATAGTTAAGCCGATGCAGATGTGTCGGCTTTCTTCAATTTGAGAGTGATAAATAGATGCAAAAAAGCGAACTCCAAACGCCCTATTTTATGATTGATGAATCACAGTTGATCGCGAACCTAGAAATCGCGAAGCAGCTCAAAGATATGTCGGGCGTCAAACTCGTCTTGGCTTTAAAATGCTTCTCTACTTGGGGAGTGTTTGACATCATCAAACCTTACTTAGATGGCACCACCAGCAGTGGCCCATTTGAAGTAAAATTAGGTTACGAAACGTTTGGTGGTGAAACACACGCCTATAGCGTTGGCTACAGTGAAGCTGATGTTAAAGAAGTGGCCGATATTTGCGACAAAATGATTTTTAATTCGCAATCCCAGTTGGCCGCTTACCGTCATTTAGTTGAAGGCAAGGCGTCATTGGGTTTACGTTTAAACCCCGGCGTGAGTTACGCTGGGCAAGATCTTGCCAATCCAGCACGTCAGTTTTCTCGTTTAGGTGTTCAAACAGACCATATTGATAACTCAGTGTTCGATACCATCAATGGCGTGATGTTCCATATGAATTGTGAGAACAAAGATGCTGATGCGTTCATTGCGTTATTAGATTCGATCTCTGAGCGTTTTGGTCAATATCTGGATAAGTTAGATTGGGTCAGCCTAGGCGGTGGTGTGTTCTTTACTTGGCCTGGTTATCCGCTAGAAAAATTAGCATTAGCGCTTAAGGCCTTTTCAGAAAAGCATCAGGTTCAGCTTTATCTTGAACCGGGTGAGGCGATCATCACGAAAACGGCTGATTTAGTGGTGACTGTCGTCGATATCGTTGAAAATGGCATGAAAACAGCGATTGTTGATTCGGCAACTGAAGCGCATCGTTTAGACACACTGATTTACAAAGAGCCTGCGGCTATCTTAGAAGCGAGTGCGAACGGTGAACATGAGTATGTTATTGGCTCGTGTTCTTGCTTAGCGGGTGATCAATTTTGTGTGGCTTCATTTGAACAGCCATTATCGATTGGTCAGCGGTTGCATATCATGGATAGCGCGGGCTATACCATGGTGAAATTGAATTGGTTTAATGGCCTTAAAATGCCTTCCGTGTATTGTCAACGCAGTACAGGAGAGCTCCAAAAACTGAATGAATTTGGCTATGAAGACTTTAAACGTTCATTATCTCAATGGTCGATAAACTGATGACAGCCGGCCTCACCATGCAGTGGGCGAGGCCTATTTTTGTAAAATCACGCGTTAGAGTTTAAAGCTTTTCATCCCTTTTATTTTACTGAATCGATGGTGGGATCGATAAAAAAGGAAGCATCAGCTTCCTTTTTCGAGGTCGTAAACGGGATTACACTTCTAATATCACGCGCGTATCTTCACTGAGCGCTTCAAGCTCATCGGCTACGTCTTCAATTTGTATCGCCGCAGGGAGTTTAATGGCGAGGCTAGCGGTAAATAAGCTTGAGCTGACACCTCCACCACCCGCAATAAAAACTCGTTGGCAATCCATATCTAAAATATTGATACCTTGATTATCAAGAAGGTGGGTGATTTCGTTGACGATACCTGCACGGTCGTTTGCATCAATCCGCAGTTGGTAAATCGTTTCTTTTTCGTGTTGATGTACGTCTGAATCAACAATTTGCACCAGCAGACCGGGTTGCTCTCTAAACGCTTGTTGAACGATAACGGCATTTGAGGTCGGTAACTCTATTTTAATGACGGCAGCTACTTGGTTCTCAATAAAGTTCACTTTACTTATTAACCATTTACCACCATTTTCATGAGTGATAGCGGCAAGATGTTTAATTGTGGCTGGCGTTGCACTGCCGACGAAATTGACGATAAAAGTACTGTTCATAATAGGCCTCACATAGCAAGCTAACGAAAGATAAATCGTTGATCTTGAATTCCTTTCACTTCAGTGTAGAGGCCTATCTTAGATAAGACTTGATGAGAGTCAATTTTTTACATTTACGCAGTCTCTTGATTGTCAGTATTCATACTTGGGCCACAAAAATAGCCTTGGCTTTAGACACTGGCCTTGTGTTTAGCCCTGTTTCTTAGAAACTGACTTTGAGGTTAAGGCCATAAAATTGCGAATCGTAGCTAGCGCCTGAGTCCAAAGCAAACTTTGCGGCATCTTGGTTGCCAAACCAAGGTGTACCATTAAATTCCACTTCGGCATCGCCTCCCCAAGCATTGGTTACCCAGCCATGGATATGTCCAACAGGGTTGAGGAAGAAAAGTGTGACATCACCCAGAGTCGATGAACCCAACACTTCACCACCCGTGGTAACAATATCTTGTTCCGCTTCAAACATCAGCTCACCGACGACTGCACCGAAAAAGGGCGTAACAAACAAGTCTTGCCATGAGGGTATTTCAGCAAACGATTCTACGCCATACTCCCAAAAGAAAGTCGACATAACACCAGAGTAAAGAAAAGATTCAAACTCATTAAAACCAGCATGTCTTGCTGCGGTATAATAAACGCCACCGAAGTAGGGATGCATAATATAATTGAGATAATGCTCATCTCTATCCCAAGAGGGGCCAGATGATACGTTATCTTTCCACTTGCTGCCTATGCCACTTAAGCTGCGATCCTCTTCATCCCATTTGGTAATCGATGACGGTAAAAATGTCATTAAGCCAACAGTAGCTACGCTCAATCCCAATATGGTATAGGTTTGGCCTTTTAGATAATCCCAGTCTTTTGTATCTTGTACGGTAAGATATTTAGGTAGTGCCGGTTCTTCAAGGTTTAGCGGTTGCGATTCTGCTAAGCTTGTTAAAAATGGGGAGTTCGATTGATAAGTATTCGAATTGTCATTAAAGCAAGCGTTTTTATGGCAGTCGACCGTATAGGAAAACTCGATGTGTTGGTTGAAATCGTAGGCAGCAGCGTTGTTGCAAGCTGAAAACGATAACATCAAGGCAATGATGCTTTTCTTTGACACGGAGGGCTCCAAAGTGTGTTTTTTGATGATCATAATCACAATTATCTATCAAAGCTGCGGGGATGAAAACAGCAAATTGTATAAATAGAGAAACTTATGAGAAAAATAACGTTCAAAGCGTTATATATTGCACTTTATTATCTGCCTTATTGATTGATAGCTCACGTTTATGCGTGCATAAAAGGACACCTGACATGTTGAAAATAGCGATGCTAAGCACGGGCGAAGAAGTGCTCCATGGCGATATTGTTGATACCAATGCTGCTTGGCTCTCCAGTGAATTTTTCCAGCGCGGCTTTTCATTAGTTAAACGCTCGACGGTAGGTGATAGCTTACAAGCTTTAGTCGAAGAGCTATTGATGCTCAGTTTCAATAACGATGTCCTGATCGTAAACGGAGGATTAGGACCCACATCTGATGATTTAAGTGCGGCGGCAGCGGCTCAAGCGGCGGACCAAAAGTTAGTTTTGTCTGTGCTGTGGAAGCAAAAACTGGACGAATTTTTTGCGCAACGTGGCGTTGTGATGCCAGAAAGTAACCTTAAACAAGCGATGTTACCGGAGTTTTCTGACATCATTGATAACCCAATAGGGACGGCTTGCGGTTTTAAAGTTCAGATTAATGATTGTGTTTGTTATTTCACCCCCGGAGTACCCAAAGAGTTTAAGTTGATGGTCTCTGAACAGATTTTACCCGACTTGCTAGCAACATACCCACAACAAATGGGATTAGAATGCAGTCGTTTATTCACTCTGGGTTCATCGGAATCGGCCATTTCAGATAAGTTGGATAAATTAGTCTTACCGGAAGGGTATATGCTGGGTTATCGCTCTTATCTGCCTTTTATTGAGGTGAAATTGTTTGGTCCGAAAAGTGATTTAGAACGCCGCGTGAAACTACTACAGATCATTTACCAGCATTTGGAGCAACATGTGGTGAGTGTCGATGAACCTATGCTCACACATATCGGTCATTTAATGCAGGACAAAGGATTGTCGATCTCTATTGCAGAACAAGCGACCAAAGGTTGGCTCGCCAGTTGGTTGTTAAGCAACGAGCAAGTGGAAGCGTTGAGCGGTCACTGCTGGATTTTGAGCCGCCATGTTGAATCGGGTTTAGGCGATCAAGATCCACTCGCGGCCTCATTAGCGCTTGCTGGCGCGACCAAGGAAAAGTGTTCCACTTCGTTATCACTTGTGACTGGCGTATTAAATGATGATCAATTTAGTCTAGCGTTATCGGCTCCGCAGGGAGAGTGGGGGCAGATTCTTAAACTCAAGCGATGCTACAGCGCCAATGAACAGAGGGAGCTGATGGGGACAATCGCGGCTGACATGTTACGTCGTTATTTATCGAATAAGCCTGTTTTTGCTCAGTATGAGGCATTGATCTCAGTCAAAGAGATGTTTTTACCTGCGAGCGTTATTGGCTAATTAACTCAATGTGTTAGTGTTTTTTTAAGTCTAGATTGTTGATAGATAAGTGTTTTATATTAGAACCGTGTCGGGTGGTAACTGCATGATTCTTTGGCTTATTCCGTAGGTTCGGTGAGGTGCTTAGCTTATGATTATTTCGTCTAAAGACTAAGCTGATGATTTCACGCAACAGATAAAATTGTCTCAAGATTGGACCTTTTTCGCACAACTTTTCGCTGTACACTGTCAGTCCGATCGATGAAATTCAGCAGGAGGCTGACATGTTTAACCAATCGAAAATTTTAGTTTGGTATAAAGTTGCAAGTCAAAAAGTGATCTTAGGTGAGGCATTGAGTAATGAAATGAGTGATGTTGTTTCTTTGTGGCTCAACGCACCATCAGACTTAGAGACGCCCAGCTATCAAGGATATAGACTTTCATTGTTTGATGGGGGTGGCAGAGAAATCGCTAACAAATCTGTATCAATGGGTACTGCTGATGGCATTCTTCTGGGAATGTATAAAGCCAGAGCATAGCTCTGGCTTTATCTTTTTAACGCGCCAATGTGTGATGAGTTAATCAGTGCACAATTGGCTGGTTGAGGTTAGGCTCGCCTTGCTTTGGGTCGATAATTAACACCAGCAAGTTCAACATGGCTTTTGGCTTTACAAATACAAGGTAATATTTCATTACGCTCGGTGTAAGCCATTGCAAAACCAACATATTCAACGTCACCTTTAACGAGCGTGCAGCGACAGGCACCGCAGTGTCCATCGCGACAGTTATACTCAGGCTCTAGCCCCGCACTCTCCATACTTTCCAATAAAGTATTGGAAGAGTTTGATTCTATGGTTGTAACTTTGTTGATTTTAATGGTCGCCATTACAGCTCAAAGTCCTCGAAGTCATTGGCACGAACTTCATTATCGATTTGGCCTACAAGGTAGGAGCTGATCTCTGCTTCTTGAGGTGCAACTTGCACGTTGTCTGAAGATAGCCAAGCATTAATCCAAGGAATTGGGTTTGATGTCGCGCCGGGGTAGGCGATATCTAAACCAACCGCTTGCATACGAACGTTGGTGATGTATTCAACGTATTGGCACAGTATATCCTTGTTCAAACCAATCATCGAACCATCTTTAAACAGATATTCAGCCCACTCTTTTTCTTGCTCAGCGGCGGCTTTGAACAAATCAAAACACTCTTGCTTACACTCTTCGGCGATTTGTAAGAAGGCGAAATCGTCTTGTCCATTACGCAGCAAGTTGATCATATGTTGTGTACCAGTCAGGTGCAAAGCTTCATCACGTGCAATCAACTTGATGATTTTGGCGTTACCTTCCATCAATTCGCGTTCTGCAAAGGCAAATGAGCAGGCGAAGCTGACATAGAAACGAATCGCTTCCAACGCATTGACTGACATCAAGCAAAGATAAAGTTTGCGTTTCAGGTCACCCAAGCTAATTTTGACGCTCTCACCATTAATCTGATGAGTTCCTTCACCAAAACGGTGGTAGTCATTAGACAGTTGGATCAGATCATCGTAATAGTGCGCGATGTCTTTTGCGCGTTTCAATATGTGTTCATTTTCGACGATGTCATCAAACACAATACCCGGATCATTCACAATATTACGAATAATATGAGTGTATGAGCGTGAGTGGATCGTTTCTGAAAATGACCAGGTTTCAATCCATGTTTCCACTTCAGGAAGCGAAACCAGCGGTAGCAGTGCCACGTTAGGGCTGCGACCTTGGATTGAATCCAGTAGCGTTTGATATTTTAAGTTCGAGATGAAAATGTGCTTTTCATGATCTGGAAGCTTGTTGTAATCAATGCGATCACTCGATACGTCGACTTCTTCTGGACGCCAGAAGAACGAGAGCTGTTTTTCTATCAGTTTTTCAAAAATTTCAAATTTTTGCTGGTCGTAACGAGCTACGTTGACCGATTGGCCAAGAAACATCGGTTCTTTGAGTTGATCATTCTTTTTTTGAGAAAAAGTACTGTAAGCCATAAATGCCTCAATCCCTTTTAAGCTCCCCTGCGTGGGGAGCATTATTGAATACGTTGAGTGAAATAGAGTTAGATCTTACAACCGCCGCCCGCACAATCATCATCTTGTGCCTGTACTGCGTCTTTTTGATCATCTTTTGCGCCATCACGAGTGTTGTGATAGTACAAGGTTTTCACACCAAATTTATACGCCGTCAGTAGATCTTGTAACAATTGTTTCATCGGCACTTTACCACTTTCGTAAGTGCTTGGGTCATAGTTGGTATTCGCAGAAATCGCTTGGTCAACAAATTTTTGCATGATACCGACCAGGTGCAGATAACCGTTGTTAGAACCAATATTCCACAATAACTCATAGCTCTCTTTCAAATTAATGAAATCCGGTACAACTTGTTTCAAGATGCCATCTTTTGAGGCTTTTACTGAAACATAACCGCGAGGAGGCTCAATACCGTTGGTGGCATTGGAAATTTGTGAAGAGGTTTCTGAAGGCATTAGCGCCGTTAACGTTGAATTGCGTAAGCCAAATTCCATGATCTCTGCGCGTAGCGCATCCCAATCATAATGCAAAGGTTCCTCGCAAATTTGGTCGACATCTTTTTTATAGGTGTCGATAGGTAGCAAGCCCTTAGCATAGTTTGTTTCATGGAATAGCGGACATTTGCCTTGCTCTTTGGCTAACGCGACGGAAGCCTTCAACAAGTAATATTGCATTGCTTCAAAAGTGCGATGTGTCAGACCATTTGCGCTACCGTCCGAATATTTCACGCCATTTTTCGCCAGATAGTAAGCGTAGTTAATCACGCCCACACCCAAGGTACGGCGATTCATGGTTGACTTATAAGCGGCAGGCAGTGGGTAATCTTGGTAATCCAACAGTGCATCTAGCGCACGAACCACAAGATCAGATAACTCTTCGAAATCATCCAGTGATTCAATTGAACCTAAGTTGAATGCCGAAAGCGTACATAGCGCAATCTCACCTTCATTATCTTCAACGTTAGACAGCGGTTTCGTCGGCAATGCGATCTCCAAACAGAGATTGGATTGGCGAACAGGCGCTACAGACGCATCAAATGGGCTGTGCGTATTGCAGTGGTCAACGTTCTGGATGTAGATACGGCCAGTGGAAGCTCGCTCTTGCATCAACAGGGAGAACAGTTCTACCGCTTTCACCGTCTCTTTTTTAATCGAAGCGTCATTTTCATATTGAACATACAAACGTTCGAATTCGTCTTGGTTTTCGAAGAATGCGTCATACAATCCAGGCACATCAGAAGGGGAGAAGAGGGTGATATTACCGCCTTGGACTAAGCGAGAATACATCAACTTATTGAGCTGAACACCATAGTCCATATGACGAACACGGTTTTCCTCAACGCCGCGGTTATTTTTCAATACCAGTAGCGACTGCACTTCACCGTGCCACAAAGGGTAGAAGACAGTCGCTGCGCCACCACGAACACCACCCTGAGAACAGCACTTCACTGCGGTTTGGAAATATTTATAAAAAGGAATACAACCCGTGTGGAATGCCTCACCACCACGAATTTCCGAGCCTAATGCACGAATGCGGCCCGCGTTAATGCCAATACCCGCACGTTGTGATACATAACGTACGATAGAGCTTGCTGTGGCATTGATTGAATCTAAGCTGTCACCACATTCAATCAACACACATGAGCTAAACTGACGGGTAGGCGTGCGCACGCCCGACATGATTGGCGTTGGCAGCGAGATTTTGAACATTGATGTTGCATCGTAAAAACGCTTAATGTAATCGAGACGGTTTTCTTTTGGATATTTCGCGAATAAGCAAGCGGCGACCAAAATGTAGAGAAACTGGGCACTCTCATAGATTTTCTTCGTCACACGGTTTTGCACGAAGTACTTACCTTCAAGCTGTTTTACCGCGGCGTAAGAAAAATTAAGGTCACGTGCGTGATCGATATAAGTGTCGAGTTCTTCAAATTCTGCGCGAGTATAATCTTCGATAAGGTGCTTATCGTATTTGCCCATTTCAACCAAACGAGAGACATGGTTGTACAACGTTGGTGGTTCGTATTGTCCGTAGGCTTTTTTACGCAAATGGAACACCGAAAGACGAGCCGCGAGATATTGGTAATCTGGCGTCTCTTCTGAAATCAAATCGGCAGCGGATTTGATGATAGTCTCATGAATGTCAGAGGTCGTAATACCATCGTAAAACTGAATGTGAGCCTTCAGTTCGACTTGCGATACAGAGACGTTGTATAGGCCTTCCGCAGCCCATGTAATTACACGGTGGATCTTTTCAAGATCAATCGTTTCTTTGCGTCCATCACGCTTGGTGACAGTAAGTTTTTGGTTCATTCTGCTTCATTTCCCTAACAAAACTGATTAAGGCCGTATTTTTGTAGAATTGTTGTAAATCTCATCGCGGCTTTGTGATCTGAGTCTATCCATATATTGTAGTGCAAACACAACATATAGGGGTTCTTTGCTTTGCGAGTTACAAGATAGTGCTATCTGGAGCTCATTTCAAGTTACAGATCTGGGACAGCTTGTGGATAACTAGCAAAAACAAAAAAAACAGTTAGTATCCACTTACTGATGATCAAAGAGCCGATTTGATTGTAGAAAATTACCGTTTTGAGTTTGGTTTAGATGTAACCACAATCAAAAAAAAACTTCTTGATCTTTGAGGAAAAAAGGGAGCGATTTTCGATGTGGTTAAAATGGAATCTAGCGCACAAAAAACAGCCTAGATACCGAGAAAAAATGAGCTATTTGGCTTAATTTTTAACGTGAGCAATACATTATCGATAATGGCATATTGGATGACCACTGACTTTAAAAAAGCTGAGTATGAACGATATAATTGACATCAACATTACGCCCTAAACGGTAAGTATCGGTTAACGGGTTATAAAGTAGGCCTGTTATTCCTTGCTCTTGCAGGTTTGTTTTATCGATCATCTTAATCAGTTCCGAGGGGCGGATGAATTTTTCATGATCATGTGTGCCTTCAGGAACAATGCGTAGCAACTTCTCTGCGCCCACGATGGCAAACAGGTAAGACTTAAAATTACGATTGAGCGTAGAAAAGAAAACATGACCGCCAGGTTTGACCAACGCAGAGCAGGCTTGAACAACGGACAATGGGTCTGGAACATGCTCAAGCATTTCCATGCAAGTGACAACATCATATGTATGCGGGTTGTCAGCGGCGTGATCTTCAATCGTACTTTGAATATAAGTGAGCTTTGTTCCGGTTTCTAAAGCATGTAAACGAGCGACTTCAAGCGGTTCTTTGCCCATGTCTAAGCCAGTCACTTGCGCACCTTCTCGCGCCATGCTTTCGGCCAAAATTCCGCCACCACATCCGACATCGAGCACCTTCTTGCCAAATAGGCCGTTGGCATTGGCCAACACATAGTTCAATCTTAACGGGTTAATTTGATGAAGTGGCTTAAATTCACCATCCAGATCCCACCAGCGTGACGCCATCTCTTCAAACTTTTTAATTTCATTAAGATCAACGTTTTGTGCTTTAGTCATGTTAGATTCGCTCTTGCTGTCAAAATAGGCATCTTTAGTTGTGTGGGGTATTATAACCAGTTGATTATCACAGGCTACAGCTTATCTTTATTCCATTAATTTTTGGCTAAAATTTGGC
This sequence comes from Vibrio ordalii ATCC 33509, assembly GCA_000257205.1. Taxonomy (GTDB): domain Bacteria; phylum Pseudomonadota; class Gammaproteobacteria; order Enterobacterales; family Vibrionaceae; genus Vibrio; species Vibrio ordalii. The sequence continues at coordinate 16,662 of AEZC01000055.1, read as the reverse complement.
CATTAATCAGCCGGGTATGGAATGAATGTGCAATTTCTCGGCACTTGATACACAACAAAGGTCACAACCTGATAAAAGGAAAGGGAAAGGGATGCCGAAGTAGTGAATTATGTGTTATATTTTTCGGCCTTGTACGTATCGAATATACGATCAAAAGATAGAGGGATAATGGCTCTATGAGCGATCTAGCTAGAGAGATCACGCCCGTAAACATTGAAGATGAGCTAAGAGGTTCATACCTAGACTACGCGATGTCCGTTATCGTGGGTCGTGCTCTTCCAGATGTGCGTGATGGCCTAAAACCAGTACACCGTCGCGTTCTGTTCGCGATGAATGTGCTTGGTAACGATTGGAATAAACCATATAAAAAATCTGCCCGTGTTGTGGGCGATGTGATTGGTAAATATCACCCGCATGGTGATAGTGCTGTATACGATACGATTGTTCGTATGGCGCAGCCGTTCTCATTGCGTTACATGTTGGTCGATGGCCAAGGTAACTTTGGCTCGATCGACGGTGACTCTGCGGCAGCAATGCGTTACACCGAAGTACGCATGTCAAAAATTGCCCACGAACTGCTTGCCGATCTCGACAAAGAAACGGTCGATTATGTACCGAACTATGATGGTACAGAACAGATCCCTGCGGTTCTTCCTACCAAAATTCCTAACCTACTGGTCAATGGCTCATCCGGTATTGCCGTCGGTATGGCAACCAACATTCCACCTCATAACCTAACGGAAGTGGTTGATGGTTGCTTGGCCTATATAAATAATGAAGACATCACCATTGATGAGTTGATGGACTACATTCCGGGCCCAGATTTCCCAACGGCAGCATTAATCAGTGGCCGCAAAGGCATTATCGACGCTTATAAAACAGGGCGCGGTAAAGTCTACATGCGCTCTAAAGCGGATATCGAAGTCGAGAAGAATGGTAAAGAGACCATTATCGTCAGAGAAATCCCTTATCAAGTGAACAAAGCACGCTTGATTGAAAAAATTGCTGAATTGGTTAAAGAGAAAAAAGTCGAAGGCATCAGTGCACTGCGTGATGAGTCTGATAAAGACGGCATGCGTATTGTTATCGAATGTAAACGTGATGCGGTTGGCGAAGTGGTTCTGAACAACCTTTACGCTCAAACACAGTTACAAACGACATTCGGCATCAACATGGTTGCGCTGGATAATGGTCAACCTAAGCTATTCAACTTGAAAGAAATGTTGAAATGCTTTGTTGATCACCGCCGCGAAGTGGTGACGCGTCGTACTATTTTTGAACTGCGTAAAGCTCGTGATCGTGCCCATATTCTAGAAGCACTGGCTCTCGCGTTAGCCAACATTGATGAAATCATCGAATTGATTCGCCGCGCGGCAACGCCAGCAGAAGCAAAAGAAGGCTTGATTGCTCGTGGTTGGGATCTTGGCAACGTAGCGTCAATGCTTGAACGTGCTGGAACCGATGCCGCTCGTCCTGAATGGCTTGAACCAGAATACGGTATCCGTGATGGCAAATATTTCTTAACTGAGCAACAAGCCCAAGCAATTCTTGAGCTTCGTCTGCACAGATTGACAGGTTTAGAGCACGAAAAAATTCTTGATGAGTACAAAGCTCTTCTGGAAGAAATCGCTGAACTAATGCATATCCTTGCCAGCACTGAACGTTTGATGGAAGTGATCCGCGAAGAGCTTGAAACCGTTCGTGATGCTTTTGGTGACGCACGACGCACTGAAATTACCGCGGCAACTCATGATATCGACATGGAAGAGCTGATTGCTCGTGAAGATGTGGTAGTGACACTTTCTCATGCTGGTTATGTGAAATACCAGATCCTCAGCGATTACGAAGCACAACGCCGTGGTGGTAAAGGTAAGAGCGCGACGAAGATGAAAGAAGAAGACTACATTGAGCGTCTTCTTGTGGCGAATACTCATGACCACATTCTTTGCTTCTCGACTCGTGGTAAGACATACCGTTTGAAAGTCTATCAATTACCGCTAGCGAGCCGTACAGCGCGTGGTAAACCTATCGTTAATATTCTTCCTCTGGAAGAAGGGGAACGTATTACTGCGATTTTACCAGTCACTGAGTTTAGTGATGATAAGTTTATCTTTATGGCGACCGGTGACGGTACAGTGAAGAAAACATCACTTTCAAGCTTTGCCAATGTGCGTTCTAACGGTTTGATCGCGGTTAACTTGCGTGAAGATGACTCTTTGATTGGTGTGGACATTACCGATGGCAACAGTGAAATTATGCTGTTTTCTAAATTTGGTAAGGTGGTTCGCTTTAAAGAATCAGAAGAAACGCCAGTATTGGATGAAAATGGTCAGCCTGTTCTTGATGAACATGGCCAGCCAGAAATTAAGTTCAAAGGTGTTCGCGCCATGGGACGCACCGCGTCCGGTGTTCGTGGTATGAAGCTAGCAGAAGGCGACCAAGTGGTATCGCTGATTGTTCCTTCAAATGACGGCGACATCTTAACAGTGACACAAAACGGCTATGGTAAACGTACAACCTTAGGGGAATATCCAACTAAAGGTCGTGCAACTCAAGGCGTTGTTTCAATCAAGGTGTCTGAGCGTAATGGTCAAGTTGTCGGCGCAGTGCAAACTGAAGAAGGCGATGAGTTCATGATGATCACCGATGCCGGTACGCTCGTTCGTACTCGCGTCGCGGAAGTGAGCCAAGTGGGACGCAATACTCAAGGTGTGACCTTGATTCGCACCGCTGAAGATGAAAACGTCGTAGGTTTACAACGTATTGAAGAAATTGAAGATGTTGAGTTACCAGAAGGTGAGGAATTGCCAGAAGGTGAAGCGAGCGTTGCAATTTTAGAAGTACAAAGTGACGCAGAAGAGACTGACTCTGAACCGAGCAGCGATTCTGAAGACGAGTAATCGTTTCACATATCCACCTTTATTCTAAGCTGATAAAGAATAAAAGCCGGAGCATTGATTGCTTCGGCTTTTTACTTCTAGCGAGCAGCCCATCTGACAAGTGAAGGATTTTCATTCAGCGTTGAAATCGTGGTGGCCTTTTTGAAAAGGTCATCTGTGCCACAAATACGGCCTACTTCACCTCTCCCATTCAACCTAAAATTGCCTATACTCAGTGATTGAGTTAACTTCATAAAAGTCATTAATTTAATTTAAAACGTTCTAGAAAAGATAACTTTTTAATAAATAAGAAACCATTCATTGGTTAAGATTTGTCTCCATAACATAATAGCGCTACAACTAAAAAGGATATAAAAGATGTTTGCTAATCGGTTTACCTTGCAATCGCGATTAATTTTTGCGGTGTTATTACCTTGCGTTGCGTTGATTATTGTTGGAATGGCGAGCTTCAATAGCATGTCGACGATTCAACGACAGGCAGAGCAGCTCTATCTCAATACAGCCGCGCCAATGCGTTCAATGGCTGAAGTTGCCTCTCGAATTCCCCGTATGCGAGTTGGTATCGATATGATGTTACTTCAAGAGACGTCGTTAAGAGATAAAAAGGGTGTGCTCACACGCGTGAAAGAGACTCGTGCCGAAGATATTCCTGAAATGAGGCAGTCTGTCGAGCACGCGGTTCAGTCACAAGTGGATCCAGAACAGCGTAGACAAGTTCAGCAACTGTTGACTGACTTTGAAAAAATGGTCAGTACTCAACTTAATCCTATGTTGGCGGCATTTGAAAAGGGCGATCTAGATACGGCGCGCAACATATACCGAGATCAATACGCGCTTACCTATGGTGAACTGCGTAAAAAAGCCAATGTGATCCTCGATTCGCTACTAGAGCAGGCCAAACAGCAGAACATCAATAGCCAAAAGAGTTATGCCCAAGGGCAAAATCACATGTTTATCATTATTGGTATTGGTGTGCTAATTTCGTTTGTCACTTCATTCTTTATTGTTATCGGCCTAAAAACGCGAGTGGCCAGCCTACAAAAATCGATTGCTTTGGCAGCTGAAAACATGGCGCTAGATGCTCGCATTGATTTAGGTGGTCAAGATGAGTTATCGAAAATTAGCGACAGTTTTAACGACTTCATTGAGAAAGTACATGTAGCGATCAAGCAAGTGGCTTCGAGTTCTTATGAATTAGCGAATACGGCTAACCAAGTTTCAGCACGGGCACTATTAACCAAAAACAACTGCACTTCGCAGCGTGATAGAACAGTCCAAGTGGCCACTGCTATTCACGAGCTAGGTGCAACGGTGGGCGAAATTGCAAACAACGCAGCTCAAGCTGCCGACGTTGCGAAACAGGCCACTCATCAGGCGGAAAATGGCACCACTGTAGTAGAGAAAGCACAAGTGCAAATTGCAGATTTGATCACTGAATTAGAGCAAGCTGCACAAGTCGTAGGCTCTTTGGCTGGTCAAGTGGTTAACATCAGCTCGATACTTGAGACTATTCGTAGCATTTCCGAGCAAACGAACTTACTTGCATTGAACGCAGCGATTGAGGCGGCGCGAGCGGGAGAGCAAGGTCGAGGTTTTGCGGTCGTTGCTGATGAGGTGCGAAATTTAGCAAGCCGTTCTGCTGCATCAACTGAAGAAATTCAAAGAGTCATTAATAACTTACAAGAAGAATCGAAACGGGCGGTTGGGGCGATGTCTCAAGGGCGCGAGCAGGGGTTGTTGGTGGTTGAACAAGCTGAAAATGCCAATAGCTCGCTAAAACAGATCTGCGTTTATATAGAGAATATTAGCGATCAAAATATTCAAGTCGCGACGGCAACGGAAGAACAATCAAGTGTGGTTAGTGAGATCAATCGCACCGTTGAAGATATCAATCATCTCACCATGGAAACAACAACAGTGGCTGAGGAGCTTACTGCCAGTAGTGAACATTTGAAAAAAGTTTCCAAGCAACTCGATAACCTAGTGAATAATTTTAAATTGTAATTTTGATACTTTAGGCTTAGATACTAGAAATGTGATAACTATTCCATAACTTAACACGGCATAAGACATGTCTATGAAAAATGGTATTATTTTTGAGAATTTTAGTATTTTTATAGGAATCGGTTGTGGACCCTGTGATATCGCAATTAAAGAAGGATTTTTATGCGCAGATTCGCTCTCTCAAAGACGGTCCGACATCTGAATCTCAAACGACCTTAGCGCTGTTAACAGAAGAAGAGCTGCAACAGCTAGCACAAATGTGGGTTGAACTGGCGGTTTGGAAACAGTCGCAGAATACCTAATTTCCCACAGATTGATTAGCGTAAATTTTCGTAACAATCCTAAACAAAAAAGCCAGCAGAACAGATGCTGGCTTTTTTGTTTATTACGTCGGCTGTTAATTGTACGCGCGTGCGACACGTCCAAGTGATGACAGTTGATAATGTTCAGCGTAAGCGGGAATGAAGATTGAGTGGCCTTTTTTCACGGTTAGAGACTCACCATTGTCATGGGTTAAGGTCGTATCAGCATCAATGGCAAAGATAATTTCGGCACTGTTGATTTTCACCTTAACTTGCGTGGCATTGAGGTAAATCGCAAACTTAAAATCGCGGACTGGGACCGGGAACAATAACGCTCCATTTTCTTCAATTGGTTTCAATAAAAGACTTGAAGCGGGTTTTTCTTCAAATAGCGTGCATGATGCGAGCTCTTCAATATCCATATGTTTGGGTGTTAGGCCAGCGCGCAACACGTTGTCTGAGTTGGCCATGATTTCAAGCCAGGTACCTTTCAAATAGGCGTGTGGCGTTCTGGCGTCTAAAAACATGGCCTCACTCGGAGCTAAAGTAAGTACATTGAGCATTAACGGAGAAAATAGACCAATATCACCGGGGTACTGTTGTGCCAGCTCTAAAATGAGCTCAAAAAGATCATCATCTGAATGATGATGGGCATACGCTAATAATGCATTCACTGCATGTTCTTTTTGCTCGCCAGTTAATGATAGCAATGCACTAAAAAAGCTTTTTAAACCTTGTGATGTTGGGTTGTGTGCAAAAGCATCGACCAGGGTTGAAATCGCATTGATATTCAGCGTTTGAAATTGTTCAACAATCTCTGTGATTGGGCGAAACCCATTCATCGCTTGATAAGGGGTAAGGGCGTAAACCAATTCCGGCTTGTGGTTAGGATCTTTATAGTTGCGATGTCCGGCGTTGAGTGGGATCCCTGCTTGGTTTTCTTTCTCAAAGCCAATTTCTGCTTCTTGCTTACTTGGGTGAACTTGAATCGAAAGGGCGTTCGCTGCGGCAAGTACTTTGAAAAGATAAGGTAACTCACCAAAGGTTGTTGCAGTAGCCGCAGAAAGAAACGCGGTTTTATCTTGGTTGATCATCTCAAGCAACGAAACAGGTTCTCCATTCACATGAATTTGTGAGCATCCATTTGGGTGTGCTCCCATCCAAATTTCTGCTTGTGGAGCCTTGGTTGGGTTAGCAATATCAAACAAGTGCTGAATCGAAGTCGTGCTTCCCCACGCATAGTTTTGGATGACATTGTCCATCAAAAAGAAAGGTTGTTTGTTATTGGTCATAGTACATCTCACAAAAAATCAAAATAAAAACAAAGCAGCAGTACATATACCCAAACAACTTGAAGTTGCAGGTAGGCGGCAAGTAAGTTCATCCCCATGAGCATAGATAAACTATGTGATTGGGGTGAGCGAACGTAGCCAACACCGCTGCAGCTTCAAGTGGGAAGGGTATCGAGTAAGCGAAATAAAAAACTCCCGAATTAAAGCGGGAGTACAACATAAAGTCAGAAGCTCAGCGTTGATGAACATCAAGCACTCTCGGGGGAGAGTGCCTGATCATTAAGCCGTTGCTTGTTGTAATTTCGCTTGGCGCATTTTTTTCAGAGTGATACAAACAACACCAGTCACTACAGCACCGGTTGCCATGCAAAGCAAAGCTAGCAAAGGCTTATTCATGGCACCGAGCAATGCTACTACATGACCACCGTGGGCAACACTGTTTGTAATGCCAAAAGTGAACGCCATAACCGCTGCAACCATCGACCCCAAGATGTTTGCTGGAATGACTGACATCGGATCTTGCGCGGCAAATGGAATCGCCCCTTCAGAGATACCAACTAAGCCCATTGCACCGGAAGCTTTCCCTGCTTCAATTTCAGAGGCTTCAAACAAGTTCAGTTTACGGCCCAAAACGGTTGCTAAAGCCATACCGAGTGGCGCGACTGGAATGGCACACGCCATTGCACCCATAAATTGAGTTTGACCGCTGGCAATCATACCAACAGAGAAGAGGAATGCCACTTTGTTAAATGGACCACCCATATCAAAGCCAGCCATGCCGCCGAGCACAATACCGAGCAGTATCACGTTACCTGAGCTCATGCTAGTAAGTAGTGCGGTTAAGCCATCCATCAAGCTTGCAATCGGCGCGCCGATAATAAAAATAAAGAGCCCAGAGATAAAGAGTGAGCCTGCGATGGGTGCAATCATGATAGGCACAAGTGGTTGAATAAACTTGTGAAAATGGATGCTTGTTAACCATTTGATGAAATAACCGACTAAAAGGCCAGCAATAATGGCACCGATAAAACCTGTACCGGCATCTGCGCCGTAGAATGACCCGTTGTTAGCGATCCAACCACCAATTAAGCCAGGAGTCAGAGCAGGGCGATCGGCGATCGCATACGCGATGTAACCCGCAAGAATGGGGATCATCAATGTAAAAGCAACCACACCGACGTTCAGCACTTGGTTCCACATACTGCCGTCAGGAATGGCCATGCCCGCTTCGGTTGGCTCGCCGCCAATAGCGAGTGCTAAAGCAATCAACAAGCCGCCAGTAACAACGAATGGGATCATATGCGATACACCATTCATCAAATAGCGGTATAAATCGGAGCGAGCTTGCGCCGCTTTGCCTTTCCCATCTAAAGTCTTGGTACTGGCATCGGCTTGATATTTTGCTGCGCTGAGGGCTTTTTCAATCAACCCTTTTGCATCACGAATCGGCGCTTTAACGCCAGTTTCAATCAGTTTTTTACCCGCAAAGCGCACCATGTCAACTTGCTTGTCGCAAGCCACGATGATCGCATCAGCTTTAGCGATATCTTCACCCGTTGGGCTATTTTTCACCCCAATCGAACCGTTGGTTTCGACTTTTATTTGATAACCCATCGCGGCGGCCGCTTTTTCCAGCGCTTCAGCGGCAAGATAAGTGTGTGCAACACCCGCTTGGCAGCCCGTTACGCCAATCAAAAAGCCTTTATTTGCTTCAACATCGGTTGTTTTTTCGGTTTTTTGTAGCAACAAATCTAGCGCTGCTTGCTCTGTTTTGGCGTCTAAGAAACGTTCAATGGACACCTGAACCGTTTTACAACCAACAAAACGTTCACGCTGTTCAATGTCGATATCTTAAGCGATGAGGATCAGATCCGCGTTGACAATATCTGCCACCGTCAGTGGGTTCTCGACACCCATTGCGCCTTGGGTTTCGACTTTAATTGAGATATTACGCTTATTCGCTTCTTTTTTGAGTGAGTCTGCGGCCATATAGGTGTGCGCGATGCCTGTTGGACAAGCGGTTACTGCGATAATTTTCATAACGAAAGATAATAAAGAAATGATGAGTGAGTATAAGGAGGATGAAAGCGTGACTCAACCGAAGTTTACACTAAGCCAGCACACTAATAGCTGTAACACTCAGGCTACTCGGCTTCTCACATAAACTTCACAATGTCAATGTTGTATGGGATGCTGAATGTTCATCAGTTCACCAAACTGTTTTTAAATGATTAGGAGAAGAAAATAGCAAGACCCAAAAAATTCGTCGTGTTTGTGGTCAAGCGGCGTATGCGTGCTTCAAACCCAATGGCGTCAAATCATCTGAATTGAACACAGTAGATTTATTATCAAAAGAGAGGTAGTAGAGGCGATGTCGGTTCAATCTTGTGGTCAGATAGTGCGCTAAAAGTAATAAGGCGACAGGATGAAGATCCAGGTAAATGCTGAAAATAGCAACGCGATAAGTACGGCAGCCGAACCTATGTCTTTGGCGCGGCCACTGAGTTCGTGCCATTCGCTACCGACGCGATCAACCACGGCTTCCACGGCGGAATTCATCAACTCAACGATCACCACTAAGACTAAGCAACCAATCATCATGATTTGCTCAACTTTAGTGACAGGCAAAAAGAAAGTAATGGTAATCAACAAAATTGAAGTGATAATTTCTTGTCGAATAGCCGCTTCATTTCGCCACGCGGCTTTCAGCCCTTGTATTGAATAACCTGTGGCATAAAACAGACGCTTTATACCGGTACGACCTGGTTTCATAAGATGAACAACCTAATAGTGAATGACTATGATAATGGGCATGAGTGAATTACGTGTAGAAGTAAAATCGCTTCACCTTGACCCTCACGTTAAAAAAGAGAATCAGTGAAGTCGGTTAACCGATTCTCTTAAGTGCAGGATTTTAAACGCCCGCTACGGGTAGTACAAGAGTAAAGCAAGCGCCCCCGAGCACACTTTTAGCCACCGATACTTCGCCGTTATGGCGCAAAACGATCTGTTTAACGATAGCTAATCCTAATCCTAATCCGAAGCCTGATTGTCGCTCACCACGTGAGAAGTCGGCGCTGTAAAAAGCATCAAAAATGAAGGGCCAGTGCTCAGAATCTATACCTTCGCCATCATCATGGATATCAATTTGCACCGCTTGGCCTGCGTTGTTCACTGAGGCTTCAACGATGATCTTCCCTTTTGCGTATTTTTGAGCATTGCCTAATAAATTATCGAGAACTCTTTTGAGGAGGTATGGATCGGCTTGCAAGCTGGCTTCTTTTGCTAATGGTAGTAGTTTTATATCTATTACACTGTTACTGCGCCATTTATCTAGGACCGATTCAAGCCAGTAATTGAGCTGAATTGTCTGCATATTGAGTTCATTTTCTGGCCTTTCAACTTTAGCGTAGTAAAGCAGTTCATCGACCATGGTTTCCATCTCTTCGGTATCTTCGATGATACTGGCGACTTTCGCCGCTTGTTTGGGTGTCAGAGATTCATCGGCCAACATTTCTGCTTGCCATTGGATCCGAAAAATGGGGGTGCGTAGCTCATGAGCTACTGCATTACTCAGCGCTTTATTGCTGAGCACCAAGGCTGAAATTTTACTCGCCATGTAGTTAAAGCTTTTGTTTAACGAGCCAACGCTATTGCTACTTTTGATAGAGGCTCGAACGGTTAGGTCACCTGCGGCAAAGGCTAAGGTCACTTTTTCCAATTCGCGTAGTCGCCGACTGATGAACCAGATCAGTAACACACAGTACAGTGCAAAGCCGACAACAAGCAGAAAAAGTGAGAGATTATCTGCAAAGAAAATAGCTTGTCTCAGTGACGATTCTTCATCGGGTTTAAAGCTGTAAATTGGTGATGTAGGTGTGAGGAGTAGCCATAAAAAACGGTCATTATCGTAGTAGGTGTGTGCGTTAGGTGCAGTGGTAAAAAAAAACGATCGAATATCTGAGGGTAATGTCTTTTCTGTATGTGCACCCATAATTTGACGTGTTTTATCGGCATACTCTTTTAATACATTTAAGGTGCTGACTTCACCTTCACGCTGATAAATATGTGTGACCAAGTCATGAAATGCTTCGGCTTGATAATCTTCAAGTACATAATCGTAATCAGTACCAAGTTGGTACACGACCAATTCGATGGTAATAAGTGTCGCTAGAAAAAAGAGCAATAAACCAACAAAAGATTCAATATAGATACGACGCATACAGGTTTCTTCTAAAAGACGTGGTCATTACCACGTGTCTGGTACAAAAAGGTATCCTTTCCCTCGAACCGTAATAATGCGTTTCGGTGTGGAAGAATCATCGCCAAGTTTTTTGCGCAAAATGACAATCTTGTTATCGACGGTTCTGTCAAGTCCATCGTATTCAATCCCACGTAATGCTTTGGTTAATACATCGCGTGATAGGACTTGATCTGGTGTTGATGCCAGTAGCCACAGCAAATCGAATTCGCTGTCGGTCATCGCCACGGCCTCACCATTCAGTTCACACAGATGTCGAGATCGATTGAGAGACAAGGCCCCAAATTCAAGTACGGTTTTCGCGGTTTGAATTGGCTCGTTGTCGACTCTGCGCAATAGCATGCGCATTCTTGCAAGCAAGACGCGTGGTTTAATCGGCTTAGTCACAAAATCGTCGGCACCAATTTCCAATGCGGCAACATGATCAAAATCATCGTCACTGGCAGTTAGCATCAATATCTTACCGTTGTAGGTAGGGCGGATCTGTCTACAAATTGTCAGCCCATCTTCACCGGGCAACATTAAATCGAGTAATACGATGTCTGGTTGTTGTTCTAAAATAACTTCGCTTGCTTTGGCACCGTCAGCAAGGGCAATGACGCTAATGTCTTGACTTTCAAAGTATTCTGTTAACATTTCTCTTAGTTTTAAATCATCTTCAACAATGATTAAAGAGTGTTGATCAGCCATAGGGACTCCTAGATAGATACGATGAACGACATGACAATCGCTGACATTGGAAAGATTTGAAGTGCATAGTAAAGCAAAGACCCAGCATTTTCGCTAGGTCTTTGTATGGTTGGATGAGCATTGTGTGGTCAAATCGCTCGTTATTCAACGACTTTGGTTGGTGAGGAGCGAAGTTTTTTCGCCAGCATCACTATCAGTGGGCTAGTCAACATCACTACGGCAAGTACGGTAAACACAAAAGTGATCGGACGTTCCCACAAGAAGCTTAACTCCCCATCGCTGATCATCAACGCGCGGCGAAGGTTCTCTTCCATTAATCCACCCAAAATAAAGCCAAGCAGCAGCGGTGCCAGTGGGAAGTTGGCTAACCGCAGAGCAATGGCTCCCATCGCGACAAGCAGCATCACGTAGACATCCATAGTGTTAAACGAAACCAAATAAACACCGGTGATTGAGAAGAACAAAATCATCGACAGCAATACGGTTCTGGGTACTGCCAATAGCCTTGAAATATAAGGAATAAGCGGCAAATTAAGGATGATAAGTACAATGTTACCGAGATACATTGAGATGATGACAGACCAAAATACATCGGGGTGATCAACAAATAAACGAGGGCCAGGTTGGATGCCGTAAGAGAGCAGGGCTCCAAGCATGATCGCTGTGGTGCCAGAGCCGGGAATGCCGAGTGTCAACAGCGGAACAAAAGATCCGCTAGAGGCGGCGTTATTGGCTGACTCTGGCGCAACAAGCCCACGCAAAGACCCTTTACCGAACTCTTCTTTTTTATCTTTGGGCGCTAAGCTGCGCTCCATACCATAACTCAAAAACGCGGCGATGGTTGCGCCCGCGCCGGGTAATACGCCGGTGAAAAAACCTAAAATAGAAGCACGAATTGAAACAGGAGCCGCTTCTTTAAATTCTGCCTTGGTGATTTTCATACTGCCTAAATTACTGAGTTTATTTTGTTCATCAGAGCGCGTATCACTATCGGGTTTTAAAATTCCCATTAATGTCTCGCTTAATGCGAATGTCGCCATCGCTAGCAAGAGGAAGCTAAAACCGTCCATTAAATCAGTTAAGCCAAAGGTAAAACGTTCCACGCCTACGCCTTTATCAATACCAACGGTAGAGAGCATCAAGCCAAGAACAACCATCATCCATGCTTTAAGAATTTGTCCTTTTCCAGCAAAGGCGGCGACCGCCGATAGACCGAGTAGCATCAATGCAAAATAGTCAGAGGATTGAAAACTCAGTGACACGCTGGCCAGTGCAGGCGCTGCGACCAAGAGCATAATCGCTGACAAGGTTCCGCCTGTAAAAGAGGCGTAAGCAGCGATGGCTAAGGCTTTACCAGCTTGGCCTTTTTGCGCCATGGGGTAGCCATCAAATGCGGTGACCACGGTTGCCGAGCATCCGGGAGCATTAATCAAAATGGAGGAAGTGGAGCCGCCAAAAATAGCGCCGTAATAAACGCCGGCCATTAAAATCAAACCTGAAGATGGCTCAAGGCCATAGGTGATCGGGATCATTAACGCGATGGCCGAAATAGGGCCAAGCCCGGGTAACATGCCGATAAAAGTACCAACGAAACAGCCCACAATCACCATGAAGATGTTCATCGGCATCATGGCGGTAGAAAGCCCTTGTAAAATTCCATCTAACATAATCAGTTCCTACCAGAGTGTGAAAATAACGCCGGGCTCAAGGTAGATGTCCAAACCTTGAGTAAGCAGCAGATAAAACGCGATGACAAAGGGAAAAGAAGCGCCAAATAACACTGATTTGCGTCTTTCTCCCAAAATATAAAAGCCAGCGAGTAAAAAGAAACTGGTGGCCAGTACGAAGCCTAAATAGGTTAGGCCAAGTCCGTACAGCGCCATCAACACTAAAAAACCAATCAACAATTTCCAGTTGAAGTGCAATACCGCGCCGCTTTGTTTATCGGGCTGCCCTAACACCAGCATCAACAAAGAGAGGCCAATTCCAGCGTAAGTCAGCAGAGTCGGCAAGGTTTGGGCGTTAAACGGTTCATATTCATCACCGGGAAACATCGGTATTTGAGTCGTTTGATAGCCGTAACAAAGGCTAAGAACAAGGAAGATCAACGCGCCAACGCGATCGCGGCACAGTAAATATTCTTTGCTGAAAAATTTGGTTGGCAGATCCGACATATCCAACTCCATGGTAGAAATAGGGGAGGAAAGAGCCGTGCAGCAGCAAGTTAATGAATTGATTAACTAAGGGCAAAGGGATAGGTGTATGAAGGTTTTCCTATCCATATTTGCCTGATAAACAAAGGAGTATTGAGCATAACTGCACACGGCAAAAGTGTTGCTAGCGGGGACAAGGCAAGGAACTGTCCCCTTAGCGAGCTTACTTAAGGAAACCGAGTTCACGCATCAGATCACCCATCTCTTTTTCTTGAGCTTCTAAGAAGGCGTAAAACTCTTTATCCGATTGATAATTATCGATCCAACCATTGCGGTCGCGGACCACTTTCCATTCATCAGTGGTGTACATTTTCGCTAATGCTGCGTTCCACTGATCAATTTTTTCTTGGCTGATCCCTGGTGCTGCGAAAAACCCGCGCCAGTTAGCAAATACGGTTGGATTGCCGTAATCGGCTAAAATTGGGATATTTGGTGCAGACTCTAAACGTTTAGGGGCTGTTATCGCTAAAATTTTCACTTGGCCGGACTTGGACATTTCAAGCACTTCACCTAAGCCTGTTGAAAGCAGTTGTGTTTCACCAGAAAGCAGTGCTGCCATGGCTTTACCACCTGCATCGTAGGCGATGTAGCGAACTTCTTTAGGGTTCAACCCTTGCCCTTTGAAGGCCGCAGCGGCAACTAAATGATCCATACTGCCACGAGCAGAACCGCCAGCGACTTTGACTTTACGCGGGTTGTCTTTGAAATCGGCAACCGCATCTTCCCACGTTTTGTATTTTGAATTGCCCGCCGCAACGATAGCGCCATAATCAGAAACGGTGGCGGCAATCGGTGTTAAATCACGGAAGGATTGTGGAAAAATACCGGATAAAGAACGAACCACAATCGGTGTAGAGTTGACCATCAAGGTATCTTCTTGGCGGTCTGCTGTTTCAATCAAGTGTGCAATCGCTTTACCGCCACCGCCACCGGATAAGTTTTGGTAAGACACATTGCTGACAATGTCGGTTTTCATCAGTACATCACCTGTACCACGAGCCGTCATGTCCCAACCACCACCCGCACCACCGGGCACTAGAATGTGAAGTTTCTCAATATCAGCGGCGAAGCTGCTAAAAGAAAAGGTTGCAGCCAGAATGGATGCAGTGAGGGTCGGTTTGAACTGCTTAAACATATTCACGTTCCTTATGTAGGGCGCATCTTCATCTTTACCTTGGAGCGTTTGTGACTGAATGCTACAGGCGGAGATAGGGTGCTTATCGTTGTTATCATGACTGCATCAATGATCTAATGCAGATACGTTAAGTTAATAACCTGTTACTGGTTTGTCTCTAATGCGTAGATAAAAACAATATAGGGCATAAAAATGTTTATGTTCATAAAGTTCACGGCGCTATTTTGCGTTGTGTGATAAGTCCCTGTTAGTGTCTTGTTTCACTGTTTACTAGCAACAACTGACTGTTATTAACGGCAAATTGCGCTGCAGAGGCGTCATTACTTTGCTGAGTCAAGGTCGTTATGCTGGGCAGTAGCAGGAAAAATATCAGCGGTTCAGGGTACTGTGCTTGCCATCGATGACGCTCATCTAACACATGTCCTTCGAAATAGACGGTGAGTACAACACTGTCTGATGAAAAATGTGATCCACGGAATCGACCTAGTGTATGTGCCGCGCCCCATACTGAGCTTAGTGATCGTTCCGATGCACTTTTAAGATAGAGCTCTAACGCCACACCTTGCGACTGAGAATGTCGGTGAACAGTCAAACGCTCCCCCAAATACTTGCCTTGCTGGAAAGGCAAATAACCCAAGTTGTTCGGTGTTATACGGCCATCGTTTGCACACATTTGAACCGAATCAGGCATTTGCTGGCTGCTGTACAATTCACAAGCAAATTGACTAACAAGTTGCTGCACTGCGCTTTGAAATAAACGAACATCAAATGAGTGTTCTTGCGCAAGGTGTAAATTTAATTCAGGAAAAACGATAGGCAACTGGCTTGTTAGCGCGTTGAGGTCATTGATCGTAACCGATTGATTCTGCTCTATCGCCGTGCGGATAATATTTGGGCTGTCTGCTAATGAAAGCGCATCTTCAGAATAGGTCGCCTCACTCAATAATGGGTAGCTGCGTGGATTTTCCGGTTTGCTGCTGTAAGCAATGCATCCAGATAATAGCAACGAGCAGGCGAGAGCGTAACCAAAAGGAGAGTGAGTGATTCTCTTGTAAAGATTCATAAGTGGCGGCAAGTCTCGGGTAGTGGATTGCACGGATCATTCTATCTATGAAATCAGCTCTTTTCTCTTTTCAAGCTCACAGAGTTTTATTTTCAACTGCGTAAGCTTAGCCGCTATGTTTCTTATACATTGGTCTAATTTGTCGACAATTTGATTGATTTTTGATGTTTATATCGTCTATTTTAACGATGGTATCTTATGATTGTTGACAATTATGGGCGATGACAAGATGGATAGTGCATTAACACTAAACAGTTCCGATATAAAATTACGTGCTGTTGAACGAGAAAAAGAGAATACCAAATCGGAAAACCTCACTGAGTATTTGATTGAGTCGATTGTTGAAGGGCGTATAGCTCCAGGCAGCAAAATTTCAGAACCTGAACTCGCCAAGCGTTTTCAAGTCAGCCGTGGGCCACTGCGTGAAGCGATAATGCGTGTGGAAGGCTTGGGGTTGATTGAGCGTGTTTCACATGTGGGCGCGCGAGTCATTGAGTTGTCACCCGGTAAGTTGGTGGAGCTTTATGCAGTACGCGAAGCGCTAGAGGGTATGGCGGCAAGGTTAGCGGCGCGCAACATTTCGCCCTCTGAATTACAAGGGTTAGAGGCATTATTGTCGACACATTCTAATCATATTGAGCAAGTCGAAGGGGCTTCCTACTTTCATCAACACGGTGATTTTGACTTTCATTACCGCATCATCAAAGCCAGCCGTAATCATAAATTAGTGACTTTATTGTGTGATGAGCTCTATCACTTACTGCGCATGTATCGTTATCAATCGCCACGCTCACATTCACGT
>AEZC01000054.1 GCA_000257205.1 Vibrio ordalii ATCC 33509 | reverse complement strand
ATTGGATGCGGTGAGTGATCGCTCTTATTGTGGTTCAGTCCAAATGGCGCACGGCTCAATTTTAGCGCGTTGTAATTTATGCTCGTCACGCTGCGCATCACGCTTATATTTGTATGGCCCTAATACCACGCGATACCAACTGCTGCCTTCCGTTTTTCGGATTTCACTTTTTAAACCCTGAAACGCGATATCGAGTTTACGGCTTTCAGCCTGCGACGAAGTCTTGTACGCCCCACACTGCATAATATAAGGAATTTCAGACACTTTTTGTTCTTTGGCTACCACTTCTACTTCACGTTTCGGCAAGCTATCCACGTAATCCCATTTTTCCTCTGGGGGCGGTGGGATCACTTTCTCTGGCTTAGGTTTTGCGACTGGTTTTGTAGGAACCACAACCGCTTGAGGCGGCTCAGGATCACGGCTGAGTAAGAACAGCCCATAACCAAAACCGGAAACGAGCAACAGTGCCAATAAGCCACTACGCCAAGGTTTACGACGTGGAGCTGTTTTTTTCGGGGTCGGCTTTTTCGGACTACGACCGCGCCTTACATAATCTTTATTAGCCACAGAGAATTCAAAAGTTGATGGTTTGTGCCAATGTTAATGCAGTTTCCAACGACTTAATAGTGTTGAAAGAGTTGCAGCGCATCAAAAATGCGCTGCATGTGGTTAGCTCAAACGAGGAGGCGCTGCGCTTTCTCGAATCACTAACTTGGTTTCTAATAGTCGAGAACCTGCGCCAACCTCTTGACCGCGAAGAAGATCGAGCATCATGAGCATCGCTTGACGCCCTATCTCATAGCGCGGCTGTGAGATGGTCGTTAACGGTGGATCGCAGTAGAGCGCAAATTGAATATCATCAAATCCCACCACTGAAATATCTTGTGGAACGCGCAAACCCAATTTTTTGGCTTCCTTAATGACACCGATCGCCATACTGTCATTATGACTAAAAATGGCGGTGGGGGGCTCAGATGACGCCAATAATTGGCGCAGTGCTTTAGCCCCGGCTTCAAAAGTAAAATCACCATAAGTGCAATAATTAGGATTCATTTCAATCCCTGCACGGCGTAAGGCTTGTTGATAACCTTGATGGCGGAACTTACACAAGGTTGCCTCTGCTGGCCCTGAAATTTGCGCGATGCGTTTGTGCCCAAGCTGCGTAAGGTAGTTCACCGCCTCAAACGCTGAGGTAAGGTTATCAATATGTACCGTTGGCAACTCAAGTTCTGGCGCAAATTCACAGGCCATCACCATAGGTGGCAGGTTTTTTTGTTCAGGCTTACTGACATCAAACGGCAAATCCGTACCTAGCAGCAACATGCCATCAACTTGCTTAGTAAATACGAGGTTAACTAAAGAACTTTCTCGCTTTTTCTGCTGACCACTATCACCCAGTAGTACTAAATAACCATGTTCCATCGCCGCATCTTCGATACCACGAATGATCTCGGTGAAGTAAGGGTCACAAATATCCGGCACGATAGCGACAATGGTTTTGGATTCATTACGGCGTAAGTTGCGAGCGAGAGAATTTGGTGAGTAACCAGCTTCTAAAACGGCATCTTCGACACGCTTTCGCGTTGAAGATGATACTTTTTCAGGGTTCATCAACGCCCTAGATACTGTGGCGGTTGATACACCTGCAAGCTGGGCAACATCCTTCATTGTCGCCATAGAAATTAACCTCTTTAAAAGTCGTTACTGGGTTGAAATCACCCGTTGTTATGTTTATACAATCAGATTGTACAATCTGGTTATCCATTTTAAACGACGAGCTGTTATTCACAGCGGATATATGAGTGATAGTCTATTCATTTCCACCCATAAAGTTACGGTCAGATTAACAAATCTTACATAACAAGCGTGAAGTCACTCACATTAGAGAGGATTAAATTGGCTAGCAAAAATAATAGCAGCCTCTTTAGCATTCGATTGCTTCAATATGTTACATCTCATTTCATCGGAAACGCTACTGAGGTTTAACTGAGATCTTGCGGTTCAATATCTAACGACCAGCGAATTTTCTTGGCTAGAGGTAACAGTCCAATGGCTGGTTTAGCGCTCATCAATAGTTTTTGCATTTTGGATCGATGCTGAGTTTGCAGTAATAACTGCCAACGATATTTGCCCGCTCTTTTCGCCAATGGGGCTGGGGTTGGCCCTAACACTAAGCACGAATCATCAAATAATGGATGCGCTTCTAACGTATGCCTGATTTGGCGTAAGAACTCTTCCACCATCGAAGCTTGATTGGATTCCGCTTTAAATAGTGTGAGATAGGTGTAAGGCGGCAACATCGCTATTTTCCGCTCTTCTAACGCGGTTTCTGCAAAATGACGATAATCCTTTTGCAACAGTGCTTGCAGCAAACTGTGTTCCGGGTGATGCGTTTGTAAAATGACTTCGCCGGGTTTGCTAGCACGCCCTGCTCGACCTGCCACTTGAGTAAATAGCTGCGCCAAGCGTTCGGCGGCGCGAAAATCACTGCTGTATAGCGAACCATCCACATCCAATAACGCCACTAAAGTCACATCGGGAAAATGGTGCCCTTTAGCGAGCATCTGCGTGCCGATTAAAATCTGATACTCACCTTGGCGAATCGATGATAATGCACTTTCTAAACTGCCTTTACGACGCGTACTATCGCGATCAATACGCACCGTTTTATATTCGGGGAAAAGCTGCGCCAGTTGCGCTTCAAGTTGCTCGGTACCTACCCCAACCGTGACCAACTGAGTTGAACCACAACCTTGACACTGATGAACCACCGGACGTTGCGAGCCGCAATGGTGACAACGCATGTCACTGCTGTATTGGTGAAAGGTATAGTACGCATCGCAACGTTTGCATTCGGCAATCCAACCGCATTCATGGCACATCAGCGCGGGCGAGAAGCCGCGCCGATTGAGAAACAGCATCACTTGGTTACCAGCGCTGAGGTGTTTTCTCATCTCAGCAATCAGCGGCGCTGATAAACCACTCTCTAAAAACAGGCCTTTCACATCCAACACTTTGTTTTTAGTGGGAACCGCTACGCCCGCACGCTGAGTTAAGCTTAAGTGATGATATTTGCCGCTCAATGCATTATGCAACGTTTCTAATGCTGGAGTGGCGGAACCGAGCACAATCGGGATCTGCTCAAGATTTGCACGCATTACCGCGACATCTCTTGCATGGTAGCGTAGGCTATCTTGCTGTTTATACGAAGCGTCATGTTCTTCATCAACAATGATGATACCTAGATCTGCAAAAGGCGTTAGTAGCGCTGAGCGAGTACCAATAATAATGCCCGCAATATTATCACGCGCCGCTAACCACGCGTTGAGGCGCTCGGTTTCATTGAGCCCCGAGTGGACCACGGCAACTGGCACATTAAATCGCTTACGAAAGCGGTTAATGGTTTGTGGTGTTAGACCAATCTCAGGCACCAGTACCAATGCCTGGCGGCCCTTTTCTAAAACGGGTTTAATCAGGTTTAAATAAACTTCGGTTTTCCCTGAACCGGTGACCCCTTCAAGTAAATAGCATGCGAAATGGTGATGGCTATTAATTGAAGCAATCGCGATCGCTTGTTCTTGGTTGAGCTTGGGCTTTTCCACATCCGCTTCAACATTCTGCGGCCAAGCCGTCAGTGTCGGCCGTTTTTCCAGTGATTCTATCCAGCCTTTCTCTTGTAAGATTTTGAGTACGCTGCTACCTACCTCTTCATCAATAAACAGTTGATGGGGTACAGCGCCAGACTCAAGCATCGCCATCACTTTGGCTTGCTTTACCGCTCGCCCAAATCCTTGCATGAGTTGATCGCGCCCACCGGGCGTCAGTTGCCACTCTACTAAAGTCGAAAAATCGGCCGCTTTCCCTTTGCGTAATGCGCCAGGCAATGCATTAAATAGCGTGTCGCCTAATGGGTATTGATAAAACTGGCTACACCATAACAGCAATTGATAGAGTTTCTCAGGCCAGACTGGCTGGCTATCGAGCACTGCTTTTAGCGGCTTTAATTGATCGACTGAAAACTCAGACTCACTGACTATAGCGGTGACGATACCCACCAGAGTTTGCCGACCAAATGGCACCGACACTCGTCCACCAACAATCGGAAACAGATGACTTGGGATCTGATAATCAAACTGCTTATCCAATGGGACAGGTAAGGCAACGCGTGCAATGGTGGGGCGCATAATCGACCGTTCGTTCTACAAAAAATGTGAAAAGACAGTCTACTGGATGCGTCACCGAAATTCGAGCTTCGTCATTGGACAAAAATATGGCGAAAATAGCGGCGAAATGGCTTGATCCACTGAAGAGGATTCATTAATATATCGCGCCTTGATGATATGGCTTCTTGCTTGATGTTAAGCAGTCAGCGGTATCAACATTTTTTTATTAACTACGTGTGGTGTCCGGCATAGATTCGGATAGCGACGCGGCCCAATTTGAGGTTATCCCATGAAAGCTGGTATCCATCCAGAGTACAAAGCAGTTAGCGCGACTTGTTCTTGCGGCAACTCTTTCGAGTTCAGCTCAACGCTAGGCAAAGATTCTATCCACCTAGACGTGTGTGACAAATGTCACCCATTCTACACTGGTAAGCAACGTATCGTTGATACTGGCGGCCGTGTAGATCGCTTCAACAAGCGTTTCGGTGCTCTTTCTAGCAAATAATCTTTTTTTTGCTAGAAAATTAAAAAAGGATGCCTCGGCATCCTTTTTTGTTGGCATTTTTTGTATAGTTGTCAGTACGCACTGGTCTTATCTGCGACATTTTCTCCATTTTTTGATGAAGCACGTCAGGTTCCCGCCTAGGAAGTTTGAGCAACATCCATTAGAATTATGGACCTTTTCCAATCCAACACGAGCACTTATACCTATGTCTGATGACACTCACCAAGAATTAACGGCAGAAGAACAATTTCGCCAACGCGCACTCGATTATCATGCTTACCCAACCGCGGGTAAAATTGCCATTTCATTAACTAAGCCTGCCGACTCGGCTGAAGACCTTGCTCTAGCTTACAGTCCGGGCGTCGCTGAACCGGTTCGTGAAATCGCGCAGAACATCGACAACGTTTATAAATACACTGCGAAAGGCAACACCGTCGCTGTGATCTCAAACGGCACGGCTATTCTTGGTTTAGGTAACTTAGGTCCGATGGCTTCCAAGCCCGTCATGGAAGGAAAAGCGCTACTGTTTAAACGCTTTGCTGGACTTGATTCAATTGATATTGAAGTAAAACACCGCACAATCGATGAATTTATCGATACGGTTGCTAACATCGCCGACACCTTTGGCGGCATCAACTTAGAAGATATCAAAGCACCAGATTGCTTTGAGATTGAACGCCGTTTGATCGAACGCTGTAATGTGCCTGTTTTCCATGACGATCAACACGGCACTGCGATTGTTACTGCAGCTGGCATGCTCAATGCGATTGAACTGCAAGGCAAGAAACTCAACGAATGCACTATCGTCTGTCTTGGCGCTGGCGCAGCAGCCACCGCTTGCATGGAACTATTGATTAAGTGCGGCGCAATGCGTGAAAAAATCTACATGCTTGATCGCAAAGGTGTGATTCATACTCGTCGTGATGACATCAATGAATATAAGCAGTTGTTTGCTAATAACACCGACAAACGCACACTGGAAGATGTGATTGAAGGCGCTGACTTATTCCTAGGTGTGTCAGGCCCCAACCTGCTGCCTGCCGAAGCGCTAAAATTAATGGCCGATAAACCGATCGTATTTGCTTGCTCAAACCCGGATCCAGAAATTAAACCAGAACTCGCACGCGCGGTACGTGATGATTTAATTCTCGGCACAGGTCGTAGCGATTATCCAAACCAAGTCAACAACGTGTTGTGCTTCCCATTTATTTTCCGTGGCGCTTTGGATGTCCGTGCTAGTGAAATTAATGACCAAATGAAGCTAGCCGCAGTTGAGGCGATACGTGAACTGGCTAAAGAAGAAGTGCCGGCTGAAGTGTTGAAAGCCGCAGGCGTAAAAGCGTTAAGTTTCGGCCCTGAATACATCATTCCAAAACCGATGGACCCACGCCTACTGCCTCGTGTTGCTAAAGCGGTTGCTCAAGCAGCGGTTGACTCTGGCGTCGCTCGAATCGAGATGCCTGTCAATTACATGCAAGAATAATCACAAGCTTGAGCGGCTAAATGCCTCGCTCGAAAAAAACCGCTGACTTTCAGCGGTTTTTTTATATTCTGAGACACAGAGCCAAAGTCACCATGGCAACTTACCCAGTATCCTCTCGATTTTATCTCGTTGTACCGCAATTACGCGCTACACTTCTTCATCATCATACGCTTCAAATTCAATGCCCATGGCGGTCATTAATGCTTTGGCTTCGGTCGGAATATCGTCTGGACGATCTTTTCTCAAATCTTCGTCGGTCGGTAAAGGTTGACCGGTATAAGCATGCAAGAAGGCTTCACACAGCAGCTCACTGTTGGTTGCGTGGCGTAAGTTATTGATTTGACGGCGAGTGCGCTCATCAGTTAATACTTTCAACACTTTCAATGGGATTGAAACGGTGATTTTTTTGACTTGCTCACTCTTCTTCCCATGTTCAGCATATGGGCTAATGTATTCCCCATTCCAGTCTGCCATTGCGCACCTTCGTTATCGTAATTGGTCGTTAAAAATTTGAAAGTTGGATTTTAGCGGGATTTACCGCCACAAGCAAAGACATATAGACGTCTAGATATATTGACGTCTAGATATATTGACGTCTTCTTTTCGGTTCAGTAAAGTGTGCCATTATCGACTGAGAGATAGCAATATAGCGCACTATCGGATATAGCTAATACTCTAGACAATTGAAATTGCCACCTTAGTTGTCCCCGAATAAGGCAGGAACCCCCTCAATAAAAGTCAGTTTATTGAGTTTATTAAGTAAGGAAACCGTCATGACCACTCGCAAGCCAGCCACCATCGCCGTTAGAACCGGTATTGAATCCGACTCTCAATATCATGCTGTTGTGCCTCCAATTTATCTTTCGACAAATTATAGCTTTCCTGCGTTTGGTGAAGTGCCTAAATACGATTACACACGCTCTGGCAACCCGAATCGAGGTCTGCTCGAAAAAGCGTTGTTTGAACTCGAATCGGGTCAAGGCGCGGTGGTGACTAACTGTGGCACTTCGGCGCTGAATCTATGGGTTTCCGCCTTTTTAAGTCCTGACGATCTGATTGTGGCCCCGCATGACTGCTACGGTGGCACATATCGCCTGTTTAATACACGCGCCAAAAAAGGCGATTTTCAGACACTCTTTATTGATCAATCCGATCCAAACGCTTTGCAGGCTGCTTTGGCGAAAAAACCCAAATTGCTACTCATTGAAACTCCATCCAACCCATTAGTTCGCGTGGTCGATATTGCTGATATTTGCCAACAAGCACACGCCGTCGGTGCATTAGTGGCGGTTGACAACACCTTCTTAACGCCAGTATTTCAAAAACCATTAGAGTTGGGCGCAGATTTTGTCATCCACTCCACCACCAAATTCATCAACGGCCACTCCGATGTGATTGGCGGGGTCGTGATCACCAAAACAGAGCAGCACGCTGAAGAGCTAGCATGGTGGGGCAACTGCCTTGGCTCAACGGGAACCCCTTTTGATAGCTACATGACGCTGCGTGGCATTTGTACCTTAGGCGCAAGAATGCGCGTCCATGAGGAGAGCTCACGCGCTATTTTGGACTATCTGCAAAGCGAAGCCTTAGTAAAGGTCATTTATCACCCGAGTTTGCCAGAGCATCCTGGCCATGAGATAGCGAAAAAGCAGCAATCTGGCTTTGGCTCTATGCTCAGTTTTGAGTTTGCGGGCAGCTTTGAACAGCTTAAATATTTTGTCTCTCAGTTAACATTATTCTCACTGGCAGAGTCATTAGGAGGCGTGGAGAGCTTAATCTGCCACCCCGCTTCGATGACTCACCGAGCGATGGGCGAAGAAGCGTTGGCCGAAGCCGGTGTTTCACAGCAGCTATTACGCCTATCGGTCGGCTTAGAAGATGCGCAAGATTTGATTGACGATCTCGCGCAGGCCTTTGCTAAAGCGCAGGAGGCCTATTAATGACTGCCCTACGTCAATTGCACAAGTTTGGCGGTAGCAGCCTTGCCGATCCTGAATGCTACAAACGGGTCGTTAATATCTTAAAAGAGTATTCTCAAGCTGATGATTTGGTGGTGGTTTCTGCCGCAGGAAAAACCACCAATCGTTTAATCGAATTTCTCGACGCTCTTAATAAAGATGGTCGAGTGGCTCATGAGAACTTGCAATCGGTCCGTCAGTACCAAACCGATTTAATCAACGCGCTGCTCGATGAAGATGCAGCGCAACCGCTCATCACTTTACTCACCAACGAAATTCGCACTTTGGGTCAGCTTTGCGCGCCCCTATCACCAGCTCAACAAGCGGCGGTACTTGGCCATGGTGAAGTGTGGTCATCACGCTTATTGGCGGCGTTACTCAATCAACATAACCTTGCGGCTGTAGCACAAGACGCCCGCGAATTTCTTCGCGCGCAAGCAGGCACACAACCGGAAGTGGATCGCGCTCGCTCCTACCCTTTGCTGAAAGAAATTTTGGCACAACACGCGCATCACCGAGTGATCATCACAGGCTTTATGGCTCGCAGTGAACAAGGTGATACTGTGCTACTTGGGCGCAATGGCTCCGATTACTCCGCTACGATGATCGGCGCACTTGCGGAAGTAAACCGAGTAACGATTTGGAGTGATGTGGCCGGTGTTTATAGCGCCGACCCGCGCATTGTTAGTGATGCCTGTTTACTGCCGCTACTGCGTTTGGACGAAACCAACGAGTTAGCGCGCCTTGCCGCCCCGGTATTGCACAGCCGAACTTTGCAGCCCGTGGCGCAAAGCACCATGGATTTGCACTTGCGCTGCAGTTATCAACCCGAAGCAGGATCGACTCGTATTGAGCGTGTATTGGCATCGGGACGTGGTGCCAAAATCATTACTTCACTTGATGATGTGCTGTTGATTGAGCTTAATTTTGCTCACGGGCATGACTTCCAGCGCCTACAAAACGATGTGCTGCGCAGCTTGCGTCGTGCTCAACTCGAACCGCTAGCTTTCGATACTCAAGCCGACCAACACCAACTGCGTCTTGCCTATACTGCTGAGATTTCAGGTGGAGCTCTAGCTCATCTGCAAGATGCCGCTTTTGAAGCGGAAATTAAACTCAAAGAAGGCTTTTCGTTAGTGGGTGCCGTGGGTGCTGGTGTGACGAAAAACCCCAACCACTGCTACGGCTTTTATCAACAGCTACGTTCATCACCGATCGAGTTTATCTGTGAAGCAGAATCTGGGCTGAGTTTAGTTGCGGTACTGCGTAAAACACCGATCACCCCCTTAGTGGTGGGTATGCATAACCAACTATTTCAGGCGCAAAAACGGGTCGCACTGGCACTGTGTGGCAAAGGCAACATTGGTTCGAGTTGGTTAAAACTCTTTGCTGAACAAAAATCAGAGTTAGAAAAACGCCATGGCATGAACTTCGAATTGGTCGCAGTGGTCGATAGCCAAACCTATTGGTTTGATGAGCAAGGGATAGATGCGGTATCGGTTTTAAAGCATTTTGACGATGAAGCGATTGCCAGTGAGGGAATGGCTTGGCTACAACGCTTAAGCAATATTCAAGGGTATGACGAAGCGGTTGTGCTCGATGTAACCGCAAGCAAAGAGCTAGCTGATCACTACCTCAATATTGCTGAAAATGGGATTCACCTTATCTCGGCGAATAAAGTCGCGGGCTCTTCCTCTAGCGTCGATTACCACCAAATAAAAGAAGCGTTCGCGAAAATTAGCCGCCATTGGCTCTACAACGCGACGGTTGGCGCAGGCTTACCCATTAACCACACGGTGCGTGATTTGCGTGAAAGCGGCGATGAAATCGTCGCCCTCTCTGGTATTTTCTCTGGCACTTTATCTTGGTTATTTCAGCAATTCGACGGCTCAATACCGTTTAGCGAACTGGTCGATTTAGCATGGCAACAAGGACTTACCGAGCCTGACCCGCGCAGCGATCTGGATGGTTCAGACGTCATGCGCAAACTGGTGATCCTAGCCCGTGAAGCAGGGTTACAGATCGAACCGGAAAATGTCAAAGTTGAATCACTGGTTCCTGATGAGCTCAAGCACCTCTCACTGGATGACTTTTTAGACAAAGGCCAACTGCTGAGTGAAAAATTAGCCGAGAGGCTAACCAAAGCACAACGTGAAGATAAAGTGCTACGCTATGTCGCAAGGCTTGAGAAAAATGGCAAAGCAACGGTGGGGGTTGAAGCTTTAGAGCGTGAACACGCTTTGGCTAACCTTTTACCTTGTGACAACATTTTTGCTATCGAGAGTAAATGGTATCGCGATAACCCGTTAGTGATTAGTGGTCCGGGCGCTGGTAGAGAAGTGACAGCAGGAGCTATCCAATCGGACCTCAACTTGCTGTCAAGCTTACTGTAACACTCCAGCTTATTCCAGATTAAGGAGCTCCTAGGCTCCTTAATTTAACCACGAAAGGATGATATTAGGTCATGCAGCATGACTTGAAGGTCACTCACAATCAACATGAATAATATTCATAATTACAGTGTTGACATAAAATGTTATTCAATACATTCTGTGGACATATAGACGTCTAAACGTCAACTTAAGGAATAATAGATTGGCGCAAAAACGCCACAGGGAGAAATAAAATGGGATACACGCACGCCGGTCATATTGATGAACTCAACCAGAACGTGGCTGAGCTATCAGATAATATCAATGTCTCATTTGAGTTTTTTCCACCCAGCTCAGCGCAAATGGAAGAGACATTGTGGAATTCCGTTCACCGTTTAAAAACCCTGCAACCTAAATTTGTTTCTGTGACTTACGGAGCAAACTCTGGCGAGCGCGACCGCACCCATTCGATCATTAAAGAGATTAAAGATCAAACTGGTCTTATTGCAGCACCGCACCTCACTTGCATCGATGCCTCTCGCGATGAGTTGATTCAGATTGCCGATGACTACTGGCACAACGGCATCCAGAACATAGTTGCGCTGCGTGGCGATATTCCCGCTGGTGGCGGCAAACCAGAAATGTATGCTTCCGACTTAGTGACTCTACTCAAATCTCGCCATGATTTTGATATTTCTGTCGCGGCATTTCCAGAAGTCCACCCTGAAGCGAAAAGCGCGCAAGCCGATCTGGTCAATCTAAAACGCAAAATTGATGCAGGTGCAAACCGC
This sequence comes from Vibrio ordalii ATCC 33509, assembly GCA_000257205.1. Classification (GTDB taxonomy): domain Bacteria; phylum Pseudomonadota; class Gammaproteobacteria; order Enterobacterales; family Vibrionaceae; genus Vibrio; species Vibrio ordalii. The sequence goes on along the minus strand of AEZC01000054.1, from coordinate 11,920 downwards.
GCAATTACTCAATTCTTTTTTGATGTTGAAAGCTACTTACGATTTCGCGACCGCTGCGTAGCTGCTGGTATTGATGCTGAAATTGTACCGGGCATTCTACCGGTATCAAACTTTAAACAAGCTTCTCGCTTTGCCGCGCAAAACAACGTTAAAGTCCCCGGATGGATGGCGAAACAATTTAATGGATTAGATGATGACCCAACCACACGCCAGCTCGTGGGTGCAAGCCAAGCAATTGACATGGTTCGCATTTTAAGCCGTGAAGGCGTCAAAGACTTCCATTTCTATACGCTCAATCGCGCTGAAATGACCTACGCATTGTGCCATACGTTGGGCGTAAGACCGAAAGCATAAACTTTCTCTGCACTCATAACGCTATTATTGGTAAATGTTGCTCGTGATAAAACGCGATGATTGATTAAAAGTAACGCCGACTTGATGTCGGCGTTGTGGTATCACTTAAGCGAGCAGATTATTCCACGTCGTCCATTTTACCAAGTAAGCTACGAATACGATCTTGCCATGCATTCTGCTCTTGCTCCATTTGTTGCGCTTTTTGCTCAAGCTCTTCACGCGCTACTTTTAGCTCATTCGCTTCATTCACGAGCTGCTGTTTCTCTTCTTTAAGCTCTTCCACTTCCATTTGTAGAAGTGCGATGGTGTCAACTGCGGTTTGAATTTTTGCTTCTAGTAGTTCTAATACTTCAAAAGACATGGTGCATACCCTTAGTTATTCGGTTGAGGTGAACAAAATTTCACTTATTGGTTCATTCTACTCAGCACAGCGCTCAGAAACACTCACTATATGCAAATTTTCTCGCTATTTGATTAAAAAATCAGCTCAACTTAACCGCAAGCTCACTTAAGCGCTAAAGCTAGGCAGAAAAACACCTTATCTGGCGATAGATTCACTCAATTTGACGCTTAGCTTTGATCAAGTGCAATCCTTGTGAACTAAAAAAGCAAACGTTTACTATTTGATATGCTAAAATTCCCGCCGAAATTTCCTATTCCCTTTTCTTTGGAGCTAGCATGAAACGCGATTTAGCAATGGCATTCTCTCGAGTCACTGAAGGTGCTGCACTGGCAGGTTACAAATGGCTTGGCCGAGGCGATAAAAATGCGGCCGATGGCGCAGCGGTAGAAGTCATGCGCAACCTACTCAATAAAACCGACATCCAAGGTGAAATTGTAATCGGTGAAGGCGAAATTGACGATGCTCCAATGCTCTACATTGGCGAGCTTGTTGGCCTTGGTGGCGATGCGGTTGATATCGCAGTGGATCCTATTGAAGGTACGCGCATGACGGCAATGGGCCAGTCAAACGCATTGGCTGTTTTGGCGGCTGGCGAAAAAGGCAGCTTCCTTAAAGCACCTGATATGTACATGGAAAAATTGGTGGTTGGCCCCGGCGCTAAAGGGTGCATTGACCTCAATAAGCCTTTAAAAGAGAATTTAGAAAATATCGCCACCGCGCTGAATAAACCATTAGACACTCTAGTGGTGATTACCTTAGCGAAACCTCGCCATGATGCCACCATAGCGCAGATGCAAGAGATGGGTGTTCGTGTGTTTGCTGTGCCAGATGGTGATGTCGCCGCCTCGATCCTAACTTGCATGCCTGATAGTGAAGTCGACGTGATGTACTGCATCGGCGGTGCACCTGAAGGAGTGGTTTCAGCCGCGGTCATCCGAGCTCTAGATGGTGATATGCATGGCCGTCTGCTACCACGTCATGAAGTCAAAGGCGATACGGAAGAAAACCGCATTTACGGTGCAAAAGAGTTAGCTCGCTGCGCGGAAATGGGTGTCGAAGCTGGCGTAGTGCTGAAAATGGAAGAGATGGCCCGCAGTGATAACGTCATTTTCTCAGCTACTGGTATCACCAAAGGGGATCTGCTGGAAGGCATTACCCGCAAAGGCAACATCGCCACCACAGAAACGCTATTAATTCGTGGCCGCTGTCGTACCATTCGCCGTATTAAATCAATTCACTACTTAGAGCGCAAAGACCCAGAAGTGCGCGCGATCATTTTGTAATCCGCCAGTGCTTTGCTCTGTTTTATTTTAACGACAAAGCATAGAGAGACAAAAAAGACCGCAATGCGGTCTTTTTTATTTACTCACTTTATACCGAGATGGAAGAAGCGATTAAAACAGCTCTTCAGCCACTTTATACAAATCAGTGCGAACTGGACGCTTCATATTTTCAATTGCGTCGATAATATCGTGGTGAACCAACTGCTCTTTCTGAATACCAACACAACGACCACCGTGGCCATCAAGCAGTAAATGTACCGCAAAATTACCCATGCGTGACGCAAGAACACGGTCAAACGCCGTCGGGCGACCACCGCGTTGAATATGACCCAGCACGGTAGCGCGAGTTTCACGTCCCGTTGCTTTTTCAATTTCTTTTGCTAGTTGGTTAGCATCCATCATCAACTCAGTCAGTGCAATAATGGCGTGTTTCTTACCTTTCTTAATGCCGTCTTGAACGTTCGCGATCAGTTGGTCCATATTCAAACCAGTTTCAGGGGTGATGATATATTCACAACCGCCTGCAATCGCCGACATCAGAGTCAAATCACCGCAATGACGACCCATGATTTCAACAATCGAAATACGTTGATGAGAAGAGGAAGTATCACGTAAACGGTCAATTGCATCGATAACCGTGTTTAATGCTGTTAAGTAACCAATGGTGTAGTCGGTACCAGCAATGTCGTTATCAATCGTGCCTGGTAAACCAACGCATGGAAAACCCATTTCAGTCAGCTTTTTCGCACCCATGTAAGATCCGTCACCGCCGATGACAACTAAAGCATCAATACCATGCTTTCTTAGGTTTTCGATCGCTTTTTCACGTACTGCGACTTCACGAAATGCAGGGAAACGCGCAGAACCTAGGAAAGTACCACCTTTATTGATAACGTCAGAAACGCTTGAAAGATCCAATTTTTTAATGCGATCTTCATAAAGGCCAAGGTAGCCGTCGTAAATACCAAATACTTCCAAATCAGCACCGAGTGCCGTACGAACAACACCACGGATTGCTGCGTTCATGCCAGGTGCGTCACCGCCACTAGTCAAAACACCGATCTTTTTAATCATGCTCACCCTCGATTTTTTGGGAACTTAATACTCATTTTTTACGCTGTCCGTTAGCGATAAAACCGACAGCAAAATCTTTCTAATCTGTGCATAATGTTACCTTTCCTAAAGAGGAATACTACTGTTATTTGCACGAAATTATGTAAGTTTGCTACTTATGTAAGAGTATTACAGTTTTGAGTTAACGCTTTGTTGATTCATATCAGAATCAGGCTTATTTATTGTTCTTAAAAAGATAGTTAATAAGCGCGTTTTTGTCGCTACCACCCTTGTGATTTTTGCTTTTTTTCTGGTCCAAACACCACAGAATAAGGATCTTGGTGGATTAATACATCCGCTCCGGGGAAAGCCTCGAGTAGCTTATCTTCCACCTCATCGGAAATGCGATGCGCCTCAATCAAGCGGATATTGTCATCGAGTTCCAGATGTAACTGAATGAATCTTACAGGTCCAGACATGCGAGTTCTTAATTGATGCACACCCAACACACCAGCTACAGAAAGACATTCTGTGCGGATTTGCTTCAATTCTTCATCAGGTAACTTACGATCCAACAAGGTCTGAATAGCCTCTTGCACCATACGAAAAGCGCTGTAAAGAATATAAACGCCAATGCCGATCGCAAAGATGGCATCGGCCTGTTTAAAGCCAAACCAGCTCAATATGAGCGCGATCATAATCGCCGCATTCATGAACAGATCAGTTTGGTAATGCAATGAATCCGCAGCAATGGCTTGGCTGCCCGTTTTTTTCACGACATGCTTTTGGAACAACACTAAGCCAAAAGTCACTAGCATTGCAAACAGGCTGACATAAACGCCATATTCAGGAGAAGTTAATTCGTGTGGGCGAAAAAAACGGTCAACCCCATTGAGGATAAGAAAACAGGCCGAGCCTGAAATGAACATCGCCTGGGCAAGGGCCGCAAGCGATTCCGCCTTACCATGACCAAAGGCGTGCTCTTTATCTGCGGGCTGCAGTGCGTAACGCACCACAATTAAATTGACCACGGAAGCGGCAATATCAAGTAAGGAATCAATCAAGGATGCGAGTAGGCTGACCGAGCCAGTAACCCACCAAGCGATCACTTTTACTATCAGCAACAATGAGGCGACAAGGGTTGCTGTCCAGGCAGCAAGCGTAACAAGGCGTGCGTATTCTTGTTTCATATCACTAAAATCAGCTTAAAAATGAGCAGCTAGTATACCCTCTCAAATTAAGAATGAATATGACACAAATGAACAGGCCTCACCAGAGGCCTATTCTCAATTATTAGCGTATTAGCGGTTATCAATAATTAGCTATTTTTCTTCATGTGCTTAGGACCATTTTCCATGCACTGCTGCATGCGATCTTGTTGTAGCGTTTGCAGTTTTGCTTTTTGTTCCGGAGTTAACACACTCATCATGTCATGACGTTTTTCTAGCATCTTGACACGGTGAGCGACCTGTTGATCGACCATCTCTTTGGCTAATTCATTTGCCGCTGCCGCATCAAAGTTCTCCGCTAGCACGAGAGCTTGTACTTTGTCATGGTGCGCTTTCATTTTCGCTTGGCGTTGACCTTTATGCTCACCCTTGATCGCTTCGCGATTCGCTTCACGCATCTCTTTCAGCTTTGCTTGCTGATCAGCAGTCAAGTCAAGCTGTTGCATTATGCCGCGATCAAAGCCGCCACACTCATCATTTGGCCCTTTATGTCGCTCTTTACCACCAAATGCATAAACGCTTGCTGTGCCAAGAATCAGAGGTAGTATTACCGCCGAAAGTACTAGTTTTTTTGCCATTTTCATCATCTATTCCTTCACCAAGTGGATTCTAAAAGCTGTATTCACAGCACTTGAGTGTAGAATAGGACATGTACGGTAAAACAACGTATAGCAAGCGTAAAGAATCGTAAAGAGCTTATTGCTCACTGAAGATCTTGCCTATTTCACAGTAAACTGTACCCATAACTTCCCCCAACGACGAGGCGACACATGGCGCATATTCTTCTAATTGATGACGATACTGAACTCACCAGCTTACTAAAAGAAGTCTTAAGCTATGAAGGCTTTGAGGTATCTGAAGCGAATGATGGAGAGAGTGGGCTCGCTGCCATTCATGGCCGTATCGATCTTATTTTACTCGATGTAATGATGCCGAAACTCAATGGGATGGAAACGCTGAAAAAATTGCGTGAAAACTGGCATACCCCTGTTTTAATGCTCACCGCCAAAGGAGAAGAGATCGACCGCGTCATCGGTTTAGAACTCGGCGCGGATGACTATTTACCGAAACCCTTTAGTGACCGAGAGCTACTTGCGCGCATTCGCGCAATTTTGCGTCGCACTCAAGCCAGCACTAGCACCAAACAAAATGAAGTGATTGAATGCCAAGATATTCAGGTGTATCCCAGTAAGCAGGAAGCCTATTGCCAAGGGCAATTATTGGATCTCACTACCACAGAATTTGCCTTGCTGACTCATTTTGTGCAAAACCCAGGCGAAACCTTAACTAAAGAAGCGCTCAGCCTTGATGTTCTAGGAAAACGGTTGGCGGCCTTTGACCGCGCGATTGATATGCACGTCTCGAATTTGCGCAAGAAATTACCTGAACGTGTTGATGGTAAATCACGCATTAAAACACTGCGTGGTCGTGGCTATCTCATGATTTTGGAGGAGTAATGCGTCTACCTAAAATCAACAGCTTGTATGGCCGAATTTTTGCCATTTTTTGGTTTACGATGTTGCTGGTGCTGATCGCAGTATTAGCACTGCCGCACCTTGATCCTCGCAAAACCCGTGATATACCTAGCGATGAATACCAACGTCTTTCACACTTGAAACAGAAAATAGAGAGCACGTTTAAAGATGAGCATGAGCTCACACGTATTGTCTTTCGTTTAGAAAATAGTAGTAATAACCAACGCAGTGAAGGGCATATGCGAGATAAGAGCAGCACTCCGCAATTTTTCATTACTACGCGAGATGGCACGATCCTCACCACAAAAACTCAAGCCGACTTCAAATTTAAAGCACTCCAAAATTTCGTGACCAGCATTGAATCCATTGATAAGCCACAACAAAAGCTCTATGGCCGCTATATGATTTCAGGCCCATTGCCCATCACCCTTGCCAAGCAAGATCTGCTCCTGTTTGTCGGCATTCGCTGGAATGAACCCCCCCCGTTCTTATTGCAACTGTTTGACCGCCCGTTCGGCCTGCTGCTTGCCGTGATGCTCGTCAGTACACCGCTACTCTTATGGCTCGCATGGGCATTGAGCCAACCCGCCAGCCGCCTCGAGCAAGCCGCCAAACGGGTCTCTCGCGGCGAATTTGTAGTCGATCCAAGCTTAGAAAAAGGCACCAGTGAATTTCGCCAAGCGGGAAAAAGCTTTAATCAAATGGTAGAAGCCGTCAATCAGATGATTTCTGGCCAGCAGCGATTGCTGTCGGATATTTCACACGAACTGCGCTCCCCTTTAACTCGGCTGAGAATGGCCAATGCACTGGCTACTCGTAAGCAAGGTAACAGCTCCGAATTAGAACGGATCGACACTGAAGCACAACGTTTAGAGCAGATGATCGGCGAACTGCTGACGCTTTCGCGTATGCAAACCAACAGTCATCTCAGTCGAGAAGTCCAACCTTTATCCAGTTTATGGGAGGAGTTGTTGAGCGATGCCCAATTTGAGGCCGAGCAGATGGAAAAAAGGCTCAGCTACAATACGATTCCACCGCACACCATTTCCGGAGCACCAAAACTACTGATGAGCGCATTGGAAAACATTGTGCGTAACGCCATTTACTATGGCAAAGATGAAATCAATATTACCTTTTCGGTCGAAAAAAGCAGACTATCGGTTTGCGTGGAAGACAATGGTGAAGGCGTTCCCGAAAACGAGTTAGACGATATTTTCCGCCCCTTTTATCGTGTTTCGACCGCGCGTGATAGGCACAGTGGCGGTACAGGATTAGGCTTAGCCATCACCGAAAGTGCCATTCGTCAGCACAGCGGAACCATTGATGCAAGTCGCAGCCAATTAGGTGGGTTAAAAGTACAGTTCACTCTCCCATTGGATAGTTAAATGCCACTGGTGCCTATATTGCCAAATAACGGGTGACTTGTACTCAATAGGCTCGTCACCTTATACTTCCGGCCCACACTCCTTAAGAGCAGCTATACCATGTTTGATATCGCACTTTACGAACCTGAAATCGCCCCTAATACCGGAAATATTATTCGTTTGTGTGCCAATTGCGGCGCTAATTTGCATCTTCATCTTATTGAACCGCTGGGTTTTGATCTAGAAGAAAAGAAAGTGCGCCGTGCAGGGCTTGACTACCACGATTTAGCGCGCGTAACGCGTCATGCCAACTTGGATGCCTTTATGGACTACCTCAATGCAGAGCGCGAAACGTACCGGATTTTTGCTTGTACCACTAAAACCACGGGGCACCACGTCGATGCGCAGTTTCAAAAAGGAGATGTGTTGATGTTTGGCCCAGAAACTCGTGGATTACCAGCGCAAGTCATTGAAATCTTACCGATGGCACAACGTATTCGTATTCCGATGATGGCAGAAGCTCGCAGTTTAAATCTCTCTAATGCGGTCGCTATTATTGCGTTTGAAGCGTGGCGCCAAATGGGTTTTGAAGGTGCGCAATGACAGCGCTAACGGTAGCAAAATAAATCACTAAATAGCAAAAAAGCCGCCTAGGCGACCTTTTTATTAATTCTAGATATTAGGCTAGATTACAGAACAGTTACTTGAGCTGCTTGTAGGCCTTTTTGACCGTTTTCTACGTCGAAAGACACTTTTTGGCCTTCAATTAGAGTTTTGAAACCGTCAGAAGCGATTGCATTGAAGTGTACGAACACGTCAGCGCCGCCGTTATCTTGAGTAAGAAAGCCGAAACCTTTAGTTTCGTTAAACCATTTTACAGAACCAGTTGTTTTGTTAGACATAATGTGTCCCTTTTATTTAAATTCATAAAGTTATCGCGCTTATGCGCAATGCACTGATAGATTGAATTATTTAATGTTACGAATAAGGTAAGGGAAACACTGAGGACATCAATTTTTACGATGGATTCTGAGAATTTACTTTTACTTTTATTTTTTGTTTCATTAATAACCCCTGAACAACAGAGCGAGGCCACTATAGGCTTTAACGTTACACTAAGCAACCTACTTTCGCGATCTAAATTGTCCGGTCAACTCTGGTCAATCCCAAAGGCTCATCAAAGCCTTTTAATTCAACTTGTTGCGTTCGTCCTCTTTACGTTCGAACTCACCTTCTAATGTTTCTCCCGCCTCCGATGATGAGAAAGGAGTTTGGGAAAAAGAACCATGACTATGCCGGCCTGCGCGAAATTCCGTTTGGAAATGACTAGCACTATTTACGACTACTTTGTTCATCAAATAGTTGGCAAGTAACGCACGAGGGGCTGGCAATAACGCCACCATACCAAGTGCATCGGTCAAAAAGCCAGGAACTAAAAGCAGAACTCCAGCCACCGCCAATATTACACCTTCAACAATTTGTTGAGCAGGTAGCTCACCTTGTTGCAAGCGATGTTGAACACTCAATAAGGTCTGAATACCTTGACTACGAACCAATGAAGCACCAACGAATGCCGTAATCAGCACCAAGGCGATGGTTGGCCACATACCTAGCAAGCTGCCTACTTGGATAAAGAGACCAATTTCAATGATTGGCACAAAAATAAAAGCCAGAAGTAAGATTGGAAACACACGCCCTCCTTTGTTTATTGCTCTCACCTTACCGTCAACCACAGGCGACTACAACACTCAACGCTCAATCAAAGCACACAACCTGATTACGGCCACCTAACTTGGCTTGATACAATGCAACATCGGCTTTTTGAATCAAACTATCAAGGCCATCAAACAATACGCCTGTCGTGCAGCCAGCACTCACCGTCACGGGTACAAGCTTCCCCTGCCAATAGAATCCAAACGAAGCGATGTGATAACGAATTTTATTGGCCATTGCGATCACCTCTTGTGGAGATGCACCGGGTAAGGCAACTAAAAATTCTTCGCCCCCCCAGCGCACACAGCAGGCATCAATACTGGTGGATTGCCAAAGAATATTGGCCAAGGTACACAGCAATTGATCGCCCGCCATATGTCCAAAATTATCATTGATCGATTTAAAATGATCAATGTCGAGCATGATAACCCCCACATCACAACCCAACTCCCTATCTTCAATCCAATACTCTAGGCCACGTCGGTTAGTTAAATGGGTTAGAGGATCGGAATTGGAGATATGAAGCACCTCTTCCAACGACGCTTTTAATTGATGAATATTCTGGAAAGTAACGATATGCCAATTAGGCTGGCACTCAGCCTTAATTTGAGCACTTACGGTAAACCAACGTTGCAAACCATCACCACACTTAATTAGTGCGGGAATTTCTGCAATTTGTCGGTTCGCAAGCATCGAAGCATGGACTTCCTTCTCCCACCTTAGAGCAACTTCTTGCCGATACTCAGGATCTGGATAAACCGTGGTAAACCAAGTAGAAATATCAGGAATATCTTGGATGGTGTAACCTAACTCTTTCACAAAAGTCTGATTAAAATAGAGATGCTGCCGATTGTTATCTCCCTCTATGGTAGAAATTATCCCTTGCGAAACGACTATCGGGAGAGGAATGATATCAAGCGACCGGAAAAAATAGTCTTGAAACTGTGTAAGGGAGAGCCCATCGACTTGCGTCATATCAATACATCCTTATGCCAATACCATCCTTACATTTATAGACCATATACTTAGCCATCACTCAATATCCACACCGACAAAGCCTAACCTTCGCTAACAAAATACAAACAAACCCCATGCATACAAATAAATACCACCACCAACATAACCGTCACTTATTAGTTAATCAAGGTGAGAATCATTTTTTAAACCTGAAAATAACGCCTATGGATACACATCAAATTTTCATCAAATATTGACTTAAAAGGTGATCCACTTACTATTTTTTAAATCTAGGTTAAGTATGATGTGCCACAGAAGTCAGGACGGATTTTCCAGCCTAAAACTCTGACGAATGGACTCTTAAGTTGCAGAAATGGCTAATAATTTCACTAATTATCAGAATAATTCTCTAAGGATCCTGTTATGGCTAACCTATCAGAAACTACAGCTAACTCGGCCACTCGTATCGAAGAAGATCTATTAGGTCAACGTCACGTTCCTGCTGACGCGTATTACGGCATTCATACGCTGCGCGCTATCGAAAACTTTAATATTTCAAAATCAACCATTTCTGATGTGCCTGAATTTGTACGTGGTATGGTGATGGCTAAAAAAGCTGCCACGCTAGCCAACAAAGAGCTCGGCGTCATTCCAAGCCAAGTGGCTAATTACATCCTCCAAGCATGTGACTTGATCCTAGAAACAGGTAAGTGCATGGATCAATTTCCGTCAGACGTATACCAAGGCGGTGCCGGCACTTCTGTCAATATGAACACCAACGAAGTGATCGCAAACCTTGCTCTGGAATTGATGGGTAAAGAAAAGGGTCAGTACGAGTTCATCAACCCCAATGACCACGTTAATAAAAGCCAATCAACCAACTGTGCTTACCCTACTGGTTTTCGTATTGCGGTATACAACAGCATCCTGAAACTGATTGATTCAATTGCCTATCTAAAAGGTGCGTTTGAGCTAAAAAGCCAAGAGTTCTCTGGCATTTTGAAAATGGGTCGAACTCAATTGCAAGACGCCGTACCGATGACCGTAGGTCAAGAGTTCCGCGCTTGGGCGGTCACCATTAATGAAGAGATCCGCAACCTAGAGTACACCTCTAAACTGCTGCTTGAAATCAACCTTGGCGCAACGGCTATTGGTACTGGCCTCAATGCAGCGCCGGGCTACCAAGCGGCGGCAGTGAAGCACCTTGCTGCGGTGACTGGCTTAGCTGTGGTACCAGCGGAAGATTTAATTGAAGCAACCTCTGACTGCGGGGCTTATGTGATGGCGCACGGCGCGCTAAAACGCCTTGCTGTGAAACTCTCTAAAATCTGTAATGACTTGCGTCTTCTTTCATCGGGTCCTCGCGCGGGTTTTAACGAGTTGAACCTACCTGAACTGCAAGCTGGGTCTTCGATCATGCCTGCTAAAGTAAACCCTGTGGTGCCTGAAGTGGTCAACCAAGTGTGCTTTAAAGTACTGGGCAACGACAACACCATTTCCTTTGCCGCTGAAGGTGGTCAATTACAGTTAAACGTGATGGAGCCTGTGATTGCACAAAGCATGTTTGAATCAATTGACATTCTCTCAAACGCCTGTGTGAACCTTCGTGACAAGTGTATTGACGGCATCACTGTCAATAAAGAAGTGTGTGAAGCTTACGTATTCAACTCTATCGGTATCGTGACTTACCTTAACCCATACATTGGCCATCACGAAGGTGACATCGTGGGTAAAATTTGTGCGGAAACAGGTAAGAGCGTACGTGAAGTGGTGCTTGAGCGAGGCTTACTCACCGCCGAAGAGCTCGATGACATCTTGTCCGTTGAAAACTTCATGCATCCTCAATACAAAGCAAAACGCTACGAATAATGGTGCAAGGCCCCTGCGGGGGTCTTTTCCCCAACATATTCGGTTTCGTTTGTATGACTTTTTTGACCAAATCCACTCCCTTATTACAATCTATACCCAAACAACGTGGAGTTGCAGGTAGGCGGAAAGTGAGTGAGTCCCCATGAGCATAGGCAAACTATGTGATTGGGGTGAACGAACGTAGCCAACACCACTGCAGCTTCAAGTAGGAAGGGTATAA
>AEZC01000053.1 GCA_000257205.1 Vibrio ordalii ATCC 33509 | reverse complement strand
GTGTTCATTGAAGGTGCTTGATTTTCCATGAAATCAGGATCATGCCACGCACCATGAAAATCGAACTCACTTCTGAACAAAAACGACAACTCGAACTAATGCATGATTACGATCGTGATGGTCGAGTACGTGACCGTATAAAAGCCGTTTGGCTGGCTTCTGAGAGCTGGAGTCAAGTCATGATTTATCAAGCTCTTCGTATCCATGAATCTACCGTCGCACGTCATCTTAGTGATTATGTTCTCTCTGAAAATCTCAAGCCTGAAAACGGTGGTAGCCAGCGTCGGCTTTTTTTCGTAAGCATCACCGACGCAACTCTCATTCCGCATACATAACAAAAAGAACACGAATCTTTTTATCGTCATACTTGTAGAAAATACGACACGGATTTACGACGACTTCACAATAATTGAGGTGCTGGTGGAATGCGTCCATACTCTGGAAAATCGACCAAACATTCAACTTTTGCGAAAACGGTTTACACCAGTCACTTGGTAGCCACGACATTTTCAATTGCTATGTATTCAGCCGTATCACTCAGATCGGACAGAGTCAGCTCGGTGCAAATGATTTCAGCCATTTTGACATTCTTTCCTTCGCATCTTTATGGCTGACGACTTTGCCATCCGCTAAAGCTCGCTCGCCACGAGCAATGCCTTCAGCATCCAGCATCGTAAGTGTTCAAACGGCTAACGCCCGCCTAAGGGGCTGACTGCATTTAAATACAAAGACTCCCCCACCCCAAACTGAACCGTTCATAAAGCATTCACATTCAACCGCTACGTTAGCTCAATATCTTCGAGAGCTGTCATGTGAAACCACTTAAACGCTATCAATACGAACGCTATGCCGTGCTGTGCAACCTTGCTTATCCCAGAGTGTTTAGGCAGACACGTTACGGTTTTGATCCGAACGGTCAGCACATCATCCGTAACCAGTTTGGTAAAATCATGATTCGAGTGCTGTGGAGTAAAAACCAAGAAGAGGCCGTGGTGGTCATTAAAGGTTCGCACAGTGTCAGTGATTGGCTTTTTAACTTTGCAATGTGGACACGCAGTTGTAAGCACTTAGGATTGGATTACCGTATTCATGCGGGCTTTTACCATCTCCTGCATCAAGAGAGCCTGCCAACGCGCAACGAAGATAAACTCGGCCTATCGGTTTTACAGCGGCTGGAAGCCGTCGTTGTTCCTCTGATCGAGAGCGGCAAACGCATTGCCATTACTGGCCACTCTTCGGGTGGGGCAATTGGGTGTATCTTTGCTGACTACATCGAAAAGAAATACCCAAAATGCATCAAACGCATTGTAACATTCGGCCAACCCGCGATTGGTAATTGGCGTTTTCGTCAACGCTACGCGCTTAGTCACAAAACCTATCGTATTTGTTGTGACCTCGACATCGTCACCTTTATGCCACCCATTCCTTTAATCTATTGGCATGTGGGTAAATTGCTGTGGCTTTACAATGGGCGGATTTACGAAAACACACCAACGTTCATTCGATTAGGCAGGTCTTTATTGAGCTGGCTAATTCGTCCGTTTTCATATCATTTGATGAGTAAGTACATTCGCAATAAGGATTTTTTTGATGAAAGGTAGCCATTGATCGAGACTATTTTGAAACGAGAAATCCCAGCAATTGGCTGGGATCTTCGATAATGGAGGCGCGACCCGGAGTCGAACCGAGGTCCACGGATTTGCAATCCGCTGCATAACCAGTCTGCCATCGCGCCTTTAATTTTTTGTTGCTCTTAATGAGCAAAGAATAGATGGTGCCCCGGGCCGGACTTGAACCGGCACGACTCGAAAGTCGAGGGATTTTAAATCCCTTGTGTCTACCAATTTCACCACCAGGGCACGCAATTCTGGATTGCGATGCCGTCAACTGAATCAGTTACACACCATCGAAAATTTTTTGAAGTACATTCGCTAGCTTTGTTATTAACAACATTTGGCTATTAACAACATTTGTTATTAAGAACATTTGCTATTAAACATTGCTTTGCAGCTTTTAATAACTTTGCTCATCTTGCTGAACAACTAGCTCATGCACATTGTTCTTTCTCATGCACATTGTTCTTCCGAGCTTTGCCGTGAGAACGAGGCGTACTTTAACGGATTAAGAAAATGAGTCAACAATAAATTTTCCACTTATGAATCAAGTGACTAAGAATCGACCCGCAAAGGATAGAAGGCGGACAATTAGAGCAACAATCCATCAGTTTTTATCAAGTGATCGTTACCATTTTTTCATCAGCCGCCCGACGAGATTAGGATGATACGCCCAGCAGTGATCAAACATCGCCATCAACTGTGGATTACCATAGCGAGACAAACTCACCGCATGAAAACGATTTTTTTGATGTTTTAAGGTCGCGATTTTTTCTAGCAGAGCTTCCGGCGGTTTAGGTGCGATGAAATCCGACAATACGACCAAATCTGCATTGCGGTATTTGTCACTGTTCATCAGTTCAACCGATTGTTCTAGCACAGGGTCTAAATCCGTTCCGCCGTGAAATGAATAACTTAAAAAATCACTCGCTTCACGCAAGCCATCTTGCTTGGTCAGCTCATAGGTAATTTGCTGAGTAGAAAACAGCATCACGTAGCACTCGCGCCTCTCAGCCAGCGCGATCTGCATCAGAGCATAAGCCATCGCTTTAGCACACTGTTCTGGGAAACCACTCATGGAACCAGAAGCGTCCACACATACGATGAACGGCCCTTTTTCAATCTCAAACTGTTTGTGTTCTGGCTGGTACGCTTTGACTTTACGCAAGGTGCGAGACTTGCCTTGCATGCGATAGTTCATCAAACGCTTATCCACTAAATGCTTGTAGAAAACCACCTCAAGTTCAGGATAGGCAAGAAACATGGTTTCGTTGGGCAGCAGCTTGTTCAGATCATCACTTTCGTGGATGCCGACGATGTCATCCGTCGCTTGGTCCGATTTCTCCTCCACCATTTGCAGCGCTTCGGCTGGAGTGCGGTTGAGATCCGGGTCATCGACTTCGCCAGCCATGCGCCCAAGCTGTTCAGCAATCTCTTGCAATCCTTTGTTCTTTTTCAAAAATTCCGCATGGCGTTTCATGACACTGATGTCTGTTTTACTGAGCTTCGCCGATGCCATATCCCACAAACGACCGACGCTGCTTTCATCGCCCGATTCCGTGACTTTATCCATGTTTTTCATGGTTTCCATACGCTGGTACAAATCGGCCAACACTTTTTCTTTGTTACTTTCTAGTTCGTTGATTTGCGCTTGTTTAATCGCATGGCAAAGGCTTTGATACCATTGATCACAAAAGAAATGAGGGAACATGGGGTTATGTAGCCCCTTGTTTTTTTCGATTAAACGACGTGCTTGGAGATAAAATGCTGAGTGCCATTCCAACTGTTTGATTATCTCGTTAATCCGAGTAAAGAAGGTCTCTTCATTCCAGTGAATCACTTCTTGGTATAAGGTCAGCTCTTGTTGAAAACGCTCAGTTTCACACACTTTTGTAATGCGTTTTTTGACACTACCACTCCACTTAGTTAGGTGATTTTTAACTGAATTCGCCACGCCGTGGTTTTCAGCCATCATCATCACTTGCGAGCGCGCAAGCAAATCATTCACTGCCGTATCAATGATGCCCGAGTCGGCAATCATTAACGCTAAATTTAAACCATCGGCCCCAAGCATCTTCTCTCCTTACGCAAAAAACTGGTTTAGGTTTTTAAAACGAAGCACCGTTTTTTCGCATTCGATATGAGTCGATTCAAGTAATTGCTGCAGCTGCTGCAACGTCGCTTCCATAGCGGTGGGCAGTTCCGGATCAATGAAGTTATGCGGCAAAGCGCCGTGAAACTTAGAACGTACTTTGCGCAAATGATGTTCGGCATGTTGCAACTGTGCAACGGCTTGATCCGCTTTCGTAAGCCACTCTTGATAAAGACTTTCGTCTAAACCTTGCTCAGTCACCAAACTCACCAATACCGAGCGATTAGCAATATCTTTAAGAACGAGGTTATTACCAGCATCTAAATCAAACCTTAAACGGCACAAATTGGTATTTTGATTCACATAACCATACACATCGCCATGCCCCTCTTTGATCGTTCTTTCAAGTTCGATTTTAGGCACATAAACCCAGCGGCTATCGCCTTTTTCTACCTCAGAGACGGACATATTGCTTTGCAGCAATACCAATTTGACCAAGTCATGAGCGGTGCCTACCTGATAGGTTTTTGCCGATTTAGTATCAAACTGATGCACTTGCTTTTTAATCAAACCGGATGATGTTTCCAGCGAGAGCAACATGCCAAATTCAGACTCTAGCTCTTCTTGAATCTCAGCCAGCTCTTCACGACACACTACGATTTGATGTTCAACTTCTTGTTGGTCAAAAGCATGTTTCAACGCAAAGTCGCGGATAACGCGGCGCACAATATCGCGAGAATCGGGGCTATTCCAAAGACAATCTTGCAGCAATAGTAAATCAAGCGGGTTGATCGAGTCTCGGCCATTAAAAAACGCACTCGCTTTGAGCAGCTTCACCGCTTTTTTCCAACGGCGATCTGAAACGTACATATCAATACTTGCCGCAGAGGGCTGGTTTTCAACGGCATGTTCTAGCATGTTTTTCAGCTCAAATAACTTTTCAAACACGTCATCTGTCAACAGTAAATCGTCAAGTTGTCGCTGCCATGAGTGATACTCTTCATCGGTAATCGCAAGCCCTTCAGGGATGCGCGCTTCTTGTGGCGTACCAATGGTCAGCATCGATTTGAAATTCTGCTTATTTTGAATACGGTTGACAAACACACGCACTAACATGCGATCGTACAAGGCATCTAAACCACTCTCTTCATCCGGTAATTCGTTCGATGCCGAAACCAGAAGACGCATTGGAACACGTTCAATATCGCTGCCATTTTTGAAGGTCTTTTCATTCACTACCGTTAATAAGGTGTTCAAAATGGCGGGGCCTGCTTTCCAAATTTCATCAAGAAAAACCACTTGTGCAGTAGGAAGATAGCCTTTGGTTAGGCGAATATAGCGCCCATTATCTTTTAATTCTTGAATGCTTAATGGACCAAATACCTCCTCTGGTGTTGAGAAACGCGTCATGAGGTATTCAAAATAACTGCTGTTATCGAAGGCTTGGATCAGACGTTTCGCAATCAAACTTTTTGCAATGCCAGGAGGGCCGAGTAGGAAAACACTTTCCCCCGCTAAAGCAGCCAGTAGACAAAGTTTGATGGTGTCTTCACGCTCATAAACACCATCCGATAAAGCCTTAGCAAGCTTATTTATGCGATCTGAGAGTAGCGCTTTTTGCGCATGAGATGTAGGAGTAAAATTGATCACTTAAGCGCTCCAAATGGTTTGCATACATAACTTTATACGACTGTTATTGTTTTGTTACAAATAGTTTTTAGTATAAGCGCCCACTTATAGCAGATCTCTTTTCTATGAAATTCTTCGAAATCAATGTTTGCATATATGAGACTGACATCACTGATTGTGCAAGCAATATTGATACTTAGGTTATCGTTTTACTTTGTCTTAGCCACAGATTCTCGGTAAGGTTGAACCCTTATCACCATATCAGTCATTGGCTAGCCACAATTAAAGAAGAGTTTGCATGAGCAAAACCATACATACATGGAAAACCATTTCATTAGTGCAAGAGGATGTCACCCTTCCTACAGGCAAAAGCATTGAGCACACCACCATAGTCCATCCGGGCGCAGCCGTGATTTTGCCGATCACAAAGCAAGGCGATATTATTCTGATTAATCAGTTTCGCCCTTCACTCAAAAAGTGGTTGTTAGAGCTCCCAGCAGGCACTTTAGAAAAGGGGGAGCTTCCAGCCGAATGCGCGCACCGTGAGCTTGAAGAAGAGACAGGGTACAGCGCAAATGAGCTGATCGCTTTAGGGCAAGTCACACCATTAGCTGGACTTTGTGACGAAATACAGCACCTGTTTGTCGCTAAACAGTTAAGCAAGACTGCACGATTAGCATGCGACGATGATGAGGTCATTGAGGTGGTGACGCTTTCAATTCAGGAATTGGAGCAAAAAATCATTACTGGGCAAATCACAGATTCAAAAACCATTGCCTGCCTAAGTAAGGCGAAGCTGTGTGGCTATCTATAAAATACTTAGCTATCGATAAAGTGCTTAGCTATTAATAAACTACAAGCACAGATAAGAATTGAAGTGAAAATGCTTCTAGCAAAAATAGAAAAACGCATGAGGAGATTATATGGATTTTCGATCAGATACCGTTACTAAACCCACCGCCGCGATGCGTGAAGCAATGGCTAATGCCGACGTGGGTGATGATGTGTATGGCGATGACCCAACCGTCAACGCCTTAGAAGAGTGGGCCGCGCAGCGACACGGTTTTGAAGCGGCGCTATTTACCACGTCAGGCACACAAGCCAACCTGCTGGGTTTAATGTCACATTGTGAGCGTGGTGATGAGTACCTGTGTGGCCAACAAGCGCACAACTACAAATATGAAGCGGGTGGCGCCGCGGTTCTTGGCTCTATTCAGCCACAGCCAATCGAAAATAACCCTGATGGCACGTTAGACTTCGATAAACTGCGCGCGGCCATTAAACCTGATGATGCCCACTTTGCTCGCACTCAATTACTTAGCCTTGAAAACACCATCAATGGCAAAGTTCTACCACTCGCCTATTTAGCGCAAGCGCGAGCGTTTGTTGATCAACACCATTTGGCACTGCATTTAGATGGCGCGCGCGTATACAACGCTGCTGTAGCGCTGGATGTAGATGTCAAAGAGATTGCGCAATACTTTGACTCAATGACGGTCTGTTTATCTAAAGGGCTTTCCGCTCCTATCGGCTCGCTGCTGTTGGGTTCAAAAACCTACATTGCCAAGGCTCGACGTTTAAGAAAAATGCTCGGTGGCGGCATGCGTCAAGCAGGCATTTTGGCCGCAGCAGGCCATCTTGCATTGACTGAACAAGTCACTCAATTAAGGACTGATCACGACAATGCCCAATATTTAGCGCGCAAATTAGCGGACTTAAACGGGTTTTCCGTCAATCCAGATTTAGTGCAAACTAACATCGTATTTGCCAAATTAGCTGATTCTATCGATATCCATACAATTACCAATCAGTTGGCGCAAGATGGAATAAAAGTTTCGCCAGGCAATCCGGTACGTTTTGTGACCCATAAAGACGTCTCACGCGATGATATTGATTTTCTAATCAGCAAACTCTCCCTTTATCTCTGATCCAATTAACATTGTGCAGTCATAACCTTATCATCGGTTATGACTGCCAAAGCGTTTTTTCCGTGAAACTACCTATCAAATCTGGTACAACTGCGCTCGTTAAAAATGAGACGAGTTAAAAAATGACCAGAAGACAAGGCCGCCGAAGTGCCACTGATGCCCAAAAAACCAAAAGAGACATTCTAGTGGTCGCTGCGGATCTGTTTTGCGAGCTAGGTTATGCACGAGTGTCATTACGAACGATCAGCGAAAAAGCTGGGGTTTCACACAGTTTGCTGCGTCATCATTTCGGTAGTAAAGAGCAAATATGGCGCAGTATCAGCGATGGTCTCCATCTTTATATGGAGAATTATTTACGTCATATATTGAAAGAGATCCCAGCCAACACCCCCGCCAACGTGCAGTTGTATTTGTTCATGGTACGGCTACTCGCGCATATGCTGACCGTCAAACAGCCGATTCAGCTGATCGCCGATGCGGTAAGACAAGAAGATGCTCTGTTTGATTATTTTATCGACAGTGCAGGTGAAATTGAGCAGCTCGTCGAACAACTTGCCGAACAATATAACCGTGAATTTTCAGCCACACCAATAAAGGTGTGGGAGATAAAATGGCAGATGATCATGTATGCGCACGGCGCGGCGAGCCTCACGCCATTTTTAAAAGAAACGTGGTCAGATGAAACTCAAGATGTAAACCAATGCTTACTAAAACATTGGCAACTCTTTAATGACTTGATGATCGCCAAGTTCCATATCGACGAAGCTCAGACGCTCTGTCCGAACTCCATCAATGAACTGCTGTATGATATTGAATCTGACCGGGCCAGATAAAGTAAGCGCTTTATCGCTTACCTCTACCCGCATGGATGTTCAGCTTTGCTTTCATCTTTCTTTTTTCCGCTGAACGGCTAGGTTTACGGCTGCTACGCTCAGTCGGTAAGGCTTCCAACAAACTCGGCTCAAACCCTTTTAACCACTCTTGCGGCAAGCGTTGATTGAGTAAAGCCTCGATCGCTTCAAGCAGATACTCTTCATCTCGACTCATCAAAGAGACAGCGAAGCCCGTTAGCCCGGCCCGGCCTGTGCGGCCAATGCGGTGCACGTAATCTTCCGCTTTATACGGCATGTCGTAGTTAACCACTTGTTCAAGTTGCTGAATGTCAATTCCACGAGCCGCAACATCGGTAGCGATCAACGCTCTAACTTTACCTGCTTTAAAATCATCCAACGCTTTTTGGCGCGCCCCTTGGCTTTTATCGCCATTGATCGAAGCCGCTTTGATGCCGTCCAATTTCAGTTCTTTGGCTAGCTCATCGCTGCCTCGTTTGGTTTTGGTAAACACCAAGACTTGCTGCCAATTACGTGAACCAATTAGATAAGCTAATAACTCGCTTTTACGTTTTTTATCCACTGGATAAACGATCTGTTTTACAGTATCAGCGGTCGCGTTGGCCGGTGAAATTTGCACGCCGACAGGGTCGCGCATCATTTTGTGTGCTAATGCTTTGATTTTGTCATCAAAGGTGGCCGAGAAAAACAGCGTTTGGCGTTC
Source organism: Vibrio ordalii ATCC 33509 (assembly GCA_000257205.1). GTDB lineage: Bacteria > Pseudomonadota > Gammaproteobacteria > Enterobacterales > Vibrionaceae > Vibrio > Vibrio ordalii. The sequence continues at coordinate 20,516 of AEZC01000053.1, read as the reverse complement.
ATCATTCATGCGTTGCAAAATACGTTGGATATCAGGCAAAAAACCCATATCGAGCATGCGATCGGCTTCATCCAACACCAACACTTCGGTTTGCGTCAGGATAATGTTGCGCACAAACAGATGGTCAATTAACCGCCCCGGCGTCGCAATTAAAATATCCGTACCGCCACGTAAATTACGTGTTTGCACTTGCATGCTGGTTCCACCATACGCGGTGACAATCTTCAATGTAGTGCTTTGTGCATAAGCACTTAAGCTATCAAACACTTGTTGAGCCAGCTCACGAGTCGGAACCAAAACAAGCGCGCGCACAACTTTACTATTGGCTTCTCGCTCAACTTGGTTATCAAGAAAACGTTGCAAAATAGGTAAACCGAAAGCTGCCGTTTTGCCGGTACCCGTTTGCGCCCCAGCCATGACATCTTTACCAGCCAAAACATGCGGGATAGCTTGAGATTGAACATCCGTCGGTTGTTCAAAACCTAAAGATTGCAGAGCGCTAACTAATGTGGTTGAAAGTCCTAAACGTTGGAATGGGTGCACAGTATCAGACATTGCAGCTTACCTATTGGAAATCAGGGCGCGGATTGTAACAAAGCGCAAGGTAATCGCCTATTCAAAATCAGCGGAAATCAACAGTGCTATGGAATTGATACACGAGGGGGGAATGTAAGGAGCATAGCCAGCATAGGCTGCTGGCTGGTACTATTCTGCGCTCTGTTCAGAGCATTCATGAGAGACAGAGTCATAATCGGATAAATCAAATCCGATCTCCATGGCGTCGAGCCACTCTAAACACTCATCGTTTTTATATTGGTCACTCATTAATCGACCTCCTTTGATATTTACTGAGACGGAATTATCACGTCGCAAGATCCTTTTTAAATGATTTATATGACAGTTTTTTGAAAGCGAATGGTCAAATGAATCATCACCACAATATCTATCACAGCGAAACGATTTCGACCACTCTTATTTAGCCGCCACCTTGAAGTGTAAACAAAAAAATACATTCATGGATTTTTATTTTTACAAAGCTGTTGAAAATGAATCCGAAGTTCTACAATATAGCCCAAAATAAGTGGATTAATGGTCAACACCCCGTTGCATTCATATATATCACTCCCTGAAACACAACATAACGTATAAAGAACTTTACACCATGACTCAATCAAAGATTTTCGGCAGTACTTTGATCATAGCAGGGACCACTATCGGTGCAGGCATGCTAGCTCTACCGCTCGCTTCTGCAGGTATCGGCTTTGGCACATCATTACTGATTATGATCGCCCTCTGGGCATTAATGGCTTTCACTGCATTGTTAATGGTTGAAATCCATCAATATGCAGACAAAGACGCCACCTTACATACATTGGCTAAACAGATCTTAGGGCAAAAAGGAAAGTGGGTAGCGAGCTTTGCTATGCTATTTTTGTTCTATTCGCTTTGTGCAGCTTACATTGCCGGTGGCGGCGCACAATTCACTCATCGCCTGACAGAGTTTGCTGGCATTGAGATCAGCAATCCGCTAGGCACCTTGCTTTTTACTTTACTGGTTGCACTTGTGGTGACGATCGGCACCAGAACGGTTGATAAAGTGAACCGCCTGCTGTTTGCCGGTAAAATGGTCGCGATGATTATAGTGCTCTCATTTCTTGCACCTAATGTTTCTCAGTCATACTTGCTTAGTATGCCACTTGAGCAAGGCTTAATCGTTGCTGCAATTCCCGTCATTTTCACCTCATTCGGTTTCCATGGCAGTATTCCGGCGATTGTGAATTACTTAGATGGCGACACCCCTTCGCTGCGCAAAGCCATCTTAATTGGTTCTGCTATCCCGTTGATTATTTACATTTTTTGGCAGATCGTCACGTTAGGTGTCGTTAGCCAACCTCAGCTGGTTGAGAATTCCGGCCTGAGTGCGCTAATTGTGACATTAGGGCAAACCGTTCATCAATCCAATTTAAGCAGCATTATTGGCGTGTTTGCCGACCTTGCACTTTTGACGTCATTCTTAGGCGTAAGCTTGGGCTTGTTTGAATTCATGGGCGATACGATTAAGAAAAAGAACATTCCATTGCACCGTATGGCTGCCTCCGTCATCACCTATCTGCCACCATTAGTCTTTGCGTTATTTTACCCTCAAGGCTTTATTATGGCGCTCGGTTACGCGGCTATTGCGTTGACTATTTTGGCCATATTCTTACCGATTGTGATGGTGATTAAAGTGCGTTCAAACCAAGTATTCCAACTGCAGGGTGGAACACAATATCAAGTCAGAGGCGGCAAACTGGCTTTGACCATGACAGCAACCATTGGTTTGCTGATCGTCACTTCGCAAATCTTTATTAGCCTTGGTGTACTACCCGCTCTGGGTTAGTTATCCAACCAAGTCAGATCAAAATAGCCAGTCATTTGACTGGCTATTTATTTCATTCATCGCAGAGAAGTTGAAGCAAGAGCTTAAGACTCAGGATAACCTTGTGGATTATTTGACTGCCAACGCCACGTATCTTGTGTCATCGCTTCTAGGCTGCGAGTCGCTTTCCAACCTAGATCCGCCATCGCTTTGCTTGGATCTGCCCAACACTCCGCAATATCACCAGCGCGGCGTTCGACCAATTGGTACGGCACGCTTTTACCTGACGCTTGTTCAAACGCTTTCACCATCTCTAGTACACTGTAGCCATTTCCTGTGCCTAGGTTATAAATGTGCAAGCCTGCTTGTTGGCCTACTTTTTCCAGCGCAGCAATATGACCATCGGCTAGGTCCATTACGTGAATATAATCGCGAACACCTGTGCCGTCTTTAGTTGGGTAATCACTGCCAAAAACAGAGAGAAATGCTCTTCGACCCACGGCCACTTGCGAGACAAAAGGCATTAGGTTGTTCGGAATGCCTTGTGGATCTTCACCTAACTCGCCTGATGGATGTGAACCTACAGGGTTAAAATAGCGCAGCAGTGTAATGCTCCAATCTGGGTTGGCTTTATGGAAATCGGCCAAGCACTCTTCAACCATTAACTTACTACGGCCATAAGGGTTGGTCGCGCTGGTTGGGAAATCTTCGGTAATAGGCACTGAGGCTGGGTCACCGTATACGGTTGCAGATGAACTAAAAACAAGTGCCTTCACGCCAGCTTCACGCATGGCCGCCACCAGTACCAATGTGCCATTAACATTGTTATCGTAATATTCCAATGGTTTTTCTACTGACTCACCGACTGCTTTTAAGCCTGAGAAATGGATCACCGCTTGAATATTTTGCGCTTTCATCACTTCAACCAGTTGTGCTTGGTTGCGTACATCACCATGGACGAACAGCGGCTTCACACCGGACACTTTTTCGATGCGCTCTAAAACCGATGCTTTACTATTGTATAAGTTGTCAAAAATTACGGGTGTCATACCGGCGTGGATCATTTGAATGCAGGTATGGCTGCCGATATACCCCATCCCGCCTGTCACTAATACTTTCATTGTTTTTACCTTCTGACATTGGTTGTGCAAGTTTAACGACTTTCAACCTAAACTTCACTTATAAATCAATCTGCTTTAATGTTTGTCTATCAGGCCAATTCGCTCTCTTTCGGCCCATACTTATCGCCAAACAATGAATCGGATCACTGTATATTGCTTTTGATTACGGCAAGTTACTCAAAATGGACACTCAAGGATGATGCAACCCGTGACAAAAAGAACAATCACTCTCAATTGTGACATGGGCGAGAGCTTCGGTGCATGGCAAATGGGCGCTGATGAGTTGGTGATGCCTTGGATTGACATGGCCAATATTGCGTGTGGCTTTCATGCCTCTGACCCACACGTGATGAGCCGAACGATTGAGCTGGCGATTCAATTTGATGTAATGATTGGCGCTCACCCGGGTTACCACGATTTGCAAGGTTTTGGTCGCCGTTCAATGAGTTTTAGCGAAGAAGAGATATGCGAGTTACTGATTTACCAGATTGGCGCACTCAAGGCATTATGTGAGAGCAAAAATGCCGAGATAAGCTACGTCAAACCTCATGGGGCTTTATATAACGATATGATGCGTGACAAATCTGTCTTTCGCGCAGTGGTCGATGCAGTTTCTTGCTTCAATGTGCCCTTGATGATCTTAGCTTCAGGCAATAACCAAGATTACCTCGATATCGCCGATATTTATGACGTGCCATTGCTGTTTGAAGCCTTTGCCGACCGAACTTATCTCGCTAATGGTATGCTCACTCCAAGAGGCCAAGCCAATGCAGTGCTGACGAATGAAGAGGCGATCATCAATCAAATTAAACAACTGGTTGATTACGGAAAAGTGACCAGTTCGGATGGCTTTGTGATCCCTATCGAAGCCGATACAATTTGCGTGCATGGCGATAACCCGGCGGCGATTGAACTGATAGAGAAAATCCGAATTTGTCTACGAGAGCGTTGAACCATTACACGTGTATCTCCTAGCAGCCACAACGTCATCACAAGGAGTGTTAAGTGACATTGGACTACAGCATTGAACCCGTTGCGGAATGCAGCCTCTTATTGCGTTTTGCTCACCCGCCATCGGCCGATCTCTCACTCGATATCGGACAAATTGCGCAACAGATCATGGTGCAGTTTTCTGCTTACCTGATGAATGTCACCCCTTCTTACACTACCATTTTGATCGATTACCTTCCTTATCGTATAAGTCAAAGGGAGCTAGAGCAGCAATTGATCACAGCGATCTCGGCCTTATCTTTAGCTGTGGAAGCCACCCACAATTTGGTTGAGCTTGGCGCTTACTACGATGAAAGTGTCGGCCCAGATTTAAAGCGCTACCATGCGCTTGGTTTATCCACGCAACAAGTTATCGCGCTGCACACTCAAACGGTCTACACCGTTTGTGCCGTCGGTTTTGCACCAGGCTTTGCCTTTATGGCTGAAGTAGATGAACAATTACGCTTACCGCGCCATGCCACCCCACGCCTTAGTGTGGTCAAAGGCAGCGTCGCGATTGCAGAACAGCAAACGGCCGTCTATCCGAACAACTCTCCCGGAGGATGGAATATCATCGCCAATTGCCCCCATGCGCTCTTTTCTCCTCATCAAACACCAATGACGCCTTTTTCGATTGGAACTAAAGTGAAGTTTACAGCGATGACTCGCGAGGAGTTTTTATCATTGGGAGGTGAAATACCTCAATTAGCCGCGCAGTGGGAGCACCATTCATGAGCCCCCTACTACAGGTGATAAAACCCGGTCAACTGAGCTTAATTCAAGATTTTGGTCGCTTTGGTCTCAGTCATATCGGTGTTACTCAATCAGGACCAGTCGATGATTACGCCTACAGTTGGGCCAACCATTTACTGGGTAACCGAATCAATTTAGCAACGCTTGAAATCACCCTTGGTCAGGCGGAATTTCATGTTAAACATCCATGTATGCTGGCCATTGCAGGTGGTGATTTATCGGCCACGTTAGATGGAAAACTGATTGGTAATTGGCAAAGCTTTAGCGCGCAAGCCGGGCAAACACTGAAATTTGGCCTAGCCAAAAATGGCTTAAGAGCTTATTTGGCCGTGCGCGGAGGGTTCATTGTGCCTCACCATTTAGGTAGTGTTGCCACCGTACCCAAAGAACAGCTTGGTGGGTTAACGCAAAACGGCGTACCACTGCAAGCGGGCGATTCACTGTACTTTAATCCCCACGCTATCGATAACAAACCCGTACACATCACTTTTCGTTATAAGCCTGATTATAATCTGCCACTTAAATTACGCGTCATTGAAGGCTACCAAGCCCTGCAATTTTCATCGCAGCAACTCGATCTCTTTTATCAAACCAGCTTCACTGTCAGTCAGCATGCCGATCGCATGGGCTATCGTCTTAATGGCGATACGGTTACCCCACCCGCGACACCTATTTTATCGGAAGGAATTGCTTTGGGGGCGATTCAAATCCCGCCAGATGGCCAACCGATCATTTTACTCAACGATCGCCAAACCATCGGCGGTTACCCTAAATTAGGGTGTGTGGCTCGCATTGATCTGCCCCGTTTGGCGCAAGCAAAACCGGGGCAGAAAATACGTTTTGTCAAAGGTGATATACAAGGCCTGCAAGAGGTTTGGTGCCAATGGGCGCGTTATTTCGGCTACTAACGACTATCACCTTGCTCCTTTAGAAAACCGCAAGGTGTCACCAATCAAACCATACCGACAATTTTTGCCAATCCTTCAGGATAAGCACGTGCCTTAGCTAACGCGATGGCTTTCTCTTCCACCTGTTCAAGAGCCAAACTCATGCTGATTGGGTGACGAACTTCTATCGATTGTAGCAAGTCTTCATCGTTCACTAACTGCCAATGCTGAACAATTTTAGTTGCCGCTTCCAACGCGGATGAACCTTTGACCACTTCGATTCGCGCATAATTATGAGCTTCAAACGTAACATCAGCGGCTCGTAATGTGGCATCTTGACCGGGAATTTGCTGCGCACCAAACAGTGGCTTACCAGCTACTTGTGCTTGAATATACTGTGGGATGAACTGACTCATGTGGTGTATGGCTCGTTCACTGCGCTCTTGCAGTGCGTCCTGTTGCCAGCCGTTCTTAATTTTGCGTTCGAGATAATCAGGCAATACGGGCTGTGATGATCCAGCTTGCGAGGCCACTAATCCATCTTTAAATAACGTGATTCCCTCGGTCATACCGTGCAACTGAAATAGACCATCAGCATACGGTGTTAGCTGAGCCATTCCTTGTGGGGTGCCTCTTGGCCCGTGAAAAATCACTTCTGGCCATTGCTGATCGCATTCTGCCCAACGGGTAACGTAGGCCGCTTTAAATTCCACCAAGCGTTGACGCGGAGCTTTAGCCAAATCATCGACTATTCCCGTTTCATAACCACATGCATTAACTAAATAATCGGCATAAATAACGTGTTCATGCTTTTGAGCATCCAAATAAACGAGCTGCCATTGCTCATCAATAAAATCAGATTTGATTAACTTAGCGTGCGTTAAAACTTGGCAATGAGGCATCGCCGCTAACGCAAGCTCTGCACTAGCCGCGAGCCGAAAAACACTCCAACCGTACTCTTGCACTGCAATGACTGGGTATTTCAACTGATTTAAATCTGCATGTTGAGCAAAAGGGATCACCCAATCATCAAATGATGTCGGTTGATCACTCTGTTGCTGAGTTGCTAATACCTGCAGTGCTTCACGGCTGTAGAGTTTGAAATACTCTTGGGGTTGACCAAGCTGCTGATTACGTGGGTCTTCATCAACCAATTGTTGATAGCTGCGCTGAATAAGCTCTAGCCTTGGTAATAAGGCTTGCGGCTCACCACCATCACTATGCGGAACAGCAATCACAGTCGGTCGCTTATTCAGCGTGTGGGGGTAGAGCCTGACGGTTTCAATCGACTGCTTAAGTAACTCAAGACACTGCTGCTGCGAAATTTCACGATAGAGGTTACCGCCCGCGTGCAGATGACAAATCGGCGGCCCGTTAACGAGGCCAGCGCTTTTTTCCAAAAGCAGCACATTGAGACCCAGTTCTCCCATATGGACGGCAGCAGTGGCACCAGCGACCCCTCCACCAATAATGGCGACACATGGAGAATCTGTATTGAACTTTTTATATGACATAAGATACGAGTACTCTGGAAAACCCGGATGCATTCTAAAGCTTGTAAAGCGTTATTAAAATCACATTTTTCACGTGGTCTTATCTGTTTTACCACTAACAAGCAATACGCATAATCGACAAATAACTTAAAAAATTGCTTGACTCAATAAAGCCAAAACGACGTTTTTCCAACCTTGTGAATAACAAATCTGCGCAACCCAAGGTAACTACGGGGCTAAGCGCAAACAGGCCGTTATCAAGCCGTCGAGTTATCCCAAACTTTATCCACTGTTTTTGTGGATAACTCCGTCTGGGATAATGGATACCGCTAGTTAAAGTCTTTATTTATAGGGGTTAGCAGCCGCTTAATTAAACTACTCACGACCAGCGATAATGTGCAAAACGTCGTCAATGGTAACACCAACCACATACTGTAATGCGCCATAGGTTCTAGTTCAAAACCGAACTTCATGACTCCCGCCACTACCGCATCAGAGCCAAGGCTTGCAACAACACCAGCGACGAGTGCCATCAAACCGTATTCAGCCCAAATAGTCTGCTCGACGCGGCGCTTGCTAGCCCCTAAAGTTCGATATAAACGAATTTCTTGTTGCCTCTGGCTTAAACTTAAACGCAACAGGGTAAAAATCAGCAAAATACCAGCAATCACGCCCATTGCGGCCAGTACGGTCACTGACCAGATAATTTGCGTCAACAAAGTTTGAATTTTATCGCCCATTGCCCGGATATCCATCAAACTGACGGTGGGATAAGTGCGAGCAAGCGTAGCAAGTAAGGCGTTATCTTGATCTTGCGCTCTGAAACTCACCAACCACGTGGCAGGGATCTCCTGCAGCAGGTCCGGGGTAAAAATGAAATAGAAGTTAGGCTTCATTTCTCGCCACTCAACTTGGCGAATCGAATTCACTTTCGCTTCCACGGTTTGGCTATTGATCACAAACCCCAAACTATCACCCAGTTTCAGCCCCAAATCACGAGCAACGTCCGATTCAACCGAAACGCCACCTTGCTCTGTCCACAATCCTGCCGTCAGTTGGTTGTTGTTGGGTAACGATTCCCCCCAAGTGAAATTGAGCTCACGCCTTAACGCATCGCTGCCCTCTTCACCTTGAGCTTGCTGCTGGGCTTCTATGCCATTAATAGTGGATAAACGCCCTCGAATAATAGGATAGGCTTGTGAGCGCACAATATTCGCGCTATCTAACGTGTTGAGGTAATCATTAACTTCAGTTGGTGAAATGTTGAGCGCAAATGCGTTGTGAGCATCGCTGGGTAAGGTTCGCTGCCAATCAGAGAGTAAATCGGTACGCACCAACCAAATGATCGCCAATAGCATTAACGATAATCCTAACGCGCCAAACTGGACTCCCGTCATCATCGCCGAGCGATTGATTCGGCTGAGCGCTAATTTAAGTGCGGTAGAGAGAGGAAGACGTCCTAAACTACGAGTCACCAAGACACTGACCACAGCAAGCACCGCAAAAAGCGCCACTATCCCAGCCAACACAATCCAGACTAAGAGGTTATTCCAATAAACCCACAGCATCGGTACTAACGGAATCAAGATGAGCAACCCATTACGGCGATGATTCGGTTTCGCTCGCTCTGTTTGCATGACATTGAGCGCACTTGTATCTAGCAAATGCAATAGAGGAATGCCGAGTGCAGGAAAAGCGATCAACCCACTCACCATCAGCGCAATAAAAGCAGGTTTAGCGCCATAACTCGGTAAAGGCGTCGGCAATAAATCCACCAGCGGCACGCGTAATAAAGACTCTAGGCCAATGCCGATCAATACCCCTAACACCACTGCAGAAACAAACAAAATCACCACTTGTACGATCAACCATTGGCGGATCCAACGTTTGCTCGCCCCAAGGCTTTTTAACATGGCGATGGTTTTTTGCCGCGTAGAAACATAGTGCTGACAAGTCAGAACTAATGTGGTTGCCGCCATGATGATCACAATCGCTACGGTTAACGACAAATATTGCTCGGTGCGTTCAAAAGCCTCATTCGTTCGGCTGGCGCTATTTCGATCACGCCAACGATCGCTAGGCGTTAAAGTAACGGACTGTTTTACTGCTTCAATCTGTCCATCATCACCATTAATGAACAGACTAAATTGCACTCGGCTTCCCAATTGAAGTGCACCAGTACGAGCCACATCGTCTTGGTGGATCAACACCGCTGGCATCTGTTGAAACGGATTAAAGCTGAGTCCCGGCTCCTCAAGGATGCGTCCCGAGACCGTAAAGTCGGCATCGCCCAGAGTGACCTGATCACCAATTTGAACGTCTATCTAATTGCGCAAACACTCGTTCATCTAACCACAGTTGATTCGGCGCAAGGTGTTGAAATGTCGTCACATCATCAGAAAGACGCATTTCACCGCGTAGCGGATAAGCACTATCCACCGCTTTGACAGTGACTAACTGCATACCGCGCTCACTGAATGCCATTGTCGCGTAACGTGTAAGTTGTGAAGACGGCAATTGCAAGCGCTCGATCTGATCGAGCAATGACGCTGGGGGTGGGTTTGCGGAAACAAACACACTATCGGCAGTGAGTGCATCTTTACCTTGTTTAACAATCACTTGCTCCATACGCTCAGCTAAGGCAGTCAGCGAAAAAATACAAGCAATGATCAAGGTTAACGCCACTGAAATAGGCCATAGCTGTCCGTGGCGGATTTCACCCAAGCTCCAGCGAATTAAGCGTTTATTGAGTGAACGGTTCGACATCTCACTCATTACCGCTCCTCCAACATACCGGCTTTCATGTGGAAAATACGGTCACATTGCGCCGCAAGAGCGGGATCATGGGTAACCAGCACTAAGGTCGTTCCGTGCTGCTTATTTAATTCAAACAGCAATGAAACCACTTTCGCCGCAGTTTCTTGATCAAGGTTGCCAGTAGGCTCATCGGCAAACAGCACTTGCGGATTGATCATAAAGGCTCTTGCTAGCGCGACTCGTTGCTGCTCGCCCCCTGAAAGCTGTGCAGGAGAGTGATGCATTCGATGTGATAACCCGACGGCTGTCAACAAGGATTTAGCACGATCCACATCCTCTTTTTCGCCTTTTAACAAACAAGGTAGCGTCACGTTCTCTAACGCAGACAAGCTTGGGATCAGCAAAAAACTTTGAAACACAAAGCCAACCGATTGACTGCGGATCGCCGCGCGTCCTTCATCGTCCAATTGAGACAATGGCTGACCCAATAGTTCTACCTCTCCGCGTGTCGGCGTATCAAGCCCAGCCAACAGCGTCATCAGGGTTGATTTCCCCGCACCAGACGTTCCTACTATCGCCACGCTTTCACCATTTTTTATCTCTAGGTTTACCTCTTTTAAGATTGTTAAATGCTCTTGATTGGTAGAGACTGTTTTAGATAATGAATGTGCTCTGATAACGGATGTTTGCATGACTCGACTTTTTTCCTTAATTTGTATTTTATTATTCTCGGCTAGCGCTAGTAGTACCACACTCTTGATATTGGGTGATAGTTTAAGCGCTGGCTACCAAATGACGATTGAAAACGCTTGGCCCAGCTTGCTGCCTGATGCGTTGCAAGCTGAAGGCAAATCAGACATTGATGTCATTAATGCCAGTATTTCTGGCGATACAACGGGTAATGGCCTAGCCCGCTTACCGTCACTACTCACCCTGCATACCCCTGACGCAGTGCTTATTGAGCTTGGCGCGAATGACGGATTGCGTGGCTTTCCACCTCAATTGATCAGCAGCAATTTAACTGCCATCATTGGCCAAATAAAAAAAGCAGGCTCAACCCCTCTTTTGATGCAGATCCGCATTCCACCAAACTATGGCAAACGCTACAGCGATGCCTTTTATAGCCTCTATTCTGAGCTTAGCCTCCAACACTCTGTGCCGTTGCTGCCCTTTTTCTTAGAGCAAGTGATCATTAAACCCGAGTGGATGATGGCCGATGGCTTACATCCGACAGTCGACGCACAGCCGTGGATCGCCAATTTTGTTGCGCAACATTTAGCAGATCATCTCTGATTTTAATGCCTCAGATCAATGAACTTTACCTAGTTTTACGATATTTTTTAGACCATTCCCCTAACCGCAAAGGTACAAACTATGCACATTGAACCTGTGATCAAAGGTGTGGTCGCTCGCTCTGCTCATCCACTCGGATGCGAACAAGCTGTGTTACAACAGATTAATTACGTGAAATCTTGTAGACCGATCACTCACGGGCCAAAACGAGTTCTCATTTTAGGTTCTTCTTCCGGTTTTGGACTCGCCGCCCGCATTGCCCTTACCTTTGGTGGTTCAGAAGCCGATACGATTGGCATTTCCTTTGAAAAAGCACCGTCAGAAAAGGGCGTTGGTAGCGCTGGTTGGTACAACAGTCTTTTTTTTAAAAAATATGCTGAACAAGCAGGTCGAGTCGCCGTCAATATCGATGGAGATGTTTTTTCACCATCAGTACGCGAGCAAGTGATTGAAGCGATAGAGACCTATTTTGAAGGGGAAGTCGATTTAGTCATTTACAGTATCGCCAGCGGCATGAGACCAAAACCCAATTCAGATCAGTATTGGCGCTCCGCCATCAAACCGATTGGTGAGGCCGTTTCTGGTGCGACGATATTACTGGAAAACGATACGTGGGTAGAAACCACCATTGCCCCTGCAAATGACGAAGAGATCGAAGGTACACTGAAAGTGATGGGTGGCGAGGATTGGGAAAACTGGATAGATACCCTGATCAACACTGAATCGATCGCACAAGGGTGTAAAACTACCGCCTTTTCCTACATCGGCCCTCAAGTTACTCACCCTATTTATCTTGACGGTACGCTTGGGCGCGCCAAAATTGATTTGCACCAAACCAGCCACTCTCTCAACCTAAAACTGTCTAACTATGGCGGCGGAGCTTACGCAACTGTTTGCAAGGCTTTGGTCACGAAGGCAAGCGTGTTTATTCCCAATTTAAGCCCTTACATTGTCGCATTATATAAGGTAATGAAAGAAAAAGAGACGCACGAAGGATGTATCGAGCAGATGCAACGTCTGTTTAGAGAAAAGCTCTACAGCAAAGGCAAAATACCGCTTGATGGTGAACGACTGATCCGTATGGACGATTGGGAACTTAACCCAGATACCCAGCAAAGAGTGGCCGATTTACTTCAACAAATGGAACAACACAACTTTAAACAACTAGCTGACTATAAAGGATTTAAGCAAGAATTCATGCAGCTCAATGGCTTCGGTTTTGATGGTGTTGATTATTCTCAGGAAATCAATATCGAACACTACATCAAACAAACCAATCAATAGCCACTGTCTTATTTGTAAGACGCAGTTAACTATCTCAATGCCTCAATATTTTATTGGGGCTTTTTTTTGTTTACATTGGCGGCGCGTTCTTATACTTCATACCATACTATGGCAAATAGGAGCGAACTTGTCGTTGTTAGTCTAGAGCAATGAATGCTCGGCTTTTTAAGCTCTGTCACCCAAAGGAATTTGATAATATGTCGAAAATAAAGACACATGAGCTGCTGATCCCCTCTTCTATGATGGATGGGTGGCAGCGTATTGTGAATTTACTCGCTGAAATTTTAAACATCCCGAGCGCATTAATCATGCGTGCTAGTCAGCAAAACCTCGAAATATTCTGTAAAAATAACAACGTCGACAACCCCTATCAAACCGGGTATAAAGAACCCTTAGGACAAGGTCTGTACTGTGAAACTGTGATGCAAACACAGCAGAAATTACTGGTTCCGAATGCTTTAGCCGATGAAAAATGGATACATAATCCAGATATTCCACTAGGTATGATTGCCTATTGCGGTATCCCATTAAAGTGGCCAAATGGTGAAATATTTGGCACCATTTGTGTACTCGACAGCAAAGAGAATCACTTCAGCCCAACTTACAGACAGTTACTAGAAAGTTTTCGCGATACCATTGAATCTCAGCTCACAACCTTATACCAGCAAGTTAAACTTCAGCAGCTCAATGATGAGCTTAAGCTTCGCGTCGATAACCGTACCCAAGATCTTGCAGATCTCAACTACTCGCTCACGCAAGAAATCGATAAACGCCGCGCCGCAGAGCAACAAATTCAATATCAAAAATGGCATGACACCAGCACTGGCTTCTTAAACCGTCATGCACTTGAAATAGAGCTTAAAAATAGCCTTTTACAGGCAACAAAGCAGCGCACAGAAGTTGCTGCAGTTCACATTGGTTTCACTAATGCTCGTCACATTCAGTCTCACTTTGGCTACCGCGCCTGGGATCAAGTCATCTCTCGGTACCGTAAACGACTCGGCCACTGCAACAAAATTGAAATATTGACCGCTCGCCCCACGTCGACAGATTTAGTCTTGATCGTCAAAACAAAACTATTAGCGCGCCACCTAGAAAAGTTGTGCCATAAATTGGTCGAGATCGGTCATTCTGAATTTAAACTCGATAACCATAATGTTCATCTTCACGCTTATATTGGTATTGCGACAAGTTTAGATACTGACAATGCTATCGAGCTGCTTAAACAAGCTTCGGCTGCCATGGTCTCATGTAAGGACTCCGGTCATAAATTTTGCTATCACTCGCAAGCATTCAGTGACTCACTCAAACAAATCAATCAATTAGAAAGTTACTTGTTGCGCGCAGTACGCAATGATGAACTCATGCTCTATTTTCAACCTAAAGTATCTCCGACCACTCATCGCTGGACAGGAGCTGAAGCACTACTACGCTGGCGACATCCTGTATTGGGCGATATATCTAATGAAACCTTAATTCATATGGCAGAACAAAATGGACTGATTTTTGAAGTAGGCAACTTTGTTCTGCGGTCAGCCATTGAAAAAACGAACAAATGGGCACAACAGGTCGATGATTTTAAAATGGCCATTAACGTTTCAGCGGTCCAATTACAGAATGCCCAATTTGCAGACCAAGTTCGCGAGCTACTGAATACCTATCAACTTCCTGCTCGGTATTTAGAGTTAGAAGTAACTGAAAGCTGTTTAATTGCAGATGAAGCGGTGGCTCGCAACACGTTAAAAATTCTACATCAACTGGGCGTGACATTGTCACTTGATGATTTTGGCACAGGCTACGCCTCTTTCAGCTATTTGAAAAAATTCCCTTTTGATTGCATAAAAATAGATAAAAGTTTTGTACATCAACTGGATGAAAGTGAGGAAGATAAAGAAATTGTTCGTTCAATCATTCACGTTGCCAAGAAATTAAAGTTGAAAGTGATCCTCGAGGGGATTGAAACTCAAAGCCAAGAAGACTTTATCATCAGTGAAGGGTGTGAGTTTGGTCAAGGCTATTTCTATGGTAAGCCGATGCCTTGTGACGAGTTTGAGATTGGGCTACTGAACCAAAATCATGTACATCCCGTTGATACAAAGGTTTTGTAGAGTAAAGGAATCACTTATCATTTCTTTACTCTCAGTCTGGTGGTTCCTATAATCGCCGCCTTTCCTTTCCAAACGAGCGATATCGAGATGGATTTATTAACCTCAATTCTCAAAAAGCTAGAGAAACAGAACTACCGAGCCTATCAGCAGATTAAAGGACAATACGATTTTGGTGATTTCACCTTGTATATTGATCATATTCAAGCGGATCCTTACGCTTCTGCATCGCGCTTCCGCGCTACTCGAGCTTGGTCTCTAACAGGTTTGGAATGGTTAAAAGAAAAATCAAGCGCTTATCAAATGGCCGCAAGAGATTTTATCGCGCGTAGTTTTGCTGAGTTTGCTAAGCAAGAGAACCATATTGCCATCGCATTAACCGGTCAAACAGTGCTTGATAGCACAGCCGTTCTCTTTACAGAGCATGGTATTGAGCTTCGTTTTCGCATCAATTTGCCCGCTGAAGGTCGTGACATTCTGGCCAAAAAAGCGCTCAACATCATCACCTTTTATCTGCCAAAATTCATTCGCCGAGCCACCATTGAACATGAACTGGATAAAGATGCCCTACTTGAGCATTGCGCTGTGATCGAAGATCAAGAAGCAATGCGTGCACAACTGACACAGCACAATCTGGTCGCTTTTGTGGCCAATGGCAGCGTATTACCTCGCTTGGCAGGTAACTGCGATCTGCCGATGAAAGACGCCGTTACTTTCCAAGCCCCCACATCGCTAGAAGTCGAGCTTCAGACACCAAACCAAGGCAAAATGAAAGGACTCGGCATCCCCAAAGGTATCACCCTTATCGTCGGCGGTGGTTTTCACGGTAAATCGACGTTATTAACGGCGATCGAACGCTCAATTTACAACCATATTCCCGGCGATGGGCGTGAGCGAATTGTTACGGATCATCAAGCCATGAAAATTCGCGCTGAAGATGGACGTTGCGTGCATAATTTGAATTTGTCCAACTACATCAATCATCTGCCTATGGGCAAAGAAACTTCTGATTTCAGCACTCAAGATGCGTCCGGTTCAACATCGCAAGCAGCGTGGTTACAAGAATCCATTGAATCTGGCGCTAGTACATTACTGATTGATGAAGATACTTCGGCCACCAACTTCATGATCCGTGATGAGCGTATGCAAGCATTAGTTAGTAAAGGCGATGAACCCATTACACCATTGGTTGATCGTATTGGGCAGCTACGTGATGATTTGGATATCTCAACGCTGATCGTCATGGGTGGCTCCGGTGATTACTTAGATGTTGCCGATACGGTCATTCAAATGCATGATTACCACGCCGTTGATGTGACTAACAAAGCTAAAGAAGTGATCAAACAGCACCCAACTGCTCGTCACAACGAGTGTGAAACGCCACTGGCCATTTTCCCAGAGCGCGCAGTGAATCGCACCGTGCTGCAGAAATTACTGGTTGATGGCAAATTCCGCGTCTCAGCCAAAGGTGTTGATTCGCTTCGCTTTGGCAAAGAATTTACGGATTTAAATGCGTTAGAACAGTTGGAGTCACCTTCTGAAGTCAATGCGATTGGCTGGACTTGGTTCCAGTTTGCACAAACACCAGGGTGGTCAGCGCAACCAAGCAAAGAGATGGTGGCTTTATTAGCAGGAACATGGCACCAAAATATGCCAAACCATGGTGATTTAGCGAAACCACGAGTCATCGATGTGATGGCAGCGTTAAACCGTATGCGCAAATCACAATTTAAAAACCATCAGTAAGATTAAATCCGCCAAAGCAAAAGCAAAAAGAAGCAAGTAATCGCTTCTTTTTGCTTTAATACCTTACAGGCAGTTAGCTTAGGCATGCCTTGCTGTGCCAGTTGACCCTTATTGACGAATATCTTGTTTAGAGTTTAAGACTTGTGCTTTAGCTATTTTGTCGCAAAATATTCCATGCTTCACACAACACTCGAAACGTTTCAGCATTGCCATTGTCTCGATCTGGATGCCACTTTAGTGCTAACTTGCGCCATGTTTTTCGGATTTCAATTTGCGTCGCTTCAGCTGGTAATTTAAACAGCCTCAATGCTTGAATACGATTCATATTAAGGTTACTCGTTCCACCCATTGCTTTGCGGTAACGAGTCCAGAATTCGTTCAACAAGCGGCGCACTTCTCCTTCATCAGCCTCATAGTTTTTCCACTGCGTATAATAATCACGCAATGGTTCATCTGGGTCGATTTCGCAATTGACCGCACGATGCGCTGGCATTAGTACAATGTCCATTGCTGACACTTGTAACCACTTTTCAGGGTAAAGCGTCTCTTGAAGCTGATAGAGCGCGTTCATGATCAAAAAATTACGCTTAAAGAGGTCTTTTTCAGGTGCGCTATCAAGTACAGGCATGAATCCCTGTTCACTTAAATGTGCCGCTAACGTATGGACTTTCCAACCGGAAGGCTGTTTGCGCAACACCTCCAACATTGGCCAAAGCAGCGGATTTTCCATGTAAGATTGAAACTGAGCGGTAAGTTCTAAGCTTTCGGACATACTTTCTGGCCTACTTTGGGACATAGTCTCGACGTTCACATTAAGGTTCTCTCTTCATTCAAAGCCAATATCGCTTTTTTGTCGAGTTTCTTACCGCATCTTATCTTGGCTTTTTGAACTAGACTCCGTTTATCACACGCACTATCTATCGATCGATACATAAAAAGAGAAAGGCCGAATTGTTGCATGATGTTCTCCACCTTACGGAACGCTTCGTCAAGACGATACTGAAAACCAATCACAAAACGAAGCTAGATAGGCACATCTCAAACACAAATTTCTACGGCTATAAGATACAAAACTGAACATTCCTTACAGTGAAGTATGAAATGCCTCTAATTTTTGAAACTAAGGTAAATATTACAGAGAGCAAGTTTTGATTAGTGTTTATTCTGTGCATACGGAGAACATTACTCTCCCTTTTCGCTGCTGAGAATTGATTATGAAAAATATAAATAAAACACTCGAAAAAATAGACTGCTGTCCACTTTGTCAGCATGACGAATATTTTATTTCCACAAACAATGAAAAGTTTATCTGTGCACAATGTGGTTTTAAAACCGACCACTTACAAAGTGTCCAGCAAATGATTGGTGTACACACCGCGCTAATCAGTCATAAACACATTCATTGCTTGGCCAACAATGTGCATTGAGCCATGGTTTAAGCTCGAGTAATGTGTCGATAACAACGACATTAGGCGCTTGAGAAAAACCCTGCGGGTTAAGAGGTGCTAGCTGAACGGTTGGTACCTCTGCATTAATACCCGCTTCAACCCCTTTTGCTGAATCATCCACATAAATACATTCTTGTAAAAGAAATCCCATATTCATCGCACAATAACGAATCAAATCAGATTCAGGCTTCCAGCTATTCGCATCAAAGGCTGAAAAAATACGTCCTTCAAACAAGGGAAGAAAACCACTCCGTTGTAAAATTGATGATATTTTTTCTTTAGGTGCATTAGAGGTGACACAGTATTCAATACCCTGCTGGCGTAAATACTCAAGTAGTTCTATCGCACCATTCATGGGTGAAAGAGATTGCTGGAAGAGCTCATTAACTTTATCCCGATAAAGGTTCTCTAAAAGATCAAGATCGGCGTTAATGTTCGTATGTTCAAGTGCTTGCAACAGTATATCTGCAATTTTACCGCCTTCAAAATGGTTGCGCAGTTGTGAAAAAGTAATATCGGATCCAAGTTGGTTTAAGACATAAACCAATGCTTCGCAGCACAAATGCTCACTATCCACCAAAGTGCCTTCGCAGTCGAAAATAATGCATTTTATTTTTTTTACAGCCATAAACACTTCCTTCATTCGATACTTAATCTTACCCCTTGAATGAAGGGATAGAATGATTGAGTTAACAAAATGAAACGAAGGTAAGAGTTGATATGCATAACTTATATCCGCATCACTCTTTTATGCCGAATAAGATGTTGCAACTGGCGTTATAACCGCCTGTCGTATCGAAATGCAAATTCAGAATGAAGATGATCCTAGACTTTTAATGGTGCACTTTAACAGGATAAGTTACTGTTCTATAAAAATATCACCGCTGAATTCATGATTAGAACGCAATTTTTCGAGCAATAAATGTATAAATGCGTCTTTTCCACCAAATGAATCTTTATCCAAAACAACGATGTCAGAAATGAGTAGCGCTTGAGAAGTAAAAGTGACGACACCAGCAGCAACTGGCTCACCCTGTTTAAAACCTAAGTAAAGTTCACAAGGTGGTGAATAAATAATTTGGGTAAAGAATTCGATAACCTTTGATTGATCATTTTTATCGTCCCATAGGCTTGCTTGCAGAAGAGCAAACCATATTGTCATTCGATGAAAATCAACTAAATAAATCTCGTCGAGTAATGACAAGTTGGGATCATCAATAGAGGTCATAAAAGAACGATAGCTACGTTGAATAACAGCCTGCTGGTAAAGGTCTCGACCTTGTAAGCTCTCCTGGGTGGGAAATTCAACATTCACTTGGTCAAACAGCCATTGGTTTTTAATGGCGACAACGTCAGGTTGGTTAATCATTGCTATTTACTTCTTCTTTTAATTGTTACGAGCAGGATACTGACCAGATCGATATGCGACAAGCAATTACTCACATTATCCTCATCTAAACTGCAGATATGCTGGCCAAAACATCAACATAACAGCCTATATCATTCTCCTTTGATGCTGCTATCATGTGCAGAAAGATGGATAAATGGATTATAGACATGAACAAGAAACTCATCACCACCGCATTCATACTTAGCTTTGGTTTAGTTGGCTGCGATAACAATGAAGTTGGCGATGTATCGCTCGGATTTTTCACACTTAAAGACGTAAAAATCGAAAATCTAAGTGATGATATTGTAACTGGTGTTACGTGCCATATTGCTTCAATTGAGGCTAATTTGAGCCTTTCTGATCCAAGTGATAGCTCTATCTCGTGTCGTCAGACTGGTGATATCACGCCAGAGATGATTGCGAAAATTGATAAAAGTAAATCAGGCGAAATCGTGTTTA
Source organism: Vibrio ordalii ATCC 33509 (assembly GCA_000257205.1). GTDB lineage: Bacteria > Pseudomonadota > Gammaproteobacteria > Enterobacterales > Vibrionaceae > Vibrio > Vibrio ordalii. Next base: position 431 of record AEZC01000053.1, on the reverse strand, counting down.
AGAAGTCAAAAAGCATTTTCTTCAAGTCAATGAAAGTCAGACGTATCTACGATGTAGAAAATCAAACCCTGATCTACTTGTCTTATACCACCAAAGAAACAGATGGTAGCTTCAAACACAGCCTATCGACCGTACCGCTTTGGGGCACTAAGGCTTATAGTATAGAGATAGAACCTAATAAATAGCGGCTAACATTGCGGTGACCTATGTATGGATCACTTTTTTATGTAATAAAATGAAAGCAAGAATTTGGGTCGTGACTCCAACATGGAGATGTTGTGTTAAAATGGTAGCCTTTTCACCCTCAAATTAGAAATCATGGCTACCATTCAAGTTCAATGTCGATTTTGCAACCAAACTGAACATGTTCGTAAACACGGAACTGGAGTAACAGGCTTTCAGCGCTTTCGTTGCATTGAGTGCAAGCGTTC
>AEZC01000052.1 GCA_000257205.1 Vibrio ordalii ATCC 33509 | reverse complement strand
GGTAGAGCGCGTAAGTTATCTTGCAGCATATGTGGTTGAAAATCTCGGTAACCATCGATGGCGAGCAGCACAATACGCTTAAAATCAGCATTCGTTTTATGTTGATAAACATAAGGTTGTGATAACCAAGTGGCTTTCAATGTCCCCATCGGAGTAATGCGATAGTGGTTACTATTATCCGCTTGGTGTGTCAGCGGCATGCCGCGCTGCTGCAGCGTTTTTTGAAACCACATTAACCCTTTCGAAATAGTGTCAGCGCCAATTTTACTGTAAGGGTGATTCGGGGCTTGTTGACGTAATGCTTCCATGGCGAGCAAAGGGGATTCAACCGCTTCGCCGCTAGGCAGTTTACCCAGAACATCGATGGAACCGGATGAAAAATGCAGAGCACTTTGGCCTTGACTGATCAGTGCTGTTTTTAGGCCCGCTTGTAAGCAGCGAAGACCAGCACTGTAACCTGCAATTCCACCACCGATAATTGTGACGTCGTATTTCATCATAACGTCTCCTCACTTTCATTTTGCTTGTGTTGCGTTGGAATGTCATTGGCTCCGAACAAGCCTTCGTAAATCCAGTAACTGAATTCAGCCTCGCGCAGTGCATCTCCCCAGAAAATCGGTTTAATGCCTTTCCAGCGCTCTTCTAAAAACTCAACCAACAGTTGGCTCGATTGGTTTCCCGAAACGTGACCATATTCTTGAAATAAGCTGGCGGCGCGATAGCTGCAAAGCTCCCCTTGGCACGGCCCCATACCTAAACGAGTGCGGCGACGTAAATCGACCAAGTTATTTACATCGAGTTGCTTAATTGCGTATTCAATTTCGCCCGCGGTCACCATTTCACATTCACAAATAACCGCTTGGCTCTTTGCATCATCAGATAAGAAATTTTGTGCGCGCTCACCATGGCGATAAATAGCCGATTCATAGACGGGTTTGGCAATGCTGGCGGTTTTTTTTACCTGTTTGGGGGTTTCGTTGGAGCCGGGTAGGGCGCGAGTATGAGTTTCGCAAGGGGTATTATTGCCCAGTTTTTTGGCGACTAAATCGGTCGCCCATTCTGCCATTAGGCGGTAAGTCATTAATTTACCGCCTGTAATCGTGGTGAGGCCTTTCAGTCCATCGCGTTGTTCGTGGTCAAGTAATACGATGCCGCGACTGATGTTTCGGCCGCTGCCATCATCATTAATAGAGACCAATGGACGCACACCCGCATAAGCGCGTAATACACGAGTATTCGCCATGATGGGGGCCAGTTTCGCGCCTTCGGCCAGTAGTATATCAACCTCTTTTTCAGTCACGTGCAGGTTGTCAATTTGGTCGTAGTCAATGTGTTCAGAGGTAGTACCGATCAGGGAAATGGTATCACCAGGGACAAGAATATCGGCATCAGAAGGCTTGCGACAGCGGTTGATCACAAGGTTGTTGATACGATAATCAAGGATCAACAATGAGCCTTTCGCGGGGAACATTTTGATGTTGAGATCGGCGTATTCACAAATGTTTTGTCCCCATATTCCAGCTGCGTTAATCACTTCTTTGGCGAAAATCTCATATTGTTGATGAGTGTTGAGCTGTAAACAGCGCACGCCTAATACTGTGTCACCTTGGCGGATCAGCGACGTCACAATGGTTTTGTTCATGATCCGCGCACCATGCTCTTTGGCGTCTAGCACATTGGAAGCGCATAAACGAAAAGGGTCGAGTGTGCCATCGGGTACTTTGACCGCGCCAACAAGGTTTGGATTAACGTGAGGCTCTAAACGCAGTGCTTCTTTGGCAGAAAGCGGCTCGGTTGTAATGCCAGCTTGAGCGCACGCGTCGATAAACGTGCTCTGAAAAGCAAGATCGTCTTCAGGCAGAGTAATGAACAGGCCGTCGGTTTTCTCTACACAATGTCTGGCGATATTTTTTAAAATTTGATTCTCTTGGATGCACTCTTTGGCCGATTCAGGATCGGTAACTGCGTAACGTGCTCCGGAATGTAATAAACCGTGATTTCGCCCGGTGGTACCAGAGGCAATATCATCTTTTTCTAGCAAAATACACCCAATGCCACGCAGTGCGCAGTCGCGCATGATCCCAGTACCGGTTGCTCCGCCACCAATGATAACAACATCGGTTTCAAATCGTGTGGTTGTGGTCATGGTGAAACCTTATTCGATGAAAAACTTATATTTAGTGTGGCATTTTCAATAGAAAATGTTCGATATATTGCTCACAAAAGCGCGAGTGAGCGAAATTGTGTTTCATTTTGGCGTTGAATTCATGTCTGCATGTCGATTTATATCAAAATGAT
>AEZC01000051.1 GCA_000257205.1 Vibrio ordalii ATCC 33509 | reverse complement strand
CCGAACCTTGTTCACAGCAATGTTCGTGGCCCGAACTGTTATCACTAGGAGAAAAGATATGAACGCACTGAACGACCAACTCAAAACCCTGCGCTTAAGTCATGCGGCGAAAGCGTTAGAGCAGCAACAAGAGCAACTGACCACCTACGCAGAGCTGGACTTCGAGGAGAGGTTAAGCCTACTTCTGGAAAGTGAAATCTTGAATCGCAATCAAACCAAAATCCAACGCCTGAAACGACAAGCCAAGCTGAGAGTGGATGCTCAGCCGAGCCAACTTATTTACAAGGAGGGACGAAACCTCAACCGCAAGCAGATGAGCGAACTGCTAACGGGTGGCTATCTGCACAAGCACCAGAACATCTTGATCACAGGCCCAACAGGCGCAGGTAAAACGTATCTTGGCTGCGCACTGGCAAGCAGCGCCTGCGATCAACAACACACGGTCAGATACTACCGATTAACTCGCCTGCTTGATGACCTGACCGCAGGTCGTCTGGATGGTAGCTATCAAAAGCAACTTCAATCGTTGGCTAAGAAAGCTCTACTGATCCTAGACGACTGGGGGATGGAAAAACTGACTCAAGAGCATGCAGGTCACTTGTTAGAAGTGCTTGAGGACCGCTACCAAAACAGCAGCACAATCGTCATCAGTCAACTACCTGTCAAAGAGTGGTACAACATGATCGGCAACGCCACCGTCGCTGACGCTCTCATGGATCGTCTCGTTCACAATAGTCATCGAATAGAACTGGGAGGTGAGTCAATGAGAAAACTGGCGCAATCCGATCACTTAGAGTAAAAATAGGAAGAGAGAAAAACGGTAGGATCAGGTGATCGGAATAAACCGAAACGAGCGATCGCAATCACCGAAAT
>AEZC01000050.1 GCA_000257205.1 Vibrio ordalii ATCC 33509 | reverse complement strand
GGGTATAGGTTGATTTACATTTAAATAAAGGTTGAACCTTCGCAACAGATAACTAAAGATTATGGTAACGATGCCGATTAATCTTTGAGACGGACACTCTAACAGAAAAGTATGCAGCAATCTGAAATTCTATCAATCGCAGAGCGTTTGATCCCAGCTTACCGTTTACCTGATTTTGACTATCTTCTTTCACAAATGACAGCAGATGAATCACCGTCGGCAAAATTACTGGTCAAGATGGAGCTCAATCGCATCATGGCTCCTTGTGTTAAAAGTATTGACTTGCGAGGTCGGGTGCAAGGGGAATGCCGAGAATATGAATTAGATGGCCGCAAACATTGGTTCGACGATGTGGCCTTTAACGCCTATCACAAAGGGATCAAAAAATTTGGGGCGTACACGGAAGGTGTATGGGAAGCGTTAAACAATACGCCAAACAACTTCCGTGTGATGCAACAACGTGGTGCCCAAAACCCACAAAAGGACGGTGGCAGTACGTTTTTTGAAGCTGAGCCAATTAAGCTTGGTTATGATCTGAAACGCCAAGAAAATCGCTTAAAAGTCACCTCACAAGTTGAAATTCACCTATCAAGTAAACAACTGGTCAATGGCCTCAGTGTTGATCTATCGGTTTCTGGTGCAAAATTTAAAGTTCCCGCCGCTTTTAACTACAAGCTTGGTGAGGTGATCCAAGTCTATTTTTCCGAACTAAACAAAACGTCAGAAGTGGTTGGACTCAACCAAACCATTGAATATCGTATTTTAGGGATTGATGAATCTTACGATAACGACGCCGTGAAATTTCTCCGTACACTAAAACTTTCCGATACAAATATCATCGAAAAAGTGATTACTGAATCGCTGCAAAATAACACTCAGAAAGCACGACATGATAACCAAGATAAGCTGATCAGAGCACGGACTCGTGGTTACGAGCACACCTATTTAAAACATACCTGTAACTTACCGGTATTTTTTAGTGGCAGCGAACTGAAGTTGGTACTGCTGACTGAAAATAACCAACCTATATGGCAATACTGGCACGACGAGCGTAATCAGCAAGTACTCGGTTCGTTATTCAATAAAGAGCGGATGGAGCAGTTGACCAAGCCGGGGATGCGGGGTAGCAATAATGTGCTTTATGCTTTTAAGTATGAACATCAGGAAAAAACGCTCTTTTTTTCAATGATGATGCCCGAGGCCAACCGTGAACAAAGAAAAATGTTTTGGCATGTTGGCGCTCGTCGACAAAGTTGGAAAGCGTTTCGCTTATTTGTCTTTGAACTCTCGGATGAAGAGCGTCAAGAACTTGCGGTTCATGCCCATGAATTGTCTGATCGCTCAAGCCACTTAACGCACTGTGGCGTTTTACAAGAAATTGGCGATGAGGATTCGGCAAAAGATTACCTATTGACTGACAAACCCAATTTACCCAATAGCGAACTCAATAAATTCCGTCATTTAAGGCAGATCATTGGCCAACCTACAGGCATTTACTTTGACGCTCGCTCGCGTAGAAAAGAGCCTCGTTACCAATTCAAGACACCGCTGACCATCACTTCAGGATCAGGGGTAAATGCAACTGGCCACACAATTGATTTATCTAAACGTGGTTTAAGTATTGTTTTGGATACACCACTGCCAGTAAAAGCAGGCGATAATGTCACCATCAATTACCACGAATTACAGCTTTACGATAAAAAGCTGCCGCTGCATAGCCTTCCCTACCATGTCATTCGTATTGGGCCAGAAGGTCAGCGTCTGCAATTGGTGATAGAAGAAAATATACATACCATCAAAACGATCGCTTTTTTCAATAGCATTATTGAAAACAATCAAGATAAGTTGCTACCGAAAGAAGAAGTGCTACCAAGTCATAACTTACTGGAAGGGTTGCACAACATCTTGCTTGATAAGATGATAAGTTCGCCGATTTTCGTTGATAAACACGGTGCAAATTTACGCCCTAAGGTGATTGGCGTGAATTATCCCTTGCCGCCTCATCTTGTGTTACTGGCTAAATTAGGCCAAGAAAATCGCATCACGTTAGAGCCGATATTCAAAGGCCACACCAATACTCTACTGGCTAAGCCGATGCGGCGCATTGAAGGTGCGCTACCGCAATATCACGACGTTTATATTGCGGCAATCAAATTTGGCACGCGTATTCAATCAATTCAATCGAAATTATTGAGTGATTTTGAAAACACTAAAGAGCGCATTAATTTTATCCAAAAAGCGCAACACATGGGTGAAATTTACATCTTGAGGATTTGTAGTGCACCCGTCTTTGACCCAATCACTACGCTGCTGCGCAGTGATCTCAATGAGTTGGCACAAATTAGTCTTCATCACGCTCGTACGCTAGAAAAAGAGATCACCTCGATCATTGGTTATGGAGAGGTGATCGATATTACAGAAGAAGTCTTGATCCGCTTAGAACTAACTTTGTAAAAGAGACTGACTTTTGTAAAAGAGAGTGTGGGTAGAAGAGAGTGTGTGTGGGTAGAAGAGAGAGAGCGGGCATCGCTCACTCTCTTATCTTTCACCGTTGAGCTTTACTCAAGGCTTCACTTTCCAACTGAGTTTTTGCTGCTTCACCAATGAGGCAGAAAGAATACAGAGCACGCCGCCAAGGCCTGAAAAACGGACCGCCGCTTGTGCTTTTGCTTCAACTTTAGGTTTCGCATGATAAGCAACGCCTAACCCCGCTGCAGCCATCATAATTAAATCATTCGCCCCATCGCCAACCGCGACAGTATTGTGCAATTCAATCTCATAACGCTGTGCTAACTCAACCAAAATATCGGCTTTGGTTTGCGCCGAAACGACCTCACCTAACACTTGACCAGTAAGCTTGCCATCAACAATTTCCAACGTATTGGATTGCGCATGATCAAGTTGCAGTTCGCTTTTTAAATAATCTGAAAAATAGGTAAAGCCACCAGATGCAATCGCCGTTTTCCACCCCAAGGCATGCAATGTCGCCACCAGTTCACGCAAATCAGGCATCATGGGTAATGTAGAGCGAACCGATTCAAGAATCGACTCATCGGCACCAGCAAGTTTGCCAACCCGCTGACGCAAGCTTTGCTCAAAATCCAATTCACCTTGCATCGCTCGCTCAGTGACTTCGGCGACCTCCTCTCCGACACCCGCTAACTTGGCTATCTCATCAATGCATTCTATTTGAATCGCCGTAGAGTCCATATCCATCACAATCAAACCCGGCTTGGACAGGTCAGGCACTTCACTCAAACGGGCGTAATCAATTTCGAGTCCTTGTAAAATTTTCTCGTGCTCTGTCGTCAGTTCACCTGACATCAGCGCCACTTCATAATGTCCCACTTTCCACATATCGAGGACGGCGTTGTAGTAACCGGTAAAAAAATCAATATCATCAAAATGTTGAGTGGAGAGATAAGGTGCAAAAATAATCCAACTTGCTTTTGCTTTGTCAAATTGTGAAGAAAAACGAGTTTCAGGCAAGCGGTTGAGCAGCGTTGTGTGCCTTTTGATCGGCAATGTTTTGAGGGCATCCATGTTTATCATTCCTTAATCAATCCTTTTCCTTCAGCCTGCTTAAACGCACCACAAGCAAAATGGGATCAACTCGATTCAATGCTCGAGTATCAATAAATGGGTGTATGCCCCTGACGTTACCCTATTGCAATTTAAAAACGCAAGTCTCAATATGAGTAAAGTTTTTATTTATCCAATCAGGTGGGTTATGGACGGCTCTTTATTTTCATTTCGCGTCGCAATTCGTGTGCTTACCGTCATTTTATTAGCAGGCATGTTCTTCTTTACCGTAAAAAACAGCGTTGTGATCAGTAAAGGTAACGAACGAATTCAGGCCAACCAACTAGAAACATTAACTAAGGTTTTGATTTCACAGGCATCATTATCTGCTGGCAGCATGATATCAGAGCAAGATCAAGAGCGCCTGCTAGCCCTAACCAACCAATTAGCTCAAGATAAACTGGTGTTTGATGCCACCATTTATGATTCCGAAGGGGTCAAATTAGCCGCCAGCGATAACGCGTTAAGCGTACGCGAAGTATTAGGATTGGATACACCACTGCGCACGGCCAGCATTGGCCGTCAGCAACTGGTTGAGCCCGTCTATCATGAAAGCAGTATTATTGGTTTTATCCGCATTACTTTTGAAACTGGCCGCGTCACGGCGATTTCAGATCACCACTATCGTAAAAGTGATCGCTACATGTATCTCATGCTGTTGACCAGCTTTGTCAGCGGTGTATTACTCACACTGCTACTACTGCGCCGAAAACCAAAGAGTGGTGGTGAGAACCTGCTGCTGCAGAATGTGAATGATATGACCTAGCAAGCTTTGTAAATAAAAACCTCAGTTGCGACACTGAGGTTTTTTAATAAAAGAAGATTATTGAGCGTCGCCAATCAATACTGAATCTAACGCAATTTCAATCATTTCATTGAAAGTGTTTTGACGCTCTTCAGAAGTCGTTTGATCGCCAGTTTTGATGTGATCAGACACAGTACAAATCGTCAGTGCTTTTGCGCCATATTCCGCCGCTACGCCGTAGATTCCCGCCGCTTCCATTTCTACACCAACAATACCGTATTTATCCATCACATCGAACATCTCTGGATCTGGCGTGTAGAAAAGTTCTGCGGAGAACAAGTTACCCACTTTCACGTTAATACCACTGGCTGTAGCCGCCTCTTCTGCAGCTTTAACCATTTTGTAATCGGCAATCGCAGCAAAGTCGTGGTCTTTAAAACGGATACGGTTAACTTTGGAATCGGTACAATCACCCATGCCAATCACAACATCACGCACTTTGATATCATTGCTGACCGCACCACAACTTCCAACACGGATCACTTTTTTCACGCCAAAATCTTTGATAAGTTCCGTCACATAAATTGAGCATGAAGGGATCCCCATGCCGTGGCCCATTACCGAAATTTTGCGACCTTTGTACGTTCCTGTATAACCAAACATGTTACGCACATCACACACTTGTACCACATCATCCAGGAAAGTTTCTGCGATGTATTTGGCACGAAGCGGGTCACCCGGCATTAAAACGACGTCTGAAAATGCGCCCATTTCAGCATTAATATGTGGAGTTGCCATTAAAAGTATCCTTTATCTAAATTGACCAAAGAATAGAGAGTGATCTCTCTATTCATCCTCAAAAATGAATAGCTACGCTTACTGTAAGAAATTGGTGCCGTAATCCATCGCAGACGTACCGAAATAGTGCGCCAGTGACTGGCCAATATCAGCAAACGTCTCGCGACGGCCCAACGAACCGGGTGCCACTTTGTGACCATAAACTAACACTGGAATGTGCTCACGCGTATGATCCGTGCCCGGCCAAGTTGGATCGCAACCATGATCCGCCGTAAGAATAAGCACATCATCCTCTTCCATTAACTCAAGCACTTGTGGCAGACGCTTGTCAAAGTACTCCAGTGCTGCAGCGTAGCCCGCCACATCACGGCGATGACCATAAGCAGAATCAAAATCAACGAAGTTAGTGAAGACGATGGTGTTATCTTTCGCTTGTTTGATTTGTTCTAGTGTTGCATCAAATAAAGCCGGGATGCCTGTCGCTTTGACTTTATGAGTGATGCCGCAGTAGGCGTAAATATCAGCAATTTTACCAATAGAAACCACGTTACCTTGCTTCTCATCAACCAACTTTTGCAGCACGGTCGCCGCTGGCGGCTCAACGGATAAATCACGACGGTTGCCAGTACGAGCAAATTCTCCCGCTTTCGGGCCAATGAACGGGCGCGCAATCACGCGGCCAATATTGTAATCCGCCAATTCTTCACGTGCGATCTGGCAAAGTTCTAACAAACGATCAAGACCGAACGTCTCTTCGTGACAAGCAATTTGGAACACTGAGTCAGCTGAGGTATAGAAAATCGGTTTACCCGTTTTCATGTGCTCTTCACCCAAATCATCGAGAACATGAGTGCCTGATGCATGGCAGTTACCAAGAAAACCATCCAAACCTGCGCGTTCAACAATGCGATCGGTCAGCTCTTTCGGGAAACTATTTTGCTTATCGCTGAAATAACCCCATTCAAACAGCACAGGAACACCAGCAATTTCCCAGTGACCCGAAGGAGTATCTTTACCTGATGAAAGCTCAGCTGCGTGGCCGTACGCACCGATAATATCAGCGTTGGCATCAAGCCCCGGAGCAAAACGCCCCGTTGACTCTTTATGCGCCATGGCAAGCCCCAGTTTCGATAAGTTTGGCAGCGTCAATGGGCCCTGGCGATCCACGTTATTCGCTTCGCCTTTAGCACATTGGTCTGCGATGTGGCCCAAAGTGTCAGCGCCAACATCACCAAATTGTGGTGCATCAGCGGTTTCGCCGATACCAAATGAATCTAATACTAAAATAAATGCTCTTTTCATTGCTATCTCCAACCGATATTTTTATACGTCTTCTGCGCGAATTTGGCCGTAGACATCGGGTGTTGGTGTGTATTCTCCGCCAATTTGAATGGCGCTTTGTAATGCTTTAGCCGCTTGTTGCCATTGCGCTTCATTACGCGCATGGATCACCGCCAACGGCTTGCTGCTATCGGCAACGTCACCTAGGCGAATAAATTGGTCAAACCCAACCGCGTAATCAATGGTGTCAGTTGCGACGCGGCGTCCACCACCCATCTCCACCACGGCCATGCCAATCGCGCGAGTATCCATTGCCGATACGACGCCACTTTCTGGAGCGTAAACGGGCTTAACCAGCTCGGTTTTTTCAAGATAGTGATCGTAATTTTCCACAAAATCAGCGGGGCCGCCTAACCCTTTGACCATTTTGCCAAAGCATTCAGCCGCTTTTCCGTTATTAAGAACGGACATCAGTTTCGCACGAGCATCATTGCTGTCTTTTGCTAAATTGCCTAACAACAACATTTCAACGCAAGAGGCCAAGGTAATTTCCAGTAAGCGAGGATTGCGATATTCACCAGTTAAAAAGCGTACCGCTTCACGCACTTCGAGGGCATTGCCTGCCGAAGAGGCCAGCACTTGGTTCATATCCGTCAAAATAGCCGTGGTTTTCGTACCTGCGCCGTTAGCCACTGCGACGATAGATTTAGCTAACTCTTCAGAAGCTTCGTAAGTCGGCATAAATGCGCCAGAACCGACTTTGACATCCATCACCAAGGAATCTAACCCAGCGGCTAATTTTTTAGAAAGAATCGAGGCGGTGATGAGTGAAATGTTGTCGACCGTTGCGGTAATGTCACGTGTGGCGTATACGCGTTTATCCGCTGGCGCGAGATCACCCGTTTGGCCGATGATAGCAACGCCCGCTTCTTTGGTTACTTGACCAAATACGTCATTACTTGGCGTGATGTTATAACCGGGAATCGACTCCAATTTATCCAGCGTGCCGCCCGTATGACCAAGGCCACGCCCTGAAATCATAGGAACAAAACCACCGCAGGCTGAAACCATGGGGCCAAGCATCAGCGAAGTAACATCGCCCACGCCGCCAGTTGAGTGTTTATCAACGATAGGACCACAGAAGTTCATCGCATCCCAGTTGATCACCATTCCTGAATCACGCATAGCGCACGTCAGTGCAATGCGCTCTGGCATGGTCATTTCATTGAAGAAAATCGTCATGGCAAAGGCCGCAATTTGGCCTTCAGAGACGGTATTATTCGCCACACCTTGAATAAAAAAGTTAATTTCTTCGGTGGTGAGGATCTCGCCGTCACGCTTTTTGCGAATGATTTCTTGAGGTAAAAAAGTTTGAGTTGAATACATGAGTTGCCTCCCAAGCATGATGCTTTGGTCAGTAAGGTAAAGAGGTAATCGGGAGCTGATGGCTCAACTCCACGAGTCAGACTTATTATTATCAGTCCTACTTCAGCGCATAATTAATACGCAGTTGGATCGGCTTTTTGGTCTGTTACTTCTAATGTATTCAAAAGATTGGTTAGCAGGCTTGAAGCCCCAAAACGGTAGTGCATGCTGTCGGCCCAATCTGCGCCAAGTAGCTCATCAGCCATCGCGAGATACAATGCAGCATCTTGCGCTGTGCGTACACCGCCCGCAGGTTTAAAGCCTACTGTTTTGGCAACGCCCATATCACGAATCACTTCTAGCATCATGCGTGCGTATTCTGGTGTTGCATTCACAGGGACTTTGCCCGTTGAGGTTTTGATGAAATCAGCGCCCGCTTCAATACAGATTTGAGACGCTTTTTTGATTAATGCTTCTTCTTTTAGCTCACCAGTTTCGATGATCACTTTAAGCAGAATGTCACCACACGCGGCTTTACATTGCTTAACAAGATCAAAACCGACTTGCTCATTACCGGCGATTAATGCGCGGTAAGGGAATACAACGTCGACTTCATCAGCACCGTACGCAACGGCGGCTTTCGTTTCCGCAACGGCAATCTCAATATCATCATTACCGTGTGGGAAGTTGGTCACGGTTGCGATACGAACCTCTGGCGTGCCTTGCTCACGAAGTGTCTTCTTCGCAATAGGAATAAAGCGAGGGTAAATACAAATTGCAGCGGTATTACCTACAGCCGTTTTGGCATCATGACAAAGGGCAATCACTTTCGCATCCGTGTCATCATCGTTTAGCGTAGTCAAATCCATCAATTTCAGTGCACGTAGTGCGGCTGCTTTTAAATCGCTCATTTCTATCTCCGATCAATATATTCAAATAGTTCACTAGTAAACCACGCTCAGTGTTAAGAGCGAGATGGCTTACTAGCCACAAATGAACGGACTTGGTTCCTTGAAGACTCGAAATGCACTTGCATTTCAATTGCTATCCCTGTCACCGCACAGTACCAATTTGGCCCATGGCACAACCATGATATGCCGCTTATTTGCACTCATCGCCGTGTCTAACGTATATCCGTGTGTAACTTATACCCGTATCTAATTTATATCAAAGCAACACGACATGATAAAACGGGCTGCCTTTGCGTCAAATCATACTCCATGTATTGATTGATGCTAGCTGATATCTTCACTCTTCTATTGAAAATGAATCTCACTGATACAGTATAGATTTTCACTACAAAACTGTAGCGTCATTCATAGAGCAAACGGTTTGTATCTCAAAAAAGATCAGCGTCAACGATAATCTCGTTTACCGATAAACTCTGATCTATCCATTAAAAGCTAACTTATAAAAGAAAGCTTTCGGTGATAAACACTGACCACCCGCCTAAAGGGTGAATCAAAGCATTCCTTTCGCCAAAACAAAAAAGCCCCGCAGCAATCTCTTGCTACGGGGCGATGTTAAACGGCGTCTATATCTCTTTCTCTTGTTTAATTAGAAAGAAAGGAAGAAGCCAGCAATGGTTGCGGCCATTAAGTTAGACAGTGTACCAGCACAAACGGCTTTTATACCCATCTTCGCGATATCGTGACGACGGTTAGGAGCAAGACCACCTAAACAACCGAGTAGAATCGCAACAGAAGAAAGGTTGGCGAAGCCACACAGTGCAAATGAGATGATAGCTTGAGTTTTCTCAGACATCACCGCACCAGTAGCAGCAACGATCTGTGCGTTCTCACCCACGTAAGGTACGAAGTTTAGATAAGCAACAAATTCGTTTACAACCAGTTTTTGACCGATGAAAGAGCCCGCTAGCGTTGCTTCTTCCCATGGCACACCAATTAGGAATGCTAATGGAGAGAAAAGCCAACCAAGCAGTAGTTCTAGAGTCAGTTCAGGCATACCGAACCAACCACCCACACCACCAAGCATACCGTTAACTAACGCGATTAGACCAACGAAGGCAAGTAGCATTGCACCTACGTTCAGCGCAAGTTGCAGACCAACAGAAGCACCACCAGCAGCAGCATCGATTACGTTGGCAGGTTTATCATTGCCATCCATATCGCTACCCAGCTCTTCATCTGGAGTATCGGTTTCAGGTTTGATGATTTTTGCAAACAGTAGACCACCCGGTGCTGCCATGAAAGAGGCCGCAACAAGGTACTCTAGCGGTACACCCATCGATGCGTAACCAGCAAGTACACCACCCGCAACTGAAGCCAAACCACCACACATTACTGCAAACAGCTCAGATTGAGTCATTTTAGGTACAAACGGGCGAACCACTAGTGGCGCTTCTGTTTGACCTACGAAAATGTTGGCTGCAGCAGACATCGATTCCGCGCGAGAGGTACCGAGTGCTTTTTGTAAACCACCACCTAGAATCTTAATTACCCATTGCATAACGCCAATGTAATAAAGCACAGAGATAAGTGCCGAGAAGAAGATTAAAGTAGGTAGAACTTGGAAAGCAAAGATGAAGCCAATACCGTCAACTGAAAAGTTAACTAGGCTGCCGAATAGAAAACCAGTACCGTCTTTACCGAAGTCGATGACGTTTTGAACACCCGCAGAGAAACCTGCAAGGAGATCACGACCCCATGGCACGTAAAGAACGAAACCACCGATAAAAAATTGGATAGCAAAAGCGCCACCCACTGTTCTTAGATTGATAGCTTTGCGGTTATCAGACAGTAGAACTGCAAGTCCTAGCAGAACTGCCATACCGACTAGGCTCATAAACAGGCTCATAGTTTATGATTTCCTTATTAGGTTATTGTTGGCGTGTTATAAAATGGAGCTCATGAAGCGGGGTGATTATACTCATCACCACTAAGATAAAGTAATGCCAGCCTCACACTTTCTTATAAGATTCACTGCCCATTAACTCATTTATGTGAGCACGTTCAATGATTACTGACACTAGAATCATTAAACCTACATTTCATTTCGAATTTATTCACACCGGAAAGAACAAAGAATGACTATTTTCCCACAAAACATCAGCAACCGTTTGCTCTGATTGGTTCTTCAGTAACGCAAGCGTTTGCAGGATAATCGGCAGTTTTTGCGGGTGATTCGCTTGCCCTTGAAAACCATTGAGTGGCATATCTGGGGCATCCGTTTCTAGCACTAAACTTTCGATTGGGAGTGCCGCAATAGTAAGACGGGTTTTGTTGGCTCTTGGATAGGTAATAACACCACCGATGCCAATCTTAAAACCCAGTTCAATAAACTGGTTTGCCTGTTGAACGCTGCCAGAAAAAGCATGCAGCACTCCACCTTGGTTAAATTGATGCTTTTTTAACAGTTGTATTAAGCGGTTGTGCGCTTTGCGGCTGTGTAATATCAATGGAAGTCTGGCTCGTTTCGCAAGCTCTAGTTGCATTTCAAACATTGTTTCTTGCAAAGCAGGAGCAATATCAGTCGCAAAATCTAAGCCACACTCCCCCAGAGCCACGCATTGGGCTGGTTTTTGAAGTAGCTTTTGCTCAAGCTCGTCGATATCGGCAGGGGAAGAGGTTGATAAAAAACAAGGATGGAAACCAAGAGCAAAATAGAGTTCAGGATAACCATTGGCAAGCTCGGCCACTCGTTGCCAGTTACTTGGACCAACGGCGGGAATCACTATTTTCTCAACCCCCTGCTGGCGAGCTAAGTGTAAATGGTGTTCAAACTCACGCTCAAAGATAGAAAAATCGAGATGGCAGTGCGTATCAAATAAACGCAGCTTCTTATTCTCGCTCACGTTCTTTACTCTGAACAGGATCTTGACGATAAGCAACACAGCTACGTTTTTTATCTGGTGTTAAACCCATGTTTTCGCACCAGCGATCATAACGCGCAACCTGCTTTTTCAACCACTGCCACATAACCGCCTCTCTTACATCACTGCTCTTCGCGTTTAAAGACCAACTCAGTTGCTGATGACTCCTGTTCTACAAAATAGTAGCCAGCACAGTCAAACTGAGCCAATTGCTCTACAGAAGAGATTTGTTTATCGATAATGTAGCGAGCCATCATGCCACGAGCCTTCTTAGCATAGAAGCTAATGACTTTGTATTGCCCTTTCTTGCAATCCTTAAATACCGGAGTAATGATGCTCCCCTTAAGCTTTTTCGGATTAACCGCTTTAAAATACTCGTTGGAAGCGAGATTAATCAACACATCATCGCCTTGCTC
Organism: Vibrio ordalii ATCC 33509; assembly: GCA_000257205.1. Classification (GTDB taxonomy): domain Bacteria; phylum Pseudomonadota; class Gammaproteobacteria; order Enterobacterales; family Vibrionaceae; genus Vibrio; species Vibrio ordalii. Next base: position 12,916 of record AEZC01000050.1, on the reverse strand, counting down.
TTTGAGAGCTTGATTGAGTTTATCGGTAATGATATCGCCCCAAAACTGATACAGGTTAGCCCCCCTCGGGTTACCCAATCTCGTGCCCATTTCTAAACGATACGGTTGCATCAGATCCAGTGGTTTCAATACACCATACAAGCCAGAGAGCATTCTTAAATGCCGTTGTGCATATTCAAATCCGGCATCCGATAACGTTTCTGCTTCAAAGCCCGTATAAACATCCCCTTTAAACGCCAAAATGGCGGGGCGTGCATTATCCAACGTGAAGGTTGGGCTCCACTGTTCAAAGCGAGCCACGTTGAGCCCAGCAATTTTATCGCTCACTTTCATCAACGCTGAGATGTCGGCAGGAGTCAATCGACGACACACATCGATCAACTGAGCGGAATGGTCAATAAGCTCCGGATGAGTATATTTGCTTGTCACCAAGGGGGATTCGTAATCTAACGTCTTGGCTGGGGAAACAACAATGAGCATAATTTTCCTTCCTTTCTATTCTTGTTTTATGGCTCACAGAGTACAAAAAAAGCCATGCGGTGTCTGCATGGCTTTTTCAATCTATTTAATCGTCAGTAACGATAACAGGCTATTTGTTGTTGTACCAAATGCCATCTTCCAACTGAGATTTTAACTCCGGGTAATCATTAGCATCGAAGGTAGGAACCTTACCTGCAGCTAACTGACGGTTATAATCTTTCGCGAGCTTAATCACAATGCCAGAGAGCAGAATGATCGCCACTAAGTTAACAATCGCCATTAACCCCATCGAGACATCCGCCATTGCCCATACAGTCGGCAAGGTCGCCAATGAACCAAACATCACCATGGCAAGGAAAATAATACGGAACAACGTTAACCCTTTCTTATTATTGTGCTCTAAGAAAATCAGATTCGTTTCGGCATAAGAGTAGTTGGCAATGATTGAAGTAAAGGCGAAGAAGAAAATTGCAAAAGCAACAAAAATCCCACCCCAACTGCCCACTTGTGAGCTTAATGCGCGCTGAGTCAACTCGATACCGGTAATTTCACCGTGTGGTACATATTCACCCGACATCAAAATAATGGCGACAGTTGCTGAACAGATCACAATCGTGTCAATAAAAACACCCAACATTTGCACGTAACCTTGAGAGGCTGGGAGCGGCGGATAAGGCGTTGCAGAAGCCGCTGCATTAGGTGCTGAACCCATACCCGCTTCATTGGAAAACAGACCGCGTTTAATACCGTTAATCATGGCTTGAGCAATCGCGTAACCTAAACCGCCTGCGGCCGCTTCTTGAAGGCCAAATGCACTTTTGAAAATAAGGCTTAATACGGCTGGTAGCTTTTCTATATTAGTGACCATGACAAACATCGCAATCGCTAAGTAAGCTAATGCCATGAAAGGGACAATCAGTTCAGCAGTACGCGCAATTTTACGGATACCACCAAAAATGACGAAAGCCGAAATTGCAACGATGAAGATACCGACATACAGCGGATCAAATCCAAAAGCATTTTTCATAGCCCCTGCAATTGAATTAGCTTGAACGGCATTGAATACTAGGCCAAAAGCAATAATCAGGAAGATGGAAAACAGAACGCCCATCCAACGCATACCAAGGCCTTTTTCCATATAGTACGCAGGGCCACCGCGGTAGTTACCATCTTTGTCACGAGTTTTGTATAGCTGAGCCAAGGTGCTTTCAGCAAATGAAGTCGCCATACCAAGCATAGCAATCAACCACATCCAGAAAATCGCGCCAGGACCACCCGCCGTTAAAGCAACGGACACACCAGCCATGTTTCCGGTACCAACACGCGCAGCAAGGCTAGTACAAAGTGCTTGGAAAGAAGATATACCGGCCTTATCTGCTTTACGGCTGTTTTTCAACACGCTAAACATGTGGCCGAAATGGCGAAATTGAATGAATCCTAGGCGAACGGTGAAGTAGACACCAACACCGACTAAAAGATAAACAAGGATGGATCCCCAAAGTAGATCATTCATTAAATTGATTAAGTCTGTCACAAGAACCTCTCATAGAGTGATAGCGCTGACCTAAGCGAAAAGCTTCACGAAAAAATGCACATGCTGCGAGTCAAGGTTATAACCAGCATGTTTTTATCGATATTATGCAATGCATTTTATTCGCCCAAAAAGTGAGGAGTCTCAACTTTTGAAGGGGCAACGTATTTTTGACGGGCGGATAATGCAACCTGGAAGAACAAAAATCAATATGCAACAGGTTTGGTTAAAATGTTATTTTTCACTATAAAATCACCTTTAATTAACATTTCACAAACCAATACAAAAACAATTCAGCAACCAAAAAACCAAACTAGAAACATTGAAAGATAAAAAACAACCATAAAAACCCAGTTGCACTCACTTAATCTCACCCCTTGAGAATAAAGGGCTAATCAGTTTCACCACTAAATCTTGCATAAATTTATGATAATTTTTTATTGAATGGTCATAAAACAGCCAGCCAGGCAATCGCAATCCTTACAACCAACATTTATGTAACATTTAAAAATGTAAATAAAATCGTTTGCGTCACTTAACCGCTCCCTTTTTGTACTAAAGAATCCCGCTAAAATTGTGAAATTCTGGTCAAAATCCAATAAAAGGTTCATCAAAAAGAAACAAATGAGAAACAAATCATAGCTAGGCTAGCGAAAACTGTGCTATCTAGAGAGCACGACATGGCGTAATAACAACAACAAGGGGTTGCTTATGGAAAGCTTGCAATTTGACGAAATGTTGGAAATGGAAATCACAAAACTCCGCTCTAGTCGCACTAAACCAGTAAAAAGAATGTGGCGAGAAATTGAAGCGATTCAGGATCAAAAACGGTTACAAAGAGAATTGATGGAAATGGATGTCTGCTTTGAGGCAGATCAAATCAAACTCTGAGCAAAAAGGCACTTCAACAGTGCCTTTTTTGTTTAACTAAATCAGCAGAGATTACTGGCACTCTTGTGCGGTTTGCCGAACTCGGTGAGCTAATTGCTGGTACTGCTCGGCAATTGTCTCACCAAATACTGGATCATCTTCGGATTGTTGCCAGCTCGCCTCCACCGCTTGCCAATCAGCGACATTAAAGGTGCGGCTGATCAAAGGTAAAACCGATTGTTCTTCTAACTCCAGATGGCGCTTCTGGGAAGAAATAAACTCCTCAAGCTGCTCAATGAACACGTGCTGTGGTACAACTGCATCTTGCAAAATCATATCGACAATCTCTAGAAAAGCATGAGTTTTCTCAGAAAGTTCTACATGTTCTTTGGCTAAATTTTGAATATCATTATGTTGACCATAATGATCAATATAATAGTGATAGAGAATATCTTCTTTGGGGTGGTGTACTGACTCAGAATGGGTCGCCAAGTAGTCAATAATCTCTCTCACTAAAGAGTAGTTGATACTTTGTTCATTGCTCAATTGCCGTTGTTTATCTCGCAAAATGGCAAGCAAACGCGCCATATACCCGTGTTCTCTACGGATCCTTTCAATCATCATTGTGCTTCTCCATTACACTTACTTTAGATAAGTGTATAAAAGCTTCACCCTGCTTGTTTTGACCCTGCTCGAAAAAACATCAATTAATCACTTATCCAATACGGGTTGCCAATTCACAGGCGCTTTCCCCTGCTCAATAAGTAATTGATTAGTCTTTGAAAAATGTTTACAGCCCAAAAAACCTCGATGCGCAGAAAGAGGGGAAGGATGCGGTGCTACTAATACATGATGTTTACTGCGATCAATCATGCTGCCTTTCTTCTGCGCGTGTGAACCCCACAACAGGAAGACAACACCTTCACGCTGCTGATTTAGCGCCTCAATCACCCGGTCGGTAAAGGTTTCCCAACCGGTGCTAGCGTGCGAATGCGCCATACCTTGCTCAACAGTCAGTACGGTATTGAGTAGCAGTACCCCTTGCTCGGCCCAACTTTTTAGGTAACCGTGCTGAGGAGTAACAAAACCGGGGATATCTTGCACCAGCTCTTTGTAGATATTCACCAGTGAAGGTGGGGTTTTAACGCCGGGTAACACCGAAAAACATAACCCATGAGCCTGATTTGGCCCGTGATAAGGATATTGCCCTAAAATCACAACCTTAACGCCAGCAAATTCGGTAAAACGAAACGCATTAAACACGTCAGCAGCAGGTGGATAAATCACTTTCCCCGCCAGCCTTTCCTTTTCAACAAACGCTATCGTCTGTTGAAAATACTCCTGCTGTTTTTCATGGCCGATAACATCGTGCCAAGTCAATGATTGAGTCATAACAACGCTCTGCAAATTAACTAATGACAGCATTGTAACCATAAAAAGCTACGACTGCATGAGTCAATGTCACAGAGCTTTTGCCAGTTAATGTGATTTTTGTGGCGTTCGAGTATGCCCTTGACCGTTCACATGTCGGTTAGGTATAGGCAATCGGACTGGTGGTCGAGCTATTGATGGTGAACGTGAGATCAAATAAAACATAGTGACATCCTCCTTCATTTTGACGCGGCTATGCCTTTGTCTTTATGAAAGAAAGATGCCAACTTATTTAAGATGCTACTGAATCCACCGATTGTGCGTGTAGATCTCTTAATGTTTGAATTTCTTGGGCCAAAATATCTGGATCGATTGTTTCTAAAATCAATGGTATACCATCAAACCTTGCATCTTTGGCAATAAATTCAAAGCATGACCAACCAATTTCGCCTTGTCCTAGAGAATGATGGCGGTCAACACGGCTGGCGAACTTTGCCTTTGAGTCGTTGATGTGCATTGCACGTAAGTAGTGCATTCCCACCACGCTATCAAACTCTGAGAAGGTTGCCTCGCACGCCTCAACTGTGCGCAAATCATAACCCGCAGTAAAAGTATGACACGTGTCAAGGCACACACCTACTCGCGATTTATCCTCAACTTGCTGGATAATTTCGGCTAAATGTTCGAAACGCCAGCCTAGATTCGTCCCCTGCCCTGCGGTGTTTTCAATCACAGCAACGACCTCAGGCACGGCTTGATGTGCAAGGTTTATCGATTCTGCAATCGTCGCAAGACATTCACTTTCTGAGACTTGTTTAAGGTGACTACCCGGATGAAAATTCAGAAGCGTCAGCCCCAGTTGCTGGCAACGTTGCATTTCATCAATAAAAGCTTCGCGTGACTTAGCAAGCTTATCGGCTTCTGGCGCGCCCAGATTAATAAGGTATGAATCGTGCGGCAAAATGTGTTCACTTTTAAAACCAAGCATGTGGCAGTTAGCCTTAAAAGCGCGAATGGTTGCCTCTTCGAGCGGTTTAGCAACCCACTGGCGCTGGTTTTTAGTGAATAAAGCAAATGCATTTGCTCCAATTTCTCTCGCTCTCAATGGGGCTTGGTCAACGCCGCCAGAGGCCGATACATGAGCACCAATAAATTTCATTCCACGGCCCTGAATTCTATTTGTCATTAAATCACTTTGTACTTTCAACATTGGACTTCAATTGTCTGATTTTCTGTTACTTAGGTCAAACACGCGCTAAAAATGTAGTAAAATTACAACAAAATCATAAATAAAAAATATTTTACGCATTAAAAAAAAGTAGAACTCATTGTTTTTAAATGATTTATTGATTTAAATCAATAAAATAAACCCCATATTATCAATGTTTATCGTTGTTTTTTGACCTAAATCAATATTAATATTAAGGATATTAGCTATATAATAACCAACTCAACAAAGTTAGAAAATAAACACCAATAACGCCACTTAAGTGGACTAGGAGATAGTGATGATTCAAGGCATTCAAATTACAAAAGCAGCAAACGACAACCTACTAAATTCTATCTGGTTACTCGATAACGAAAAGAATGAAGCACGTTGCGTTGCCGCTAACGCAGGCTACCAAGCAGATCAAGTTATCGCGGTCAGCGCCCTTGGTGAGTATGAAAGCCGTGAAGTTGCGATTGAAACAGCACCTCGCATCGAAGGCGGTCAGCACCTAAATGTGAACGTTCTTAAGCGTGAAACTCTTGAAGATGCCGTTGCACACCCTGAGAAGTATCCGCAACTGACGATTCGTGTTTCTGGCTACGCTGTTCGTTTCAACTCATTGACTCAAGAACAGCAACGTGACGTTATCGCACGTACCTTCACTGAGACGCTATAATCATAGCGTTGATGAGAATATTCATATCCAAAAATGGCGCTCAATGAGCGCCATTTTTATAGCTAGAGAAATATCACACTGACTTCAATAAGATGAAATCAGGATCTCTTTAAGGCTGAACGCGTCTTAACACCGTTTTTAGAGCGTCAAAATCATTGTCTAACTCTTCAGAAAGCAACGTCATCACTGCATGTTTTGCAAGAGGAGCTGGTAATTCAATGTCAGTACCTAGCACATCGTCAACGACTTCTTTAAATTTGGCAGGGTGCGCAGTACACAAAAATAGCCCCGTTTCTCCCGCTTGCAACTGCTCATCCAAAACTCGATACGCAATGGCACCATGCGGTTCACACAAATAACCTTGCGCGTAAAGTTCACGAACTGAATCCGCACTTTGTGCATCAGATACCGCACCTTTACCTAAGGTATCTAGCCCCCAGCCCTTTAAGCGACAAAGCTCTTCGATGCGCGGCCAGTTGTTCGGCTGACTAACATCCATCGCATTCGATGTGGTCGCGACCGTGGGTTTTGGATCCCATTGACCCGTTTCTAAGTAACGAGGAACCGTATCATTGGCATTGGTTGCCGCGATAAAACGCTTGATAGGTAAGCCCAATGCTTTTGCCAACAGACCAGCGGTTAGGTTGCCAAAGTTGCCACTCGGTACGGAGATGACTAAGTTTTCACGCTGCGCTTTTCTTAATTGTGATTCGGCCTCAAAGTAGTAGCAAATTTGTGCCATTAAACGGCTGATATTGATTGAATTTGCAGAGTTTAAACCAATCTCTTGGCGAAGCTTGGCGTCATCAAAAGCCTGCTTAACTAACGCTTGGCAAGCATCAAAGTCACCCTTTATCGCGACAGTGTGAATATTGTTGCCCAGAGTGCAGAAGAGTTTTTCCTGTAACGGGCTGATCTTACCTTTAGGGTAAAGTATCACGACCTTGATGTCGGGCATTCCATAAAAGGCATGAGCCACCGCAGCGCCAGTATCACCAGAAGTCGCGGTTAAAATAGTGATCTGTCCACCATTTGAAACGGCGGCCAGTGACTGCGCCATAAAGCGACCACCAAAATCTTTAAATGCCAGCGTTGGACCGTGAAAAAGCTCTAGAGCATAAATGCCGTCTTTCACTTGCTTAATGGGGGCTGGAAACTGAAAAGCCGCATCAACCAACGCATTCACTTGCTCTGCTGGTAATTCATCGCCAATCAGGGCGCTGAGAATTTTTGTACTACGAGAAATAAAATCTTCCGCTAGTAACGCGTCAATATCTTCAAACTGAGGCAACTCTGCTGGGAAAAATAGCCCTTGATTGCGTCCTAATCCTTGGCGTACGGCTTGGCCAAAAGAGACTTGTTCATCATTTTCTTTTATGTTGTAAAGCTTCATAGAGCACTTCCTGTAACGGTCGAGCCATTTTTGTCTAAGCGACAAATATGGACGAATCCTTCTTCATTTTGTACATAATGTTGTTCAAGCCAACGAGCAACTCGCTCGGCAACCTCTTTTTCTTTGCAAATACTGAACAGTGTTGGGCCACTGCCAGAAATGCCAGTAGTGAGCGCTCCGGCTGATGCAGCGTATTTACGCGCATCCGAAAAGCCGGGCAGAAGTTTCTCACGATACGGTTCAGCAATCACATCTTTGATCAGTTTAGCCGCTAGCTCAGGCTGACCTGAGTGACAAGCATGAATGAAACCAGCGAGATGACGTCCATGCGCAATGATGTCCTGCCGACGATATTGTGAAGGTAAGATCGCTCGCGCTTCGGCTGTGGAAACTTTAATCCCAGGATACGCCATCACCCAATACCAATCGTCAAAACAAGGCACTTCTTGGCTGATGATACCTAGCTCTTCAAGCATCAATTGCACGCCGCCTAAGTAGCAGGGGGCAACGTTATCATAATGTATACCGCCTGAAATTTTACCTTCCATTTCGCCCATCAGCGCTAAAAGCTCGGTCTGATTAAGTGGGTTACCGTGAAACTGGTTCAACGCATCTAAAGCTGCAACAATTGAACAAGCACTGGAACCTAAGCCTGAGCCAATCGGCATATTTTTTTCTAACGTCATTTGCAACGGCTTTACTGCAATGCTCTTTTTTTCAAGCTCTCTGGCAAAAACAAGCCAGCAATCGTAAACAATATTCTGCTTTGGATCTTGTGGCAACTTGTCGACAAAGCGACCTGCTGTTTCGAGTACAAAAGGTTCGCTGCCCGCTTTAACTTCAACGCGATCCCCCAGTAAACTGCCATCAATTGGCGACACAGCCGCCCCTAAAACATCAAACCCAACGCTCACATTACCAATTGAAGCTGGGGCATACACCACCACACTCATGTCACTTGAACTCATCAATTAAACCCCTAACTTCCAACCTAAGGTGCGCATCACATCAGAGAACACCCCTGCTGCTGTTACTTCTGTACCCGCCCCATAACCACGCAACACCAATGGAATCGGTTGATAATAACGGCTATAAAACGCCAGTGCATTCTCACCATCTTTGACTTTAAACATTGGGTCATTTTCATCGACCACTGCAATTTTCACCTTGCATTGGCCTTCTGATATTTCACCAACATAACGTAATACCTTACCTTCGGCTGCAGCCTTAGTGGATAACTCTTGGAAATAAGCATCAGCCTGCGGCAAGCGCGCCATAAACTCTGCAACTGTACCCGAAATATCGAAACCCGGTGGCAAAGCAAGATCGACTTTTACGTCATCCAGTTCTAAAGGCATTCCCGCCTCACGAGCTAAAATTAACAGCTTGCGAGCCACATCCATTCCCGACAAATCATCACGAGGATCAGGCTCAGTAAAACCTTTGTCTTTAGCCAGTTGCGTAGCTTGACTAAGAGTCATACCTTCATCCAGTTTGCCGAAAATAAACGAAAGAGAGCCAGATAAAATACCGCTGAATTTTTCCAAATCATCACCGGCGGCAATGAGATTTTGCAAGTTTTCAATCACAGGTAAACCAGCGCCAACCGTCGTTTCGTACATCAGCTTACGGCGCGAGTTGCGCGCCACTTCACGCAGCTGGTGATAATAGGCCATGCTTGCGGTATTGGCTTTTTTATTAGGCGTCACAACATGAAAACCCGCAGCCAAAAATTCGGCGTACTGGTTGGCAATCACTTCACTGGAAGTACAATCAACTAAGACAGGGTTAATGATATGGTTACGCTGCACTAGAGAGATAAGCCTTGCGAGGCTAAATTCTTCACTCGCGCTATGCATTCGATCGCGCCAATGCTCCAGAGGCAAGCCTTCGCTATCCAGAAGTAGCGCCTTACTATTTGCAAGGCCACACACTCGCATCACAATTCCTTTATCGGCTAGTTTGGCTTGCTGACGATGAATTTGGTCAACTAATTCGCCTCCGACACCGCCAACACCGACCACAAACACATCCAAGAAATGCTTAGAATTGAAGAGATTTTCATGACAAGCCTTGATCGCTTCTGAAATTTTATCTTCTGGAATCACCGCCGAAATAGCTCGCTCGGAAGAGCCTTGTGCAATGGCAACAATATTGACGTGAACTTCAGCCAGCGATGAGAAAAATTGAGAAGCCACTCCGCGCGAAGTGCGCATGCCGTCACCAACCAGAGTGACAATCGCAACGTCATCCATAAACTCGACAGGCTCAAGTAGGCCATCTTTTAATTCCAGTTCAAACGCTTCCGATAATGCGCTTTTGGCAAGGGCTTTATCTTGCGCCTCAATACAGAAACTGATGCTGTATTCTGAAGAGGATTGTGTAATCAGCACAATAGAAACGCCTGCGGCAGACATCGCACCAAACACACGGCTAGCCATGCCTTTCATGCCAGGGCCAGAGACGTTGACCATGGTCAAATTATTGAGTGTGGTAATGCCTTTGATAGCCAGCTTATCTTCACCAGTATCTTGACCAATCAGCGTGCCTGCGCCTTGAGGGTTAAAACTGTTTTTGATAAGGCACGGAATATGAAACTGTGCAATCGGCGCAATAGTTTTAGGATGTAACACTGACGCACCAAAATACGAAAGCTCCATCGCTTCTTGGTAGCTGAGTGATTTTAATAAACGAGCATCCGCAACCAAACGTGGGTCACAGTTATAAACGCCATCAACATCGGTCCAAATCTCACAGCAATCTGCACGTAAACATGCCGCAAGCACGGCCGCAGAATAATCCGAGCCATTACGACCTAGACAGACCAATTCACCCTTTTCATTACCCGCCGTGAAACCCGGCATAATGTTAACATGCGCTTGCGGAAGTGGATTTTGTTTGAAATTTTGCGTGGAGATCTCAACATCGACCATTGCCTCAAGGTACTCACCTTTAGCAAAAAGATATTGTACTGGGTCAATCAATGCAGCCGCTTGTCCTTTTGCTTCAAGTACCGCTTTCATCAGTTGGATAGAGACTCGCTCACCTTTACTGATAATGCGCGCATTGACGTTGTCTGGGCACATACCGAGTAAATTAATGCCGTGTACAAATTGACGCAGCTGAGACAGTGACGCTTTTACTTGATTGTCAAAAGCGGCCGAATCCACATTAGGCAATTGTGCTTTGATGCCAGCGAGTAGATCGAAAAATGAGAATTCAAGCTCCGCTATTTGGCGTTCTGCTTCGCCATTACGCAAAGCACTCTCAATAACTGCCACTAATTTATTGGTGGTTTTTCCCGGTGCAGAGAGCACAACGGCGACTTCTTCTTGCTGTACATTGTTAACGATGATATCTGCCGCCCTTAAAAAACGATCAGCATCGGCTAACGATGAACCTCCAAACTTTAATACTCGCATCCCTTCCTCCAAAACAGTTAAAATTGGTAATAAAAAAAGGCCTGTATCTGGTGGGATACAGGCCTTTTTTGTAAAAACTTTTCGCTCAGCGGCCCGCCCCAACATGTGTAATGTCGGTAATAATAATGGTGGTTGTCATTACTACTAGGCTGCGCTGTAACATAGAAAAATTTAAATACTCGTGTGTTTCATTGCCTTTACGTTTACCTTACTTCGTCATCATTAGTCAACGAAAATCTGCTATTTTTTATTGCCATTCCGAATTAATCAAATTTAAAACCACCACACAAATAAGACACTTGCTGCACATTAAGTGCAACCATGTTACACATAAGCAAATAACAAAATGCTATATACATAACGCTGTCATCGTGTGAAATTTGTGCTTTAATTGTTATCACCGCAGTGGACGCAGTAACTCAAAACAAGAATAAGGAGAGGCAGATGAAACTAAAAGTCGCACTATGTTTATTTCTGCTTGTCTCGTTATCTAGCATGGCCAATACCTTACCTGCACTTCCTTCATCACAGAGCCAATCTCCACATCGCTTATTTCTTTCAAGCGAAAGTGATAATCAGCAATTTGATAGTTGGACTATTGATGGCGGTTATTCTTATAACCTTTTTGACAATTTAGATCTGTACATTGGAGCGAGGATAAACAATTCTGACTACGGCTCCGAAAGTGGTTTTTTAAGTGGCCTCAGCTACCAGCTAACTCCCAAATTATCACTAAAAAGCACCTTGCGTTCAGCCGCCAGTAATCCGAATGATACGAGCAGTGCCGGTGCTATGGCGGCGGAGCTATCTAGCCGACTTCAAGTGTCAGAAAACCTTGATTTACATGCCACCCTTGATTATCAAGAGTGGCAACAAGGGGTTCAATTTGGGGTAGGTTTCCGATTTTAGTGCCAGTCTAGCGCTTGAGTTGACGTTAAAACACCATTCCAATCGGCATAAACATAATCACCCGGCTGAATCATCTGGTTGAGGATAGTCAGCGTCACATTAATTTCGCCTGCACCTCTCTTATCGGTCTTAAGTGGGCAACTCGCTAACGCTTTCACGCCTAAATCCATTTGCGATAACGCAGCAACATCGCGTATTGCTCCATAAATGATGACTCCTTCCCAACCATTTTCAATCGCCATGATCGCCAGTTGGTCACCCAATAACGCTCTTTGACACGAACCGTTGCCATCAACGACTAAAACTTTACCTTTACCATTTTGGCTCAATACGTCACGAACTTTAGAGTTATCGTGATAGCAACGCACGGTGACAATTTGCCCCCAAAAAGCACTCCTTAAACCAAAAGTTTGCAAAGGCAAATCCAATATATTGATTTGCGATTCAAATTTATCGCAAATATCTGGTGTGATATCTATCATCCTTCTTCCTTGATTATTGTTTATTATTTTCATCTGACACATTAGACGCGCTGTAAAATCACAGCTCAATCAACCATGATGCCAGATACTTTACTCACCTATTCATACAAACGATGCAAAGAAAAATCCGCTGAGAATGAGCATAACTTGGCGGCCAACTGCATTTAAAAGACTTAATATTCATATTGGTGAGATCCATAGTAGTGCGATATCCACCGCTGTAAACGTTGATTTTTTACGCAATTCCCATTTTTTGACAAGTATCGAGTTAACAAGTTCTTTGCTGGTAAATTTCTCTGTGAGGTAAAGCCCATTGCGCCCAATGCTACCATCCACAGCGAAAATCCCCAAAAAGCATGCTATTTGCATGGGTAATGTGGTGTAAATTTACAACTGCTTAAGACGATTAATATTTGGTAACCGTTCACCAGTAGGAGCTTGATTTAATGGATTACAGACTAAATACGTTTGGGTAAGGCTTGCGAAGGGTAACAGCTTGAACGATTTCCATTAGAGCAGACAGGCTCGAGATGCCTCGTTTGTTACAGGTTTCAACAAGCGAATGCATACGT
>AEZC01000049.1 GCA_000257205.1 Vibrio ordalii ATCC 33509 | reverse complement strand
ACATTAATTGGCTTGATAGTAAATAAAGCAAATCAATAAGGAAAATACTTACGGAGTAGGAAAATACTTACTTCACATTCAATAATAACCTATGTATCATTCCGCAGACTTTGATAGTACAAAAAATTGAGATCATTCCGCAGACTTTGATAGTACAAAAAATTGAGAAATCAAAATTTATTTTTTCTACTTTATTATTGATTGCATTGTAATTTGAAAGTTTGATTGGTGCGCGCTGCATCGCACTTTTAATGAATAACCTATTTTCAATTATCATTGGCTTAAACGCATTTAACACCGTCATAGGGATCGCCCTAGGGCGGTAGCGTGCCAGCAAGTTTTTATATATAACTTCTAGCACATTGATAGATAAACACATTATTCATGTGCCTTGGCTTCATATATACCCAAACAACTTGGAGTTGCAGGTAGGCGGCAAGTGAGTGAGTCCCCATGAGCATAGGCAAACTATGTGATTGGGGTGAACGAACGTAGCCAACACCGCTGCAGCTTCAAGTAGGAAGGGTATAAGCACCTTGGTCATGGCTGTGATTGAAATAGCAGGAACGTTCTCGTGTCAAAAAAGTATTTGCCTTTGATTATCGCCTCAGTAGTTTTAACGGGGTGCACCATTCCGGGTTCACACCTACCTACGGGCGAAAAAAATGCCGCATGGGAAGCAGAAAGCAACGAATCCTTATCTTCTCAAGTGAATGTCTACCCCCTCACTCCTGCTTTTATTAAAGAGCTGAAAAAATATAAAAATCAGCCCATTACCCAACCTAATGCTCCATTAGAACAAGAAATCGCTCGCTACGAATATTACATCGGCCCTGGTGATGTGCTTAATATCACCATCTGGGATCATCCGGAGCTAACCATTCCTGCCGGTTCATACCGCAGTTCGGCAGAAGCGGGTAACTGGGTCCATGCGGATGGCACCATCTTTTACCCTTACATTGGTGAAGTGAGTGTGGCTGACAAAACCGTAACGGAAATCCGCCAAGTGATTTCAGAAAAGTTAGCTAAGTACATTGAATCACCTCAGGTTGATGTCAACGTCGCTTCTTTCCGCTCGCAAAAATCCTACATTACTGGTGAAGTTAAAACGCCGGGTCAGCAAGCCATCTCAAATATTCCCTTAACATTATTAGATGCCATTAACCGTGCTGGTGGTATTACCACGGATGCGGATTGGCGCAATGTGACGCTGACTCGTAATGGTAAGGAGGAACTTCTTTCTCTTTATGCTTTGATCCAGAAAGGCGATTTAACGCAAAACCGCTTACTGCGCGATAGCGATATCGTGCATGTGCCACGTAACGACGGGCAAAAAGTGTTTGTGATGGGCGAAGTCAAACAGCCACAAATGCTGAAAATTGACCGTACCGGTATGAGCCTGACCGAAGCCTTGAGCACAGTCGGCGGCATTAATGAATACGAAGCCGATGCCACAGGTATTTTTGTGATTCGCGGCGCGCAACAACAGCAAGCCGTGTTAAGTCATACTGCGTCTAACCAACCTAACCAAGATGACCCTATCGCCAATATTTACCAGCTCAATATGCAAGATGCCACGGCGTTAGTCATGGGCACAGAGTTTGAATTGCAACCTTATGATGTGGTGTATGTCACCACCACGCCCGTTGGGCGCTGGAACCGTTTGATCAGGCAATTGTTGCCAACCATCAACGGCTTTAATGAGCTGTATGAAGGTGCGTTACGGATGAAAAATTGGCCATAACTGAACAGTAAATAAGAGAAAAAACGTGTTTTCTAAAATATTAGTGGTGTGTGTCGGTAACATCTGCCGTTCACCAACAGGCGAGCGAGTATTACAAAAGCTATTGCCGAATAAAGAAGTGGCTTCCGCTGGTATTGCTAGCGCCAAAAGCCATCTTGAGGGTAAACCCGCCGATACCATGGCCAGCCAAGTTGCTGCCGAACATGGCATTGATTTAGCTGGTCATGCATCACAGCAGCTCACGTCAGCGCTTTGCAGCCAGTATGATTTAATTCTCGTGATGGAAAAGGGGCACATTAGTGCATTAAGTGAGATAGCCCCTGAAGCACGCGGCAAAGCCATGTTGTTTGGGCAATGGATAGACCAGCAAGACATCCCCGACCCATATCGCCAAAGCAAAGAAGCATTTGACCATGCCTACCAGTTAATTGACCAAGCCGCGCAAGCTTGGGCCAAAAAGCTGTAATCACCATAAGCCAAAACAGGCCGTTAGGACTTTAAACACAATGACAGCACAACAGATTAAACAACGCGTCGACACCACTTCTGACGAAATCGATCTCGGTAAATTGTTTGGCCTTCTGCTGGATGGCAAATGGATCATTCTCGCGACGACCACTTTCTTTGCTATCTTTGGCATTGCCTTTGCCTTGCTCTCAACACCGATATACAAAGCCGATGCTTTGATTCAAATCGAACAAAAAGGCTCTGGTGGTATTTCATCATTAGTCGGCGGGGAAATGAGCGATCTCTTCTCTTCTGAATCATCCGCCACCACTGAAATTGAAATCATCAAATCACGGATGATTTTAGGCGACACCGTTCATAAATTTAACCTAACAACCTTGGTTGGGCCTGATTACTTTCCCGTTATTGGTAAAGGCATTGCGCGCCTTCGCGGGCAAATAAACCGCATTCAAGTCAGCCGCTTTGAACTGCCAAGTTACGCATGGCAAACGGGCCACCAAATAGTGGTGCAGGATGCAGAACAAAAAACCTACCAGTTAGTGCGTGAAGATGGCCGCATCATACTCAGCGGTAAAGTAGGTGAACTGGCAAAAAGTGATGATTACCAACTGTTTGTCACTGATTTAGATGCCAATAGCGGTTTTGCATTTAATATCAGTAAACAAAGCGAGTTAGATGCGATTAAATGGCTGAAAGATAACTTATCAGTGACTGAACGCGGTAAACAAACTGGCATTGTTGAGCTCTCTTTCACCGGCGAAAACCCTAGCCAAATTCAAGCCATTTTGGATGATATAAGCCAAAACTACTTTTTGCAGAACGTGCAGCGCAATTCGGCAGAAGCTGAAAAAAGTTTAGCTTTCTTAAAAGGCCACCTGCCAACCATTAAAACCGAATTAGACAGCGCGGAAGATGTATTAAACCGCTACCGCCAAGCCAATGATTCGATTGATTTAAGCTTAGAAGCGAAATCCACCTTAGAAGTGATGGTGAAGCTAGAAGCGCAGCTTAACGAACTCACGTTTAAAGAGAGTGAGGTGAGCCAGCGTTTCACCACTGACCACCCGGCCTACAAATCACTATTGGATAAACGCCAAGTCTTGTTTGGTGAAAAAGAGCGCTTAAATAAACAAGTACAAAAGCTGCCTAAAACTCAGCGCGAAATTTTACGCATGACGCGTGACGTACAAGTAAACCAGCAAATTTACATTCAATTGCTGAACAAAGTGCAAGAGCTGAACATTATTAAAGCCGGAACGGTCGGCAATGTGCGCATTTTAGACGGTGCGGCTACCTATGCTCAAACTGTGAAACCGAAAAAATCACTGATAGTCGTGTTAGCGACACTGCTTGGCGGCATGCTCAGCGTTGGCGGAGTATTGGTGAAAGCGGCGCTGCACCGCGGCGTAGAAAACCAAGACGATATTGAACAGCTTGGCCTTTCGGTTTACGCCAGTGTACCTAAGTCGATTCTTCAGTTGGAATTTGCGGAAAAAATCAATAAAAAGCGTAAATCCCTGCAAGAGATGATGCTGCTGGCAGAAAGCAACCCGGCGGATCTTTCTATTGAAGCGCTACGCGGCCTGCGGACCAGTTTGCACTTTGCGATGTTAGAAGCCAAAAACAACGTGGTGATGATTTCTGGCCCTGCGCCGGGCATCGGTAAATCGTTTGTTTCCACCAACTTTGCTGCGGTTGTAGCCAAAACAGGGCAAAAAGTACTGCTGATTGACGCCGACATGCGCAAAGGCTGCTTACAACAACCTTTCGGTGTTAAATGGGAAAATGGCCTTTCAGACCTTCTCAGTGGCAAAATTGATTACGCGCAAGCGATCAAAACCACCCAAGTAGATAACTTAGACATTATGACGCGCGGCCAAGTGCCACCCAACCCTTCAGAACTGCTTATGCACCAACGTTTTAAAGCTTTGGTTGAGTGGGCTTCACAAAATTATGACCTAGTGATTATTGATACCCCGCCGGTACTTGCAGTGACTGACCCAAGTATTGTGGGTGCCCATGCAGGCACAACATTGATGGTCGCACGTTTTGGCCTAAATACTGCTAAAGAGATCGATGTCGCCAGAAATCGTTTTGAACAAGCCGGTATTGAAGTGAAAGGTGTGATCTTTAATGCGGTAGAGAAGAAAGCATCAAGTACCTATGGCTATGGTTATTACAACTACTCTTACAGTGAAAAATAGGTTTATTCTCTGCTAGAGTGTTTTTTATCGATCACTGCTAATTCATGATCTCTCGTTAAAAAGAGAGCTTAGTGACGTACTAATCAAATTAGATCACGGTATAAAAGGGTTCATCACCATGTGATGAACCCTTTTGCGTTTTATGGCAAAAATATTAGTGAGCTATACATAGGTTAGAATGAAACTTTGCCAGCTGCGACGAATTTTTTAACAGACTATATGTTGTGATGAATAAATAGCGCGCACTATCGATTCAATGACTCCATAAAAAATGAAAGGATTGAACATGCAGATCATCCACCACGGTGGAAAAGAGACCGTCACGGGCTCTTGTCATGAGCTGAGGCTTGGGAATAAAGGGATTTTGGTTGATTGTGGCTTATTCCAAGGGCGTGATAGCCGACCAATGGCGATTGATTTTCCATTAACTCATCTGCAGGCGTTGTTGTTAACCCACTCGCATATTGATCACATCGGCCGTATACCTTGGTTATTAGCGGCGGGTTTTCATCAGCCTATTTATTGCACACCCGCTACCGCGGAATTACTCCCGTTAATGTTAGAAGATGGTTTAAAGCTTCAACTTGGTTTAGGGCAAGCACAGCGTACAAGAATATTAGAAAGGCTCAATAAACAAATAAAGCCGGTGAATTATGGCGTATGGCAGCGTATTTCTCGTGATTTAGACAATACTTATTTTCGCTTTACGCCTGCGGGCCATATTTTAGGATCAGCGTTTATTGAAGTGAAACTACCAAATAATGAAATTGTCCTGTTTTCAGGGGATTTAGGTCCCAGCAACACACCGTTATTGCCAGACCCAGTCTCTCCGCCTCGCGCCGATTATCTGCTGATTGAATCAACACCCACGACAATGTGCAGCTGCGGGCGCAGCGCTTAAAGGCCATCATCAACCGTTCTTTGCAAGACGGTGGCACCATTTTAATTCCAGCATTCAGTGTGGGCCGAACACAAGAGCTGCTGTTTGATATTGAACAATTGATCTTTAGCGGTGAAATTGATGGCAATATTCCGATTATTTTAGATTCACCCATGGCGCAACAGGTGACGAAATCTTACCGAAAGTTTAAGAAATTGTGGGGAAAAGAGGCGAAAAAGCGTTTGGATGCACAAAGGCATCCGCTTGCGTTTGAACAGTGTATTACCGTTCAAGATCATCGAAGCCATCAAGCATTGGTCAACCGTTTAGCCTCAACAGGGGAAGCGGCGATTGTGGTGGCCGCGTCTGGCATGTGTGAAGGTGGCCGAGTGATGGCCTATTTAAAAGCGCTGTTGCCTGATAAAAGAACCGATGTGATCTTTGCGGGCTTCCAAGCACAAGGCACTCTGGGCCGAGCAATAGTGCAAGGCGATCACTCGGTGATGATCGATGGTGATGACGTGCTTGTGAATGCACAGATCCACAGTATGTCGGGCTATTCTGCCCACGCTGACCAAGCCGATTTATTGCGCTTTATTGAGGGTATTGCCGCTAAGCCTAAGCAAATTCATTTGATTCACGGAGAGCCTGCAATAAAGCAAGCTTTTGCTGTTATGTTGCGCAGTTTAGGTTATGAGGTGATACATTGAACGCAATGTTTTGCCGTGTTAATTGCATTGTTAATTGCAGTAACTTACTTTTAATAGGTGTAAAGGATTTGTATCCATTAGCAACTAAACGATAACGCTTTGCGATTTCGCTTCCGTGTTGCTTAACCACAATATGGTGTAAGTGCAAAATGGTGTAAGTGCAAAGTTTGTGCTGCTGGCGATGCTTACAAAAAAACTAATCTATTTCACCAATGGGGGTGAGTTGTGAATCTATCGTTAAAAGGTAAGTTGATAATGACAAGTTTGCTTGTTGTTATTGTGATGGCGGTGGTGTTGACGTTACTGTCGGCAAATTTATTGAAAGATGAAACGGAGAGTGGCATCAAGGAAAGGGTGTATGGTATCTCGAAATCGGCAACGAGTTCGATTACCCAGTGGCTGGATGTTCGTAGCAAAGTTATTAGCGCGGTGATCCCTCACACAATGAGGGAAGATTCACTGCCTTTTTTACAGCAAGCTCAACAAGGCGCACAGTTTGATTTACTCTATTTCGGCACTGAGCAAGGCACCATGCATCGTTCTATTCCATCTCGAGGCGCAAATAACGCAAGCTATGATCCTCGGACAAGAGGATGGTATCAAGAAGCGAAAAATAGCTCTGGCCCGATACTGACGGCCGCCTATGCCGATGCGATCACGGGCGCTTTGATGGTAACGCTCGCTGAGCCGATTAAGAAAAACGGGCAGTTTTGGGGCGTTATCGGTGCCGATGTGTTAATTGATCAACTGATTAAAGATGTTATTGCGATTGATGCAGGGGCACAATCAAACGCTATGTTGGTCAACCGTGATACAGGGTTAATTATTGCCCACCGCAATAAAGATTTAATTCTCAAACCGTTAGCTTCTTATAGCCCTAACCTAACGCAGCAAGTCATCGACCGCTCAATGACTGAGAATAAAATACAAACTGTGATGGTTGGTGATGTTGAAAAACTATTATTCTTTACTGCCGTTCCTTCGACGGACTGGGTGCTCGGCATTGAGCTTGATAAAGAGGTGGAGTACACCAATATTGGCGCGCTCTTTATGCAGTTAACCTCGATATCAGTCGCCATTACAATTTTGGTCGTGATCGTGTTTTCGGCATTGGTTGGCTTCTTACTGCGTGACTTGGGCCGAGTTTCCCAAGCATTGGCGGAAATTGCAGACGGTGATGCTGACCTTACGCAGCGCATAGAGCCACGTTATCAAGATGAAGTAGGCGCACTGGCGAATAACTTTAATCAGTTCGTCGGTAATATGCATGGCATGATCAAGCGTTTCCATGAAGTGTCGCAAGGGTTAACACTGCAAGCAGAAAACACTGCTGCGCAAGCCCATGAGCGTACCCGACGCATTATGGTGCAACAAGATGAAATCAACATGGTGGCCACTGCAATTAACGAAATGGCGGCCGCAACGCAAGAGATTGCAGGCAACGCAGACAATACAGCGGCTACCTCTTTGGATACGGTGAAAATTTCTAACCACGGCGTTGAGCAGGTGAAAAATACTCAACAGTCGATCGGTGAGTTGTCGAAAGAGATGACGGTAGCCAAAGAGGTCATTGAGAACTTGAACCAGCACGCACAAAACATCAATACGATCTTGTCGTCGATTCAGGGCATTGCTGAGCAAACCAACTTATTGGCACTGAATGCGGCGATTGAAGCGGCAAGGGCGGGTGAGCAAGGGCGTGGATTCGCGGTGGTAGCGGATGAAGTTCGAGTGCTCAGCCAACGGACGCACAGTTCGACACAAGAGATTCAACAGACGATTGAAACCTTGCAGAAAACCACGACTCAGGCTGTGAACATCATGACTGAGAGTAGCAAGCTTTCCGAAAGTAGCGTGGAAGATGCCAACGTGGCCGCGCAAAGCTTAGTGAAAATTGGTGAAGCGGTCGGTACGATCAGCGATATGGCAAGCCAAATTGCAACCGCCGCAGAAGAACAGGCGTCAGTCACAGAGGAAATTACGCGTAATACCCAAGGTATACGCGATGTGTCTGATGAACTGGCAAAAGAAGCGCAAGAAGCTTCCCAACAAGCTGAATTGCTTTCTAGCTTATCTAAAGAGCTTCAACACGAAATTAACCGCTTTAAACTGTAACCCTTCTCGATCACTTTTCGATTAAACCTCCCCCATTAGGGGGAGGAAATTCAGGCAATGTCATGTTTACCTTGCGAGTGCTTGAAAGTCACTGCCAGTTGGTGCTTGCGACACGCGCAGGCCGAAGTCAGGCAGTACGGCGTAAATGTGGTCAAAAATATCCGATTGAATACCTTCATATTCGACCCACACGACCGTATTGGTGAAACAATAGATCTCCAGCGCGACGCCATCGTGCGTGGGGGCCAGTTGGCGCACCATTAATGTCATGCCTTGGTGAATTTGGGCATGGTTACGCAAGTAACGTTCTAGATAGGCACGAAAACTGCCAATATTGGTTAAGCGGCGGCCATTGATGCGGCAGGCTAAATCGAGTTGGCTCATCTGATTATAGGCGTTGATCTCTTGTTCTTTCTCGGCCAAGTAGGGCTCTAAAAGTTGTGCTTTGCGTAGGTAGCTTTGCTCTTCTGGCGTCAGAAAGTGAATGCTATTGGCATCAATTAATACGCTGCGTTTAATGCGTCGGCCGCCTGATTCTTGCATCCCTTTCCAGTTTTTAAACGAATCGGAGATCAAGGCATAAGTCGGAATAGTGGTGATGGTTTTATCCCAGTTCTGCACTTTGACTGTGGTCAGGCTAATGTCGATGACGTTACCGTCTGCGCCATATTTAGGCATGTCGAGCCAGTCATCAACGCTTAGCATTTGGTTTGCTGAAAGCTGAATGCCCGCCACTAACCCTAAAATCGGGTCTTTAAATACCAGCATGATGACGGCTGTCATCGCACCTAAACCGCTCAGCAGTAGCACTGGTGATTTGCCAATTAAAATCGACGTCGCGAACAGTGCGGCGATAACAAACGCGATGATTTTGATGCTTTGAATAATGCCTTTGAGCGGAATATTACGGCTAGTTGCGCTGCGATAAAGTAGCGTTTCTACCACGTTGAGCAGGGCGTAACTGCTTAACAGGCCAAAGAGAATAATCCACAGTAAGGTCAGTGTATGCAGCAGTTCGTAAGCCGCACTGGTGTGGCTAAGCCATAGCTGAGTTTGGATTGAAATGACAATCCCTTGAATTAACAAGGCAAAGCGGCTGAAAAGCTTTTTGCTAAACAGAATGTTTTGTAAAACTTGTGCGTTGGTTGTGCGCCGCTGTAGCCATAGGCTCACCCCTCGGTGCAGCACTAAATGGATAACGATAGAAATAAGCGCGATCAGCCCAAGCGCTTCGGCAATTGGCAGCAGTTGTTCTAAATTAATGTTCAGTGATTGTAGCCACGAAGTGATGGCTGAAGGCATGATTTGCTCCTCGTTTAATTAAGCCGATATCGTTCCTGTTTTACCTGCGCTGGATGAGGCAGTGTATGCTCGACAGCAATGGCAAGTGGTTTGCGTGTCTATAGTAACATTGAGCCGAGGTTTCCCTAGGCTTAGTGCCGATTATTAACCGCTATTTGACCTAATAGCCTTTTTCAAAATCAATTCTGTTTTCTAGTTGGAACCCGTCGCGCCACAAGTGGTAATTGCGAGTGAAAATCTCCATTACTTGCTCAGGAAAACTTACCGCCGCGATGTGTGGGGTAAGGCTAATGGCAGGGTGCGTCCAGAACGGGTGATCTTCGCTTAATGGCTCTTTTTCAAATACATCGAGGTAGGCGTGTTGAATGTGCCCCTCTTCAATCAGTGCAATCAAATCACTCTCAATCAGGTTTTTACCGCGCCCGACATTAAACAGCAATGCATTGTGGCAATGGCTCAATGTACTTTGATTGAGTAAGCCTTTGGTATGCGGCGTGTTGGGTAACGTACTGACCACAATCTCCGCGTGGGCGAGGGCAGTAGCAAGCTCGTTAATGTGATAGGTTTTGTCAAAACCCCCGTTTTTAGCTGGAATGCCAGTGCGGTTGACGCCAATCACGTGCAAACCAAAGGCTTTGGCTACTTTCGCTAAATGGCTGCCAATCGAGCCTGTGCCGAGGATCACCATGGTTTTATCATTGATCGATTGATAAGGGTGGGTCTGCCACTGTTTGGCCGCTTGTTGCTGCGCGTAGCAAGCAAAGTGGCGAAAGTGTGCAATCAGGTTGCCCAGAACGTATTCAGCAATTTGCTGGCCGAAGATGCCTTTAACGTTGGTGAGCTCATAATCTTGACGAAGTTGCGGCGAGATTAAGGTGTCGACGCCTGCATATTCCGAGTGCAACCATTCCAGTTGCGGAAAATCGTCCAAATACTTTGCCGCCAGTGGTGGTGCGGCCAGCAAAATGGTTGCTTCGCTGCGATCGTCAGTGATGGCTAAGCCGCTCAACTGCGCCTGTTCAATCGCTTGTCGATAAATATCGTTGTGTTCGGTCAGAATATAGAGTTTATGAGTGAAATTGTTCATCGGCTTTGCTTTTTTCCCTGTTGGTTATCAAGTACACTTCCGCTGTCTTTTTCTGCTGCGATTGAGTGATTATGCTACAAAACCCTCTGCAGGTTCGTCTTGAGAAATTTGAACCTTGGCAACAAATTACTTTTATGGCGTGTTTGTGTGAACGTATGTACCCGAACTATGCCATGTTTTGCGACAATACTGAATTTGCTCACACGCGAGTATATCGAGATATTCTCGACAGTGTTTGGGAATTGCTCACGGTAAAAAGTGCCAAAATCAATTTCGAGAACCAATTGGAGAAGTTGGAAGAGATCATTCCAAGCTCAGAAGATTTTGATGTTTACGCTGTGTATCCAGCAATTGATGCGTGTGTGGCTTTGTCTCACCTACTTCACGGCCTGCTTGATCGCGATTATCTGTATGAAAACATGCAAAAAATCAGTCAGGTATCGGTGCTGACAGTGGCGCAGTTAGAAGAAGCGCAAATGGGCGAAGAGATCACCAACGACAATCAAAAACAAAATGAAGCGGTCTGCGCCGAATGGGATGTGCAGTGGGCTATTTTCCGCCCTCTGCGTGAAGCCGTAGAGCGAGATATTGATTTGATTAAAGACCTACGCCAAGAGCTACGCGACGAAGGCGTGAGCAACATTGGTGTGAGTTTGTAGTACACCCCCTCCTAACCTCCCCCTAGAAGGGGGAGGGACTAAAAGCGCTCTCGTCTACCTTGAAGGGGAGAGACTAAAAGCATGTTCGTTTTGGGTGCTGAAATGTGCTGATTTCAGTGATCGCTTTTAAATTCCGTACATCCACCTAACTTCCCTCCAGAAGGAGAGGGGCTAAAAGCGGCCTCGTCTCCCTTGAAGGGGGGAGACTAAAAGCATGTTCGTTGTGGGTGCTGAAAGGTGCTGATTACGGTGATCGCTTTTAAATTCCCTCCCCTTTGAGGGGAGGGTTAGGGTGGGGTGTTTAAGTAGCGACAAATATCCTCAACAACATCATCAAGTTGTATTCGTACTTCCTCGTTTGTATACCGTAAAACACGAATGCCAAATTGCTCTAGATAATCAGTTCTTGCTTGGTCGTAGATATAAGAAGACTCGCTGAAATGAGAGTCACCATCGATTTCAATCACCAGCCGATGACTTGGCGCATAAAAATCCACGATATAAGGACCAATACCAAACTGACGGCGAAATTTAGTGCCTAGTTGTTGGCATCGTAACTTTGCCCACACACTTTGTTCTGATGCTGTAGCGTTAGTACGCAATGTTCTACGCCGCATTTTTGTCGATTTAGGATTCCATTCTATTTCCTTTATTTTCTATTCCTCATCCCTGTTTTCAATGACGCCGTGTGTTTTCTTCCAACGTTCCCAGCGCTGATAAGCAAGCTGCTGCATGTCGGTGGTTTTATCCGCTTCATCAATGATCTCTTCACCCAGTAGGTATTCAAAAATATCTTCTAAGGTCAGAATGCCTTGTACTGTACCATATTCATCAACGATTAACGCCAGTTGCAGCCGTTTTTGCATCATTTGTTCGAACGCTTTTAATAGGCTCATTTTGTTGAGCAGCGCATGAAGCGGCCTCATGACTTCTTCTAAACGTTGACTGCCTTGGCCCTTTTGTTGCAGTTTGAAGAGCTCTAAGCGATGCACAAAACCGATGATGTCCTCTTTGCTGTCGCCATAAATAAGTGGACGCGAAAAGGGCGTATCTCTATGTTGCACCAGAAACTCGTCGATAGTGAGTTGCGCGCTGGCGCGAAACAAAACCGGGCGCGGTGTCATCACTTGAGTAGCTGGGACGTGCTGGATAGCCAACAAGTTATTGAGCATTTTTGATTCGCCATCGGCAAACTCACCGCTCTCATTGGCCAGCATAGCCATCGCAGAGAGTTCATCACGCATTTTGGGCGCTTCATGGTGACGCGCTAAACGTTTGGTGATCTGCTCTGAAAACCAGACGAAAGGCGTCAGCGCCCACACCATCCAGCGTAAAACCACCGCAGAAGCTGGCGCAAGTTGACGCCAATAGGTCGCGCCAATGGTTTTCGGTACGATTTCCGATAGCACTAAAATACCGAGAGTTAACACCGCAGAGAATACGCCGAGCCATTCGCTACCAAATACAACGGCAGCCTGTGCACCTGCGCTGGCAGCACCGATGGTGTGAGCAATAGTGTTGAGCGTGAGAATCGATGCCAAGGGGCGGTCGATGTTCGCTTTGAGTTTGCTTAATTTGTCAGCTGAAGGATGAGCGCTTTGGCGCAACTGAGCAAGGTAACTTGGTGTGATGCTCAGCAGCACCGCCTCAAGCACTGAACAGATAAAAGAGACACCGATGGCAACGGTAATATAAACCGTAAGCAAAAACATGATTGTTCCTTAGTTTTATTTATACCAAATCAATACTGCGTTGAGCTTGAACCATGCCAATGTCGGTCATTGGAGGCTCTAGCTGCGTAGGATTGTACT
>AEZC01000048.1 GCA_000257205.1 Vibrio ordalii ATCC 33509 | reverse complement strand
ACGTGAAATTGATAATTTTGTGAGAATAATCATTGTTACCTAAAATTTAATTACTATTTCCCAGTATGAAAATACCATTATCATTTGTTGCAGAAAAAATAGCTCATTTTGAAGACTCAACGAGAACTATAAATATAAAAACATGTTCTAATGTTGTTACCAATCAAGACCCAAGTTCGAGGGTTAGAAATCTTATCCGTCAATTCAATAGTCAACCAGAACAATCAATAGGGAAACGAATAAAAAACATTAAGGTAGGGGCTGAATTCTCAAACTCGTTCACCAAAACAAAACAAGAAAAATATGCTGCTAACTTAATTGGAGATACATTCAAAGCATATAAACAGAGGAAAAAAGTCAAATCGGAGAATGAGCTTGGTATCAAGACATTAACTAATTCAAATGCGTGTCGAAGTTATTTCGTAACCGTTCACCAGTAGGAGCTTGATTTAATGGATTACAGACTAAATACGTTTGGGTAAGGCTTGCGAAGGGTAACAGCTTGAACGATTTCCATTAGAGCAGACAGGCTCGAGATGCCTCGTTTGTTACAGGTCTCAACAAGAG
>AEZC01000047.1 GCA_000257205.1 Vibrio ordalii ATCC 33509 | reverse complement strand
CCCCCGTGGGATCATGGGGCGCATACAGTGCGAGAACATGAGTTGGAAATGTATCATGAATTTCTTGAGTATGTAGCTTTAGGTTGGGTGATGAATCATAAACGGCTCAAGAGGGGCGTTAGGTTTCTTTGAGCCGCCCCGTTAATACAGGGTGGCTCATTAAAAATTAGACTATTGCAGCGAGGTGATTTTCGATCCTATCCACGACTTTAGCATCCTCTAATAGGTCAAATTTTCGAGCGAAAAGATTAGGGCTCGAAATTAAGTTGGAAATATCGTCCATTGTAAATGTCCTCGGTCTAAGCTTTATGTCTCCATCTGGTACCCAATCGATAAGTCTCAAGTCATCTTGAATTATTTCACCATGACAATCGTTATTCATCATAACCGTTTGGAAAAATCCTTCATCAGCAATAAATGTATTTTTGTAAAATTCTTTATAGGGCAGAGATGCATCCGTGTTACAAACAAAATCACAGAACTTTCGTGACACAATCATCCATTGGGTGCCAATAAATGGTGTTATCCCTGGCATGAATTTCCTGGCTATTTCAGGTCGATAAATATGCTCTTTATATTCAAAACACATATTTTGTATGCGATTCATCGTTTTAGGCCTAGCTGCATTTTGGTCTAGTGCTCGAATAAATTCTTTGTCTTTATTATTTGACAAAAACTCATGAATATATGGCTGAGTTTTCAATGGAAAATCTTGTCCACTTAGGTTTATAAAATGTGTCCAGCTTTTGTTCATGTTTAATAACTTAGCCATACCACGAAGTTCAATATTAACTAAGCTATACCCACCCCATAGCGCATTTTCTGATTCAAGAATTTCAGCATTTTGGTACTCATTTAGAAACAAAGTTATTTCATCTGAAATTTCTTTTCCAGAAGTTTTGTCAACATGGATAACGTAATGATTATTTGGGTGGTATATGGCATGAAAGAGCCGTTTAAATTGTCCTGGATAGCGGTGAACGAGAATAAGATAAGCAATCATTAGATCATTCCTTGAGAAATCTGGAATATTTATTTTCACGCTCCAGTTATCTCAGTTAGGGAATGTATGTTCTGAGTGGTAAGGCGTGTTCTTATCCATAGACTACATGGGGGCTCAGTCTTGATTAATCAATAGCAATGAAATATAAACCATACAAACGCTTCAAGAGGGACAGCCACCGCGTGGCGGTTTTTGTTCAAATCGGCATTTGTGATTACGGTTGTTATTTTAGGTTCAGTGGTTTGCGTTGTCAGCCCCTTAACCGGGCGTTAGGCGGAAAATTAATAAAGTGAAAATGTAATGCATTTAATATTAGAAGGGTTGAACTAGCGATCTAGGCGTGATCTTATGCTATTTATTGCAAAGTAGGATAAGCCGAACATGAACATAACTCCTTATTATGTCACTCAAAAAACACTCACGAAAGATCAACACGCCCTAAACAGTACAATCTAAATTATCCGTTGTTGCCGTCATTTCTGGCGGCAACAAGTATCAGGAATTATGACGTTGGTTTGATTACGCCGCAGCTAACAACTTCTGTTGATGAGCCAAGTATTCATCGTACGTACCTTGGAAGTAGACCAACTGTTTGTTTTTCACATCAATGATCGAAGTGGCCAGCGAAGAGACAAACTCGCGATCGTGGCTAACAAAAATCAGTGTCCCCGTGTAGGACTTTAGCGCGTTATTGAGCGCCTCAATCGCTTCCATATCCATGTGGTTGGTTGGCTCGTCCATGATCAGCACGTTGATATCTTGCATCATTAGTTTGCCAAATAGCAGACGGTACTTCTCACCACCCGAGCAGTTTCTTGCTTTCTTATTCACATCATCGGCTGTAAAGAGTAGTCGGCCAAGAATGGCACGCACCATCAAATCATCATGTTTTACGGTGCGCCACTGCGAGATCCAATCAAAGATAGTCAGATCGTTATCAAAATCGACAGTACTGTCTTGAGGGCAATAGCCAATTGAGGCATTCTCAGACCATTTCACCACACCTTGGCTGGCCTGCAGCTCTTTGACTAAGCAGCGTAGAAAGGTCGTTTTACCGACGCCGTTTTCACCAATCACAGCCAAACGCGAGCCAGCCTCAAGTAACAGATTAGCACCTTCGAAAAGCAGTTCATCATCAAAAGAGTGACCAATATTTTGCAGTTCAAGTGCAAGGCGATGCAGTTTCTTTCCTTCACCAAAATCAATCGAAGGACTAATGCGGCTTGAGGATTTCACTTCATCAAGCTTGATCTTGTCCATTTTTTTTGCGCGTGAGCTAGCCTGTTTTGCTTTTGAAGCATTGGCACCAAAGCGGTTAACGAAGTCTTGCAGTTCGTTGATCTCGGCCGCTTTTTTCGCGTTGCCAGAGAGTAGCTGCTCCCGAATCAAGCTTGAAGCTTCAAGAAAATACTCATAATTACCCGGATAAATACGCAACTCACCGTAATCAATATCAGCCATATGGGTACACACTGAGTTCAAAAAGTGACGGTCATGGGAAATAATAATCATGGTGCATTTACGCTGATTAAGTTCTTCAGCTAACCAACCAATGGTGTGGATGTCTAAGTTGTTGGTTGGCTCATCGAGCAGCAAAATATCAGGGTTGGCAAACAAGGCTTGCGCCAACAAAACGCGCAGTTTCCAACCCGGAGCCACTTGTTGCATCAAGCCAAAATGAAACGATTCCTCAATACCCGCTTTTAACAAAATATCACCCGCGCGACTTTCGGCGGTGTAACCATCCATTTCAGCGTATTCGCTCTCAAGCTCGGCGACTTTCATGCCGTCGGCTTCGCTCATCTCGGCTAATGAATAAATGCGGTCACGCTCTTGCTTGATCTCCCATAGTTTACGGTCACCCATAATCACGGCATCAACTACCGTGTATTGTTCGAAAGCAAACTGATCTTGGCTCAGTACACCCAATTTTAGCCCTGGTGTAATGGAGACGTTGCCTGAGCTGGGAGTTAACGCGCCACTCAAGATCTTCATGAACGTCGATTTACCACAGCCGTTGGCGCCAATCAAACCGTAGCGATTGCCGTTACCGAATTTTGCAGAAATGTTTTCAAATAAAGGCTCAGCGCCAAATTGCATGGTGATATTTGCGGTAGAGATCAAGAGAGTTTTCCTAGGTATTGAGTTTAGCGAATCAGTGGTGTGCAGACGCCAAATCAGCAGAACATAAACAATGGTTAAATAGGCGGCTAATTATACAGAGTTATTACAAAAAGAACAGATGTGAGAGATAGCTCACAGACGGAAATTGCTTAACGTCGAATTATCTGTCGCTATTGGGGAGAAATGGGTGAATAAAAAAACACGCTTCACCACATTTTACAGACTAGCATATGCGCATTCAGTTTTATCATTAAAGGGATTTTAACAAGATGCCACCAGCTCACTGTAGCCCGTTTGATTATCAAATTCTCGCTGAAACACTAAGTCAGGGTAGGAATGTAAAATCAGCTCTGCGGTAGTATTGATAAGACAACCATCCAAAAGATGACCACCGATCACTTTGCCTGTTTTATCTGCAACCGCAATGTGCAAGTGCTGATGAGATGCGGTTAGCGTGCCAACCAAAGAGACAATTTCAAATGCATCAACAAGGTGCCTATCTGAAGAGCCATCAGCGAGGCGGATGCGCACTTCAGATAGGCACCCGACACAAGAAGCGATGTTACCCGCTTGTATCTTCTCTTGCTTTATCAACGCGGCAATGGATTGCTTTAAATCGTGGCCTTTTATTAAGCGAGACACTGTCACTTTTATCATAGACAATTCGTTATAAAATTATGGTTGTGTTTAGTTTATCGTGCATGAGAGTTTACGTCTAAAGAGATTACTGCTTATATATCCTTGTTGAGACACAAAGTGGCAATTTTGCCCGCAGCTCTGAAAGCTCGCTCTCAAGTGATCCAATGGTTAATGTTTAAAGATTATAGGAAAGGGTGACAAGGTAACCTAAACCCTATAAGTACGATACAATGATAGGCTCTTTTGCTGTTATAAGTTCAGTTGAAGTACTTAACTGTGGTTCCTAATTTGCGCATTTAGCATTACACTGCGTGAAAATTCGTGATAAGAAAAACGTAATGATTAACGATAAAGACACATTAGAAAACGAAGAAATTGAAATAGAGGCGATTGGTATTGAAGTTTCAACGCAACCTATTGAGCTTTATAAGGTGTTAAAGATTGCTAACCTAGTGGATGGTGGCGGGCAAGCAAAATTCCTGATTAGCGATGGTTATGTGGCGGTCAATGGAGAACTTGAAACTCGAAAACGACGTAAAATGTACAATGGGGATTTTCTTGAATTTAACCAAGAGTACTACGTTGTATTGTGTGACCAACCAGTGATTGAAGCACCTGAAACTGAGGTGACGTCGGTAGTCGCAGCAATAAATGCGCCTAAACCGAAGCAAAAGGCGTCAAAAGCCAAGCCGGCTAGAAATAAGCCGACGACTACAAAGAAAGAGAATTCCGATGCACCTAAGAGCAAAGATGCTGAGAGTGGCCGTAACTCAATAGACTTTTTCTAATTTTAATGATCTGATAAATAAAAGACGGGAGCAATATGGCTCCCGTTGTTATTCAGCGCCATTCATCATCTGTTGCCGATCCACCATTTAACGCGTTAGGATCATCATCAAAAGGGTGCTGTGCCTTATACAGTAACACTTCCAACTGATGTTCTAACTGATTGACCGTCTCATAGTCACCTTCCGAACAGGCTATATAGATCTGTTGTTCTAGTGCTTCAATGCTGTCACGTATGGTCATTTTGCACCTCTCATCTCACCCATTAAAGGTGACTTTTATCTGTTTTAAAATCTATTGTAGTCAAGTAAACCAGATTCGACAGGCTGATTTTTTCGATACCATGCATGAACTTTATCGCTGAACGGCCAAAACTTCGAAGAACTGCGGCGAATGGCGAACGTATCGAGCAACTTAACGTAGTCCTGCTCATTTTGCATTTTACTCAATAAGATCACCAATTCTTCAATCTCGTGTTCATGCAGTGACAAATAAGCAGAAGGGTAACTGCCAATGACACCTCTCACTAGAGTCAAACCATCATTCGCTGGGTCACGGTTGCTTTGTTCATCAAATAGACTTGAAATATTGAGATGGGCGTTATTGTGCAACAAAGTAAACAGTTGATCCTCTCCGTTTTCAGCCGTGATCATCAACATCATGATTTGTGGCACAGCCAGCAACCCTTCGCCTTTGATCTTATTAATGCTATTTAACATCTGTTCACTGCGCGTTGAAAAACCAGTGTCAATTATCGAATAACGATTTGATAACACAGGTTGAAGCTCAGACTTCAAAAGTGCAAACAACTCAGATTTTGGATCTTGCGTGTGGTAAACAATACTGGTCGGTTGATCAAAAGGGGCCACGTTACGTTGCAAAAAGTCACTGAGTTGAGTGCTTTGATTTTGATACCAACTTGACTGCTCTTGGTGCCTTATCTCTCTAGGCAGCAGAGAGACAAAATTACTTTCACCTTCAAGACGCAGAAAATCCATAAACATGCGAGTAATGAGCTGGTGGCCGAAATTGCCGTAAACATCAAAACCCGCCACCAGTAAATAATGGATTCTTTCTAGTAGGGCATAGTCTAACACCCATGCTGTTTTGGGGTTTTCTCCCACCAGACCTTGCACTACCGATGCACTATCGAAATGCCTAAAAATAGTCAGTGCCGCATTCGGGTTATAGCCATCACCCATCCACAGTACATCTGTGGTTAAGTTATCGCCATTTTTGAACCACTGATTAGTAAATTCAGACTTTGCTTTCAAATAACGTGCTTGTTGATGCGCATAACGGACCCAATGAGTAATAGGCAACGTGTTACTTTCCAGCTCGCTTGGCAGTTTCAGATTCGCGGCTTGCGAGCGATAAAATTGATTCACTTCGGGTAAATCCGCTTTCTCTGGGTCTAAAAAGAACACCCAAAAATGGTCGTTAATAACATTCAGGGCTAGCTGGCCACGACACACTGGCCCTTTGATAAAAGCCATGATGGTGTTTTGAGCATTGTCTAACATAAATCGAAAGCGTGCTTTAACCGGAAGGGCATCAAATGCCGTCATCGGATTGGCGGCAACTTCAATATCATAGCTAGGCAAAACCGAGACTTGATAATTAGGTTGAATGAACCATGCCTGCCAATCATTAAGACGTTTTTTATTCAACGCATAGGGTAAATGAGTTTTATCTACGATGCTGCCTTGCTCAGGAATCAAACGGTAGTAGACGCGTTCTACACCAGGATTATCGTAAGGACGCCTTGTCGCAATTCTGTTAACCGGCTCGCCCGGGGGCGTTGTCGAACGTATCAAAGTGAAAAATCTAGGTTGACCAGCAAGTTCAGAAAAATAAAGGTGGGAAAGAAAAAGATGCTCGTAGATATAACGAGCCATTAACTGATCCTTTGCAGTACCTTTATTTAAAAAGTTTTCGTATTGCGCAACCCATTTCTCTTGATCAGAAGTGAGCGGAATATGACCATTCATGATTGCGCCATCTTTTAGCCACGTGAGTAGCGTATTGTATTCAAGAGGGCTAAGATTTGGCATGCCATAAGGCATTCCCCACGTTGGGTGATCTTGTTTGTACTGTCCGTACTCTTCAATTGTTGGGCAAACCTGTTCGCGATCTATCGAGAAATCAAAACTTTTTAGCTGATCTTGTTCTGGTAACGGATGTTCCTCTTTTTGCATTAATAATTTCGCGACTAATCCTGCTTCTAGATTCGCGGTAGGCGTTTGAGATCTCTCGTTCAGCACAGGATGAAAACCAAAATCTCGCCACTGCTCTGTGTATTGTGCATCTTCAAACAAACGGGTAGGAGCCGACGCCGTCAGACGCGTACCATGATAAACCAACGCTTTACTGGCTCCACGATCAATCCCTTCAACTGATGACATTTTTAGCTGGCAGGGCGCATCATAACAGGCGTGACAGACCACGCAGCGCTGATCGATGATGGGTTTAACATCATTTAAAAAGAAAGAGGCTTTTTTTGAATCTACTGGCGATTGTCTTGATTGAACGCTTGCTTCACCAAACAGTTGGTCATAGTTCAAGCCCACATACATTGCACATCCTGAAAAAAACACGATGCT
>AEZC01000046.1 GCA_000257205.1 Vibrio ordalii ATCC 33509 | reverse complement strand
AAAAAAAGGTCGTACAATACGACCTTTTTTCATTTGATGTGTCCGCTATAGACTATGGATAGAGGCCTTTACCAAATAAGTTAAACACTCTCGCAACACCTTGCGTAAACAGCATTGGCTCAGTTAACACCGTTAAGCATAAACAATCTTCATCCACTTTGGTAAAAGGGCTGTGTTTAATACTCGCATCTCTTTGAATGAAATCACCCACTTGATAATGTCCATCTTCATCACTGAAACCACCATGGAGTACCAAGGTCGACTCAACCCCTTTGTGTGTATGCTGAGGGATCTGCACGTTGTGATTGATGTACATCAGGTTCATGCGAGAGTCTTCAGCAATATCTAGGTGGGCACTAAAAACTTTACCACCATAGCTGCGCCACTCGCCTTTAAAGCGAATCAGTTGGCTCAGCGTACTAGGCAGCATCACAACGCGATCATTGACTTTAATTTCTATCGATTCAGGCTTACGCAAGGTCGATGGATGTAGGGTATCCAGCGCCGTGATCGTTTCAAACATCTGGTTTAAATGATCATCGTTAGAAACGGCCATTCTTTGTTGCGGCAACGATTGGCTCAACAACGCTTCGGCGGCACGAGTTTCTAAGTATTGAACCTGTTGACGACACTGAGTACAGAGTTCAAGGTGAGTGGCAATCATAATGCCATGCGCCGCATCAATTGAACCATTGGCATACTGCTGCAGTACTTCGTTGCTTGGATGGTGGCTCATAATTGCTCCGCTTGAATAGAATGTCTAAGTTTTTCAACAGCTAGTCGTAAACGCGATTTGACAGTACCGAGAGGAATATTGAACATCTCCGCAACCTGCTGCTGCGGCAGTTCTTCAAGATACACCGCCTTCACGATGGCTTGCTGAGCTTCAGGCAACAACGCCACAAACTTTAATATTTGCTCTTTTAACATGTCATGTTCAGGACAGTAATGTTCAACCAAATCAGGTGGGCAGTAGTCAGTTGGCCAAATATCATCAGCATAAACATGTAACTCTCGCCCGCGCTGCTTACGCAGAAGATCAAAACACAAATTGCGTGCAATCGTGTAAACCCATGTCGAAAGCGAACTTTTTCGGTTATCGAATAGATGCGATTTCTGCCACACCGTGGTCATGGTTTCTTGCACCATTTCTAACGCCACTTGCTCGCTGCCTACATGCTTAAACGCAAACTGCTGTAAACGAGGAGAGAAATAACGAAACACTAAAGCAAACGCCTGTTTATCACGTTGCTTGACACGTTCCATGCATTCAGCCCAGTCTTGCTTGGTGTAGCTTGGGCTTAGCGACACACTATGCTGAGAATCACTGATCATGCTGCGCTCTTCCTTTAGGGGTAACCTTGGTCATTGGCATAACGTAGCCATAAAACCTTATACGTGAGCAATGAATCCATCGATCACTCTTCAATATTCTTTTTAATGCAGAGTCGTTGCTGAGCGACTTCACATTATCAGTGTAATGCACGCTTTCAAAGTTAGTGTGAGACTTCGATAACCTGCAACAAAAAATCAACCGCACTGTGCGCGTCATCCTGTCTCATTAAATCATCAAATTGTTGAATCGAGATAGGGAGCAGCTCTAGCCATCGCTGCGCCACCCAACTGGCATCATCAAAAAAACAGTGTGAATAGAGCTCGCCAAGTTGAGGAAATTGTTGATAAACCGCTTGTAACTGGTGGCTTAAATACCATTCGTGAGGTTCTAAATCTCTTACTGGCCAACTGGGCAATGACGTGACCTGAGCAACTCGCAGCCCATCAAATTCGCTTACTACTGACTCTATTCTAAAGCGCTCCATCCCCATCACAGTTAATCCTAACATCCCATTGTCGAGCGCTTCAAAATCAACAATCTTAACCAACATCCCAAATTTAGATAACTGATTTGCTTTATTGCCTTTTTTGTTATCAATCAAACAAATGCCAAATGTAGAGTCAGACTGGCTGGATTGAGTGACCATCCGCTTGTACCTTGATTCAAAGATCCGTAGCTTCATTTTCCCTTCAGGTAAAACGATTGAAGCCAAAGGAAACAGCATCAATTTCTTCATCATTCATCACTCTTCATCATGCCCGTCAATAAATACGTTGAAGATTACAAAACGATCACTAACTAAAAATGTTGGTTTATCGATTTGCATAAAACAATACTAAAGCAAACGTTTAGGTGATTAAAATCACATTAAAGATGCAAACGAACGAAATATTAATCTAGTTCCGAGCAAATATTCATTAACGTGACCGTGGTCACTAAGTTTGTTAACTTTTGCATTCGCAATCACTTTTAATTGAGATTTTTATCGTTATTATTCGGGCCAATTGAACGCACATCAGAAATATACGTGTGCTGAATTATGACAAAACATAGAGAGTCCCCCTTATGCGTAAATCACTTTTAGCTCTAGGTGTTGTAGCTGCAGTATCTGCAGTTCCAGCTCAAGCAGAATACTTATTTAGTTTTGGTGGTATGTACATTGATTACCAAGCTTGGAACCACGGTATCGGCAACGACGATGATAACTTCGGTGGAAAGATTGAAGATCGCAATCAAGCAGTAATTGGTATTGAAGGTGGAGCTGCATTCGACTGGGGTCAAATTTACGGTTTCTATGACTACGAAGGTGTTGATCGTGCTGGTGATGATCGTGGTGCTTCAACGAAAGGAACGATTCACTACAACCTAACTGATTCTGGTGTTTCTCTCTATGCTCAAGTGTACAACACTGATAAAGATAACGATGGTCAAGGTAGTGCTTTCCACGAGCAAAACCGCGTGCTTGGTTTAGGTTACACAGGTCTTAAAGGTGATGGTTGGGCATTTACACCATTTATCGGTGTGCACCAAATAAACTCTGGAGATATCCGTGGTAACAATAGAGGTATGTTCGGCTACGTTGGTTACTACAACACTGATATAGCAGGTCAAAACTTTACTTTCGCTACTTGGAATGAACTAGAATTTGCTCGTAATGATGCCTATTCAAATGTTCAAAGTACACCTTTCGCTTCAGGCAACAATTCAGAAAGCTGGGGACTTAACGGTAGCTTGAATGCTATGTGGAACGTTACAAACAACTGGTCAACTGGTGTGCTATATCGCTACACAGTGAATAAGCTTGCGCGTCGTGACTACCAAGATCTTGTGATCTATCGCGTACAATACAACTTCTAATAGTTCGAAAAATAACATTAAATGGCGCTCTCGAGCGCCATTTTTATTGCTTTCCATTTCTACCTCATTATCCTTGGCGCAAAGTTAACAATGGAGAGGTGTTATGAATATCGTCGTGCTTGGGCCGGGCGCGGTTGGGTTGCTTTGGGCGACAAAGCTGCATGCTGCTGGACACCGCGTTTCATTATGGGGCAGACAAGCTCAATCTTCACTTTCCATTGCTTTAGATAAACAGGCATCTATTACCCTGCCCTGTAATGATTGCAGCGCGCTCTGCCATGCCGATCTCTTACTGATTACCGTTAAGGCTTGGCAAGTTGAGCAAGCGCTCACTCCACTGCTCAATACACTCAATCGTGACACCATTTTGCTGTTTATGCACAACGGCATGGGCGCGCTTGATTCGATGCAGGATCAACTGAATGACTTTCCTATTGTGCTTTCAACCACCACGCACGGTGCACTCAAGCCGTCAATGAACCAAGTGTTGCATACTGGCAAAGGCGTAACTCAATTAGGGGCTTACAACGCCCAAGGCAAACAGTGTCAGTTTCTAGTGGATGTACTTCAGCATGCATTGCCAGACGTAATGTGGAATAACACGATTGAAGAAGCACTATGGCATAAGCTTGCAATTAACTGCGCGATTAACCCGCTCACCGCGTTAGAGCAATGTCGCAATGGTGATTTAGCCGATGAACGCTTCCAACGGCCGCTGGAAAATATTATTGCAGAAGTCGCCGATGTCATGAGCGCAGAAGGCTTTGCGATCACTCAATCATCACTGCTTGCTAAGGTTAAGCAGGTGATTCAAGCCACAGCCGAGAATTATTCATCAATGCATCAAGATATTTTTTATCAACGCAAGACTGAGATAGACTTTATTACGGGCTATTTACTGAAGAAAGCAGAGCAACATCAGCTCGCAACACCGGAAAACCATAAACTTTATCTGGCAATCAAGCATCAGGAACAGAGTTGGGTAAGCAATCATGTTTAATATCCAAAACATCCGCCGTCAATTTCCGGCTTTAGCTCAAAATGAAGGCCAAGAAGCGCTCATCTATTTAGACAGCGCGGCCACCACGCAAAAACCGCAAGTGGTGATAGACGCCATTAGCCATTACTACAGCACGCAAAATGCCAATGTACATCGTGGTAGCCATCGCTTAACGGCCAAAGCGACCAGCGATTTTGAAGCGGCGCGTGACACTATGGCTCAATTTATTGGCGCATCATCTCGTAAAGAGATTCTTTGGACTCGCGGAGCGACCGAAGCGATCAACCTGATCGCGCAGACTTACGCACGTAATATCTTGCAAGTCGGTGATGAGATTCTGGTCAGTGAAATGGAACACCACGCCAACATAGTGCCTTGGCAAATCGTCGCGGCTCAAACCGGAGCAAACGTCGTCAAAATCCCCATCACGCCAGAGTGCCACTTTGATCTTGAGGCTTTTCAAGCACGACTATCGAGTAAAACCAAAATTGTCGCCTTAGCCCATACCACCAACGTGACGGGCACGCGCCAACCGATTGAAACCGTGATTAAACTGGCGCACCAAGTCGGCGCAGTGGTCGTGATTGATGGCGCGCAAGGAATTGTGCATGAAACCGTCAACGTGCACGAACTCGACGCCGACTTTTATCTCTTTTCTGGGCACAAGCTTTACGCTCCCGCTGGCATTGGCGTTCTGTACGGAAAATTAGCGCTGCTTGAAACAATGCCTCCATGGCATGGCGGTGGCAAGATGGTAGAAAAAGTCTCGTTTGAAGGCACAACATTTGCTGAACTGCCGGGGAAATTTGAAGCAGGCACACCGAATGTCGCAGGGGCAATAGCCCTTGCCAAAGCAATCGAATGGTTACAAAGCTGCGATAGAATCGCCATAGAAGCGCACTTACATAGGTTGCAAAAACTGACCTATCAAGCCCTGCAGCAACTCGATGATATTCGCGTCATCGGCTATCAACCGAATGCCAGTATTCTCAGTTTTGTGATGGATGGCGTTCATCATCAAGACATAGCCACCTTACTCGATCAACAAGGTATTGCCGTTCGATCTGGCCATCATTGCGCTCACCCATTAATGGATGCGCTCGGTTTAACTGGCACAGTGAGAATTTCGTTTGGTATTTACAATACCGAACAAGAGGTTGAACAGTTGATCGCCGCCATCAATAAAGCGGTTGATATGCTGTAATAATTCCCCCTTTCATCAAAAGGGGGAGATGCTCAGCTTGGATCGATATTTTTTATCTTATCGACAATGGCTTTAAGGCCATTACCACGTGAAGGACTTAAATGGGCAATCAAGCCTATTTTTTCAAAATAAGCATCCACATCAAACGCTTGAATTTGTACGTAGGTCTTGCCGTTGTACGCAGCAAGGACTAAAGCAATTAAACCACGCACAATCCGCGCATCCGAATCGGCACAGAAAGACCATATTCCTTGGTACTCCTGCCCCACTAACCATACTTGACTCTCGCAGCCTGCAACACTGACTTGCTGCGATTTCAAAGCATCAGGCATCGTGGGCAATAATTTCCCCCACAAGATCACTTGTCGGTAGCGATCTTCCCAACCAGTAAAATTTTGCATGGTCGCCATAATGTCATCAGCGCCAATCTCACGACCAAAGGGGGAGGCAGGAAAAGGAGTCATTGACGTTACACCTTATGTTTCTGAATTAACTTTTCAACAATGCGCGCTACGGCAACAAAACCAAAGGTTGCGGTAACAACCGTCGCAGCGCCAAATCCGCTGGCGCAATCCATCCGCTTTGGCCCTTCTGCGGTTGATTTCACCGCGCACACACTGCCATCGGCTTGCGGATATTTGAGCTGCTCTGTCGAGAACACGCAATCAATACCAAACTTACGCGCAGGGTTTACAGGGAAATTATGGCGATGACGAAGCGTATCTTTGAGTTTTTTTGCCAATGGGTCTTGAATCGTTTTGGTTAAATCCGCGACCTTGATTTGAGTTGGGTCAACTTGACCACCCGCACCACCAACGGTAATCACTTTAATTTTATTGCTACGGCAATAAGCCAGTAGTG
Organism: Vibrio ordalii ATCC 33509; assembly: GCA_000257205.1. Classification (GTDB taxonomy): domain Bacteria; phylum Pseudomonadota; class Gammaproteobacteria; order Enterobacterales; family Vibrionaceae; genus Vibrio; species Vibrio ordalii. Next base: position 3,884 of record AEZC01000046.1, on the reverse strand, counting down.
AAGCTTTCGCTTTCAAACTGTCTATCGCATCGAGCACGTAATCGAACGTTTGACTCAAATAGCGGTGCTGGTTATCTGGCGTGATAAAGTCATCAATTAAGTGCACCACACACTCAGGGTTGATGAGATTGATCCGATCGGCCATCACTTCAATTTTACTTTGCCCAACCGTACCGCTCATCGCATGGATTTGACGGTTGATGTTGGTGACGCACACATCGTCCATATCAATCAGTGTTAACTCGCCAATACCGGTGCGCGCCAATGCTTCGACCGCCCATGACCCAACGCCACCGATACCAATCACACACACATGCGCAGCACGCAGTATTTCAACCTCACGATTTCCATAAAGGCGACGAGTGCCTCCGAAGCGTTGGTTGTAGCTATCTGAAGCAGGGGTATCGAGTTCACGCATAATTAAAAGTCCGATTGAAAGCGATAGAAAAATAAAGAGTGCGATTTATACGCACTCTTTATTTAAAAGTCTAGGTCGAAACCTGTGTCACTATTGTAGCTTTTCAGGCGGCAATGCCCAAGGCGCTTGTGTGGCTGAGTTTTCTAACCCCAGTTTCCAAACGCGACCAAAATGTTTGTAATGCCCTGCTTCCGTTCCGGCGCGCTCGCCCATGCCATGGTACAGATCGAGGTGGTTATCTTTTACCGCGCCGCCCGTATCTAGCACAATCAACATTCGCAACTGATGAGCGCCACTCCATGTACCATCGGCATTGAGCAGCGGCACTTCTGCTAAAATAGGTGTGCCCATTGGAAAGATGGAACGATCTCCGGCTACCGAGGCCATCGGCAGTAGTGGAATACCGGCAGAGCCAGTGACAGGGGCTGCCGCTTTGGGCGCAAAAAAGACATAGGAAGGATTTTGCTCTAGCAGCTCTCTTACCGTCGGTTCATCATTGGCTAGCACCCATTCTTTGATCGCTTTGAGTGACATTTTCTCTCGCGTCACTTCACCTCGCTCAATCAAGACTTTGCCAATACTGATGTAGGCTTTGTTATTCTTACCCGCGTAAGCGAAGTACTCAAGTGTATCGTCATCTTCAAAATGCACAAAGCCACTGCCTTGCACTTCCATAATGAAAGGATCAATCAGGTTCGCCGCATAACCCAACTCAAGCCCTTTTTCAGCTAACGCACCATCATAAATTTGCGCACGAGTTGGGCAATCTGCCGAACATTCAGGCAAACCAAATACGGGATATTTAAACGTTTCATCCGGCTGATGGCGAAGCTCCATCACCGGAGAAAAATAGCCAGTGAAAAGCACATTACCTTTTTTATCGCCACCACCAAGCTGCGCCGCTTGTATTCCAAAATTCGCCAAATCTTGTGGATCACCACTTTGCAAAATCCATTCGCTGATCTGTTGATACAAAGGTTGATAAATCGCTGCCATTGACGCCGAGCGAGTCACCACTTGTTCGCTCTGTTTGGAAAATTGCGTAAAGTCACGCGGCATATTGGACTGCAGCGTGTCTACTTTGTTGAGCGCTTTAGAGAAATCGCCATCCAAATATTGCTGAGCACGGTCGGTCGATTGCGCACAACCAAACAGCAGCAGTACTGCCGCAAGAGGAAAAATTTGCTTAATCACAGAAGTTATCCGTTATTTGAGTTGCTAAAAGCATGACAAACTCGCGCCTAAACCGCAATCAGCGAATTGTTAACGGAGGTTTTTTTGGTATTTCCCTGACAATCGGAAGGTTGGATTGTAGTGCGACGACGACATTTGTGTCATTTCAGTGTTGCTGTCGTCACGCATTTTGTAACGATAAAGCGTATCGCCAATTTGGTACTCCACAATACGCCCATCAAACTCAAATGAAGTGGTGAGCACACGACCACCACTGATCACGCCAGCTTTGCTCAATTCAATTCGTTTGGCTGAATAAGGGGCAACATACTGCTCAACCCAAACCCCATACACCTTATCCTTTGGCGAAAAATAGTTTTCCAACCGAGTAAACAGGTCACCGTATAGCGACGCTACGGAAATCAAGCCGATAATCACAAGCAGCATCAAACCTCGTTCAATGTACTTACGTCTTCGTAAGTTTATTGCCTGAGGCGTAACCGTGAGGTCTGCGTTTTTTGTCATTTTTGTGCGACTCAAATCGTTGGTTTTGGCCATATTTCGCCTTTATTAATCGGTAGTCTAACGAACCTTAAATTAGAGATAAAATCGGCGATTGAATAATTGCACCAAACTCAAAAAACCACTTGCCGACACATGAATAAAAAGTCATTATTTGAACATATTTAAACGCCAAGGTGCTCTCAGAGTGAAAATTCGCAGTACAGCTCTCGTTAAAGGATTCAGACAATCAGCTCCCTATGTTAACGCTCACCGTGGAAAAACCATGGTGATCATGCTCGGAGGTGAAGCGATTGCCGATAAAAATTTCGCTAATATCATTAGCGATCTCGCACTACTGCATAGCCTTGGTGTTAAAATTGTTTTGGTGCACGGTGCTCGGCCACAAATCAATCAAATTCTGGCAACACATCATTGCTCCACTCCTTATCACAAAGGCATTCGGGTCACTGATGAAGAAGCGCTCAGCTTAGTCATGCAAGCTGCGGGGCAGCTCCAACTGGCCATCACAGCACGCCTTTCAATGAGCTTAAATAACACACCAATGGCAGGAACTCAGCTCAATATCGTTAGTGGCAATTTTGTCATCTCTCAACCATTAGGTATAGATGATGGTGTCGATTATTGCCACAGTGGCCGTATTCGCCGTATTGATATTGAAGGCATCAACCGTATGCTTGACCAAGGTTCGATCGTGCTACTGGGGCCCATTGCGAGTTCCGTCACTGGCGAATGTTTTAATTTGCTCTCTGAAGAAGTAGCCACACAAGTCGCAATACGCCTAAAAGCAGATAAGCTGATCGGCTTTTGCTCAGAGCAAGGCATTATCGATGAGCAAGGCAACGCGATTGCTGAACTGTTTCCATCTGATGTTGAACGGATAATGCAGCGTATTGAAGCAGATACCGACCAAGTTCAGGATAATAGCTCAGGTACCTCACGCTTTCTGCGAGCCGCCGTTTCAGCGTGCCGCGCAGGTGTGCCACGTAGTCACTTAGTCAGTTACAAACAAGATGGTGCTTTAATTCAGGAGCTGTTTTCTTTTGACGGGATCGGCACTCAGATCGTCATGGCAAGTGCCGAACAAGTGCGTCAGGCACAGATCGATGATATCGGCGGGATTTTCGATTTAATTCGCCCGTTAGAAGAACAAGGAATACTAGTGAGGCGCTCACGTGAACAGTTAGAACAAGAGATCCACAAGTTCACGATTATTGATAAAGATGGCTTATTAATTGGTTGCGCCGCGCTTTACCCTTACCCAGAAGAGGGCATGGCAGAAATGGCGTGTGTTGCCATTCATCAGGATTATCGGGACGGAAACCGCGGTTTATTGTTGCTTAATCACATGAAGCAGCAAGCAAAATCGATGCGTTTAGATCGCCTCTTTGTTTTGACGACGCACAGTTTACATTGGTTTAGAGAACAAGGTTTTTATGAAGTCGGCGTAGAATCGTTACCGATAACCAAACAAAGTTTGTACAACTATCAGCGCCGTTCAAAAATTTTAGTTCTGACGCTCTAACGTCAGGATATTGTGTTTATCCGTTAAGTTATGGTAAATATTTTATCTTCGATCAAATGCAAACGTTTTCATTTGTCTGTACACAAAATAAGCACTTTATTTAACTTAATATTATGTGTAGAATCCGCCGACTCATTAATGATGTACATTTAATGAACAACACAGGAACTTGGCTTTATCTCACTTGATCAAACATCAACTGGGTAAGCTTGCACGGATTGCTTTTACTACGACACGTACTTAAGA
>AEZC01000045.1 GCA_000257205.1 Vibrio ordalii ATCC 33509 | reverse complement strand
CGTTATTTAAAGCACTAGAAACCCGTTTTGACACCGCTCAACTACAGCAGCTCACTTCATTAATCTTAACATTACAAAATTCGATTCAAAGTCTTACATCAAATATAAAACGTTATGATGAGGGATTGAATGCTTGGGCTCGCCAAGTGGAAGATGCTCATAACACATTGCAACAAACTATTGCACAGATCCAGCAAGAAGAAGTTTCCATCCAAGCAGAAATTATCGCCACCAACGCCCAAATTGATCTAATGAAACAGCAGATAGCAGCATTTAAAACCGCTATTGCGAACGCTCAATCGCAGCGTAAGAAAGGGATATTTGAAACGATTTTTGGCGTGGTGCTTGCTCCGTTTACACTGGGAGGTTCTTTGATATTGGCAGGGTTTGGTGTTAGCTCTATTGTAGAAGCACAAAGTGAAATATCTAGCCTGCAAAGCGATATCCAATCATCTTTAAATACCATCAACCACGATCAACAAACGCTCTCTCAAGATCAACAACAAATCGCGTCTCTCAATGCCCTATTGCTAAGTGTCGATCAAGTTAACAACGATTGTGCGGCGATCAGCCGATCATTAGATACACTACAAACCACGGTGCTCAGTTTATACAATGAAACCAACAACGTCGTTTCTAACCTTACCAAAGCACAAGATTCACAAGCGGTCATTCTGGAGCAAGTTTGGTACCAATCAGCTTACAATGAGTGGCAAGATATTCTGGAGGTAGCATCAACGCTCAATAATGCACAACCTCAAATAACAAAAGCTCAAATCAAGTAATTGATTTGGCTCCAGTGACGGAGCCAATGGCTGATTTAATTGAGCAAGTTATAAAGCAATGCCGATACCGCCAATAACCCTATCGCCATGACAAAGGGTGTACTCATCTGCTGTTGATACTTCGCCAGCGATGGCACTTTGAATACAGCAATCATAGGCATAATAAACAGAATCATAGCGATCACTGGGCCTGAAAACGCTTCCATCATTCCCAGAATGCTAGGGTTGAGTATCGCGACAATCCAAATCGTGACAAACAAAATCGCAATGGTGAGTCGCCCAGCAAGACGCAATGACAGGCCAAAGTTTTTACACAACAGCCCAGTCAGGCTTTCTCGCGCACCAAGGAAATGCCCTAAAAAGGAAGAGGTAATGGCAATAAACGCCACTAAAGGGCCTAGAGTGGCGATAAAGGGATTATCTGTAACATTGGCAAGGTAAGTCAGCACTGAAATATTTTGCACTTTTGCTTCTTGCAATGCCTCTGGTGATAAAGCCAATACGCAAGAGAACACGAACAGCAAGACAAACAGAATTAATACAAAACTGGTGTAACGCAGAATCTGCTCTGATTTTTTATCCGCTAGCGCGCCATAATGACGACGTTGAACATTAGCAAAACTTGAGATCGCCGCTGCGTGGCTAAAAGAAAACACCACGACAGGAATGGCTAACCACACTGTGTGTAAGAAATCACTCGTTTGCGGCAAGACTAATGACGGCACTGACCAATACGGGATCAAATAGAGCGAGAGAAATAATAAAATAGCCGCCAATGGATAAACCATAACAGCAAAAGCGCGCAACATGATCTTCTCACCACCCAGCATAATGGCAATTAACGCAAAGACTAAGCCACCAGAAAGTAGTACCCGAGGGGGAGCGACCATCTGCGCTTGATTAACCAAAAAGCTATCAACCGTGTTAGTTAGACCGACACCGTAAATCAGTAAGATTGGGAAAATAGAGAGGAAATACAGCAAAGAGATCAAGCGACCAGCCCTTTGGCCAAAGTGTTCTTCAACAACGTCGGTAAAATCGGCATTAGGACGGCGCGATGAAAGAACAAAACGCGCAAGACCACGATGAGAGAGATAAGTCATCGGAAAAGCGAGTAAGACCATTAACACTAATGGCCAGAAACCACCTAACCCAATGTTGATTGGTAAAAATAGAATACCAGCCCCAACGGCCGTACCAAATAAACTGAGTAGCCAATAGGTATCGTGTTTAGTCCAATTAGAAATCTGAACATGACTAAAATGAGCCATTTCCTTAGTGTCTTTCACTGATTTTTCACTTATATAAAAATAATAATGTCGCGAATCCTACTCCTATTAACCATTATGATCATTTTGAGACCTTGGTCATAATCACTATAATCAAAGGATTTAGCTTGGATTGAAAACCATGAGAACACCAAATTAACAGCATATTAAACTGGTTTTATGTAACTTTATTGAAACTAAAAACCAAATTTTAAGATTTTTCAGTAAATGTAATTAGTTGACGATTTATCGTATGCGCCCCATGATCCCAC
>AEZC01000044.1 GCA_000257205.1 Vibrio ordalii ATCC 33509 | reverse complement strand
ATACTATTTTCACTGTATAGACCCAAGATGGCATTACTATCGGTATAAAACCACGAGTTATAACAGGCAGGTTGTGCATTTTTAATCGCTAAAATAGGCTCTTGTGCTTGCGTGATATCATTAAACTGGCAGGCATTTGATGCATAAGAAAGAGATGGTAACCCCGCTAGCGATAATGCCAATAGTAAAGCGTTAGGTTTAAGGATTGGGGATTGAATAAATGGGACAGGAAATGTCATCATAGTTACAACTCTATAAATTATATTAATAAATGAGCTGCGACTTATACCAGCGCCAGATTCATTAGATGAAACATGGCGCATAGAAACCAAGACCTTACTTCAAAAAAGAATCAGCCTAATGTGAGAGCAATCGATTAACCAATGGATATTAAATATCAATGCATTACTAATTTTTTCCACCACTAACTAAGTAATAGGATACACAGTACATTGAGTACCAATCACATGAGTAATGGTTTGCGGCTCAATCATTTGCCAACCACTTTCACTGTCAAGGGGTTCTGACGCAACCACCATATTATCGCCTTCGCTTTTACTAAACACGGTCGGCGGATGACCATCAGAGCTATAACGCACTAACCAAAAATCTTGCCCATCAGAGATACAAATCGAAGCTTTAAAAGGTGTCTCTATCTGTTTCTCCGCCAAAGCCTGTGCAATTTGATCAATCGTGGTCGTAATGGCTTGTACTGGCTGACGGTGTAACCCATTACTCATCATCAATAAAAAAATCAATTCACTATCTGTTGTTCCAACACGTTTGACGTATAGCGATTCCGGTAACTGCCGTTCTAAGGCGAATTTCACTTTTTCAAACTCACCAATTTGCCCGTTATGTAAAAACATCCAGTTATCCAAAATAAACGGATGACAGTTAGAACGGGAAACCTGCGTTCCGGTGGACGAACGCACATGCGCCATAAAACGGTGAGAACGTATGTGATGCGTTAAGGATCGCAGGTTTTCATCTCCCCAAGCGGGTAAGACCTCATGAAATTGCCCGGGGGTAGTTCGTTCGGTATACCAACCCAATCCAAACCCATCAGCATTGACACGGATGACCGCTTTACGCGCTTCTAAACTTTGGTGCACGAGAGAGTGTTCCGGTTGATAAACCAGTTGATCGAGGTAGATAGGAGTTCCTTGGTAGGCGAGCCAGCGGCACATAATGCAAACATTCCAAAATAATCAGTCACTGATTTCAATAAAGCATGTTTGCTCAACGGCTGCAAGGTGTCCAAGCAACGATACCTTGGCCACTTAGCTCACCAACACCACGAATTAATCACTCTAAATGCAGCTTAATTGGT
>AEZC01000043.1 GCA_000257205.1 Vibrio ordalii ATCC 33509 | reverse complement strand
CACTAATTGATATATTTGACCATTAAAACTTAGTTGAAACATCGCTCAACTGATAAGGAGATCCTCAACCCGTGAACTCTAGTATTAAAGTCACACTGTGGACTTTCATCGCATTAGGTTTCAGTGTAATCAGTGCCTATGCGGCTATGGATCCTAAAGATAAATTTCTCCAAGCATTGGAGGGCATTGAGCAGATCACCTACTCACTACCGATCAAGGCAAAGGCACAAATTAGTGAACTAGAAGAAGACTACATCATATTGTCACAGCCTTCAGCTCTCGTCGTACGTTACTATTTGGCCAAAGCAACTGTGTATGGGCTACTGGAGGAATATGATAGGAGCTTAGAAGCGGCACAATTAGGATTAAAGCGAACAGAGCATACCAACGTTGAAACGCTGACTCTCAAACTAAGAGAGATTCAAGCTTTACGGCACCAAAAAGTCGACGTGTTGCCGAAACTTGACGCACTGTTAGTCGAAGCAGGAAACGATCACAATGCACAAATCAAATCAGAAGTATTACTAGCTAAAAGTCTCTATTACCAAGAGCAAGGCGAGTTTAAAAAATCGTACGCCGCAATAATGACCTCAATTGATACAGCAAAATCCATTGATAACAAAGAGTTAATGGAGAGAATATCTCACGGTCTAGGTCAAATACTGGTTCAGCTACAAGATTTTGATCGTTCACAGCTGTTACTTGAAAATTCCTACAGTTACTTCAAGCAACGTAAAATGTCTTATAGCCAGTTGGTTAGCTTACTCGACATCTATAAAAAATTGCAAGAGTCACGCCATCAAATCACGGCAGCGATCGAAACCTATAAAACCGCACTCAAGCTGGCACAAATACTGGGTGACGGGCGACATCGCTTTCGTATTAACATTGAACTTGCACGGCTTTATCGAGATACCAACAACCGAGATCAAATGCGCTTTTTCTTGAAAAAAACGGAGGAACTGCAGTACCGAGAAAGCCAACCAGGCTACGTTGCCACTTTTCAGCTATTACAAACACAAGATCTATTGGAACAAAAACGCTACGGTGAAGTGATTGAATTTGTAGAACCACTCATTGCGCATATCAAACAAAGATCAAATCTACTTATTCAACAGATAGAGTTGTTAAAAGTAGCAGCACAGGCTTATGCTGGGCAAAACAACTACAAACAAGCCTATGAAACTTATGATTTACGATCGCTCACACTTCGCAATGTTGAACAAGTAGAGAACTTACAGCGACAACAAATGTTGTTTGATCTTGAGCGTCTACAATATGAAAATCAGGATCTAAACTGGAACAACGTACTTCAAAAACTAGAAATTGAAAACCATCAGAAAACGTTTTATCTATTAGGTGAAATTGTCCTTTTCTTGGCTCTTGCATTAATAGGGTTATTGATCATATTTATCTGGGCCAACCGCTCTCGCATCAAAATGGGTATGCTTGCCAAAACGGACACCTTAACTGACTTGTATAATCGACGCTACATGGAGGAACGATTTGCAAAACATCAATCCAAATCTTACCAAAACAGTAGCGAAGCGCTTATTAAACTCGTGCAACGGATTGTGATGTGGCAACAGACTTGGTTCAAAGGTCAACCTTCACTTAAAAAAAACAGCGAACCATTCGATTCAGCGCAATTAGACGAACAGATCCAACATAATGAAGATGCAAAACCGATTAGCCTTATTTTGACCGATGTTGATTATTTTAAAGTCATTAATGACACTTATGGTCACGCTTTCGGTGATCAAGTATTAGTGGAAATCGCCGCTATCTTTAAATCCTCGGTGCGCTCTTCTGATGTTGTCGCCCGCTACGGTGGAGAAGAGTTTCTCATCTTACTACCCGATACTGACTTAGGCATTGCCAGCGAAATTGCCGAAACATTACGCCGGAAAATTGAAGCTCACCATTTTGTAACCGAATCACGAGAATCAGTATCCGTCACTTCGAGTTTTGGCGTGTTGAGCGCAACGAATACGGATTTAGATCTCCAAGCATTGTGTGAAGAAGTCGACCAACTGCTTTATATGGCGAAAGCCAGCGGCCGAAATTGCTTAAAAACACGTTGGCTGACTTATTAGCCAAGTCCCATCATTGCTCAATTTGGCTGTATAACGATTATTTCTAAGCTAGCCGATGTAATCGCTTTAATTGACTCGAAATATTCCCTACAATCGTGTTAAATTTTCGAGCATTTTCGATACTGGAGTCCCCATGAGCAACGTGAAACATTGCAAACTTCTTATTCTTGGTTCAGGCCCGGCTGGTTATACGGCAGCCGTTTACGCAGCTCGCGCTAACCTTAATCCAGTTCTCGTTACCGGTATGCAGCAAGGTGGTCAGTTAACGACCACCACAGAAGTAGAAAACTGGCCAGGAGACGCCGAAGGCCTCACGGGCCCTGCTTTAATGGAACGAATGAAAGAGCATGCCGAGCGCTTTGAAACTGAGATTGTGTTTGATCATATTAATGAAGTTGATTTTTCACAGCGTCCATTCCGCCTTAAAGGTGATAGTGCAGAATATAGCTGCGATGCCCTGATCATTTCAACAGGTGCATCCGCACGTTACCTAGGTTTGGATTCAGAAGAAGCCTTTAAAGGGCGCGGCGTTTCGGCTTGTGCCACTTGCGATGGCTTTTTCTATCGTAACCAAAAAGTTGCAGTCGTCGGCGGTGGCAATACCGCTGTGGAAGAAGCGCTTTATCTATCCAATATCGCGGCACAAGTTCACCTAATCCACCGCCGTGATTCGTTCCGCGCGGAAAAAATTCTGATTAATCGTCTGATGGATAAAGTCGCAAGCGGCAATATAGTGCTACACACTGACCGCACTTTACAGGAAGTGTTAGGCGATGAAACCGGCGTGACGGGTGTTCGTATGCAACACACCCAATCAGAAACTACAGAAGATCTGGATGTGATGGGCGTCTTTATCGCGATTGGTCACAAACCGAATACCGACATGTTTGCTGGCAAGCTAGAGATGAAAGAGGGCTATATCGTGGTCAGATCTGGCCTTGATGGTAATGCAACTCAAACGAGTATTGAAGGTGTGTTTGCTGCTGGTGATGTGATGGATCACAACTATCGCCAAGCGATCACCTCGGCAGGAACGGGTTGTATGGCGGCATTAGATGCAGAGCGCTACCTAGACAGCTTGAACGACAAGTAGACATGAGCGACAAGTAAGCAAAAGGTTGTTTTCCAGTTTTATAACAAAACCCTACAGCCCGGTGGTATATCCATCGGGCTTTATTTTGTATACTAGCGTCCTTCCGTTTACATAATAATTCTCATTAAGCCTTCGAAATGGATAAGAAAAAGCAACGTAGCTTGAATAATTGGCTCAAACAGCAAAGTAAACTGGCAAAACGCTGGTTAATGATTGCTGTTGGCCTTGGCGTATTATCAAGTGTGTTTTTGCTGGCTCAGGCCGCACTCCTCGCCTCCATTCTGCATCAATTGATTATTGAACAAGTTGATAAAACAGAGCTCATTCCCTATTTTCTTGGTTTAGTGGTAACGATTGCCGCACGTGCCGCGTGTGCATGGGGGCGTGAAATTGCGGGTTTTCGCTGCGGAGAGCAGATCCGTATTTATATCCGTCAGTTAATACTGGATAAAGTTCGCGAGTTAGGCCCTGCTTACATTAAAGGTAAGCCTGCCGGTGCATGGGCGACATTGCTGCTTGAGCAAGTTGAAAACATGCAGGATTTTTTTGCGCGCTATTTACCGCAGATGTCATTATCTGTGTTGATCCCATTTATGATTTTGATTGTGGTCTTTCCCGTCAACTGGGCGGCGGGTTTGATCTTCTTAATCACCGCACCCTTAGTACCGCTGTTTATGGCCTTAGTCGGTATGAAAGCAGCTGATGCTAACCGTAAAAATTTCAAAGCACTGCAACGATTATCTGGTCACTTTTATGATCGCCTGCAGTCGATGACTACAATACGTCTATTCAACCGCACACAAGCCGAAGCCAATCAGCTTAAAGGCGCTTCTGAAGTCTTTCGTACTCGCACAATGGATGTATTGAAAATCGCCTTTCTATCATCAGCGGTGTTGGAATTTTTCACCTCGATCTCGATTGCCATCACCGCCGTTTACTTTGGTTTTAGCTTTATTGGTGAGTTGAATTTCGGCTACTACGGTACAGCCGTGACTCTATTTTCCGGCCTATTTATCTTGATCCTTGCGCCTGAGTTTTATCAACCATTACGTGATTTTGGCACCTTTTATCACGCCAAACAACAAGCTGTTGGCGCGGCTGAAAGCATTGTCGAGTTTTTGGAAACCGACATCAGCAAGGTGAAATCAGGATCTATCTCGCTCGACGGTGCACAGCAGATTGACATTGTAGCGCAAGATCTCGAAGTGTTTAGCCCAGAAGGAAAACGCTTGGTCGGCCCAATTTCATTTACGTTAGATAACCATTCAACCACTGCACTTGTCGGGCCAAGCGGTGCAGGTAAAACCAGCTTAGTCAACGCCATTTTAGGCTTCATGCCTTACCAAGGCAGTTTGAAAATCAATGGTATTGAACTAAGCGATCTTGAGCACACCAGCTGGCGTAAGCAGATCAGTTGGGTTGGGCAAAATCCACTATTGGTGCACGGAACCATCGTTGAGAATATCAGCCTCGGCAAGCATGACATGAGTGACGAAGCGCTTCATTCGGCTTTAGATAATGCCTATGCGGCTGAATTTGTCGACAAACATGGTTTGGATTACGCCATCACCGATCGATCTGGTGGATTATCTGTCGGACAAGCTCAGCGAATTGCACTTGCTCGCACGCTGCTACAAAACGGCAATTTTTGGCTACTTGATGAACCAACCGCCAGCTTAGATGCACGCAGCGAACAGTTAGTGATGCAAGGTTTGAACCGCCAAATTCAACACCACACCGCTTTAATCGTGACGCACCAATTAGCACCATTAAAATCGGTGCAACAGATTTTGGTGATGCAAAATGGGGCGATAGTTCAAACAGGCGATTACAATACACTCAGCCAGCAAAAGGGGCTGTTTTCCGATATGTTACAAGCTAATCAAGCGCTTGATGAAGCCAATAAGGGGAACCTTGATGCGTGATCTCATCCCTTACCTTAAATTGTATAAAAAGCACTGGTTTGGTTTATCTCTCGGTATGCTGCTGGCCTTTTTAACCCTGTTTGCCTCGATTGGTCTACTGACCTTATCCGGCTGGTTTTTATCCGCAGCGGCCATTGCTGGCTTAACCATTGCTCGTGAAACATTCAACTACATGCTACCGGGCGCCTTTGTACGTGGCTTTGCCATGGGACGCACTGCAGGACGTTGGGGTGAGCGTGTTGTCAGCCATAATGCTACATTCAAGCTGCTGACGGATCTGCGTATTTTCTTCTTCCAAAAACTCGCGCCACTGATCCCAGGTCGTGTGTCAAACCTCAGAGACGCTGATTTACTCAACCGTCTAGTGGCAGATATCGATGCTATGGATCACGTCTATTTGCGCTTAATCAGCCCAGTAACCGTGGGTGTACTGGGCATTAGTGCGTTAACGGCATTCTTATGTTGGTTCGACCCTGCCATTGGCTTAACCCTTGGTGCAATTCTTCTGACGCTACTGCTCGTGTGGCCAGTCCTCTTTTATAAACTGGGTCAGCGTAATGGTGCCGAGCTCACCCAGCACAAGGCGGATTTGCGTATTGCAACGCTTGACTGGTTGCAAGGCTACAGTGAACTGACCCTGTTTGGTGCAGAAAACCGTTACCGTGAAGCGATTCTTAGCGCGCAGCAAAAATTGCTGGTCAATCAATTGGCTAACGCTCATTTTTCTGGCCTTGCACAAGCACTGCTCATGCTCGCTAATGGCTGGACGCTTGTGTTAGTGATCTGGCTTGCCGCCGATGGTGTGGCAGGTAATCAACCCGACCCGATGATTGCACTGGTGGCTTTTGCAACTATGGCAAGTTTTGAACTGCTGATGCCGATTGCTGGTGCATTTCAACATTTAGGGCAAACACTCACTTCTGCTCGCCGCCTCAACGATATTATTCTGGCTGAGCCTGAAGTCCAATTTCCTACGGCTTTAACTCAGCACTCAGGTCAATTCGATATTGAATTTTCAGACGTAACCTTTCACTATCCTGACAGCAGCCAAGATGTGCTACGCGGTGTCAACCTCCATATTCCCGCAGGGCATCGCGTTGCGATAGTGGGACAAACAGGCTCTGGCAAATCAACCTTAATGCAATTGCTGTCACGCTATTGGGATCCACAGCAAGGCAGCGTCTCCATTGCAGGTACCCACTTAACAGCGTGGAATGAGAGCGAACTTCGCCAAACCATCAGTGTGGTTAGCCAACGTGTAGATGTACTCAATGGCACGCTGCGAGACAACCTCGCGATGGCCAATCCAAGCGCAAACGATCAACAGTTAGCTCACGCCTTAACGCAAGTCGGTTTACATACTCTATTGGATGATCTAGGTTTGGACGCATGGCTGGGTGACGGCGGCCGTCAGCTCTCTGGTGGAGAGAAACGCCGCATCGGTATCGCGCGCGCGCTGCTCCACAACGGTTCAATTTTATTACTCGATGAACCCACGGAAGGCTTGGATAAACAAACCGAGCAGCAAATTCTGGCTCTATTTAAGCAGCATTTTGCGCATAAAACCGTCCTATTTATTACGCACCGTTTGGTCGAGTTAGAAACAATGGATGCTATTTGCCTGATTGAACAAGGTGAAATCGTGGAATACGGTAGCCACCAAGCGTTATTGGCCAAACAAGGCCGCTATTTCCAACTACAGCAAACCTTGTAATGCCGCATCTATTAGTGCGAACGATAATCTACAAAAGAAAAATCCCGAGCTTGGCTCGGGATTTTAATATCAATTAACGGGCAACGAAGAAGTTTCGCTTATCGACGTGGTGCTTTCGATTTGCCAGTTTGAGGCCGACCAGTGCCGCGGCTACCATCTGCACCACTGTTACGGGTACTTGAAGCAGGCTTGCGACGACCAGTGGTTGTGCCATTGGTTGTCGTACCGTTAGTTTTTTTACCATTGGTCGTTGTACCATTGGTCGTACGACTTTTGGGTTTGCCCGTCGTCGTTACGCGCTCTTCATGGCGTTTAACGGCGCGGCGAATTTTTTGGCTACGTGCACGCTCACGAGTACGTGAAGTGTTGTCTTTGCTCAAATCTAGCATCGTCTCTTTTTCAGGACGCAGTTCAACCAATTCACGTAAATAGTTTACATCTTTAAGATCCAGTTCCATCCAACCGCCGCGTGGCAGTTTTTTGTCCAAATAGATCTCGCCATAACGAACCCGTTTCAAACGACTCACGGTAGTATCTTGAGATTCCCAAAGACGACGAACTTCACGGTTACGGCCTTCGTTAATCGCGACGTAGAAAGTATGGTTCATACCTTCACCACCAGCGTAAACGATATCTTCAAAGCGTGCCAAGCCATCTTCTAGCTCAACCCCTTTAACGAGGTTACGCACTTTCTGTTCGTTCACTTCGCCAAAAACACGCACTAAATATTCGCGCTCTACTTGACGACTTGGGTGCATAAGTCGATTGGCCAATTCACCATCGGTAGTAAAGAGAAGTAAGCCTGAGGTGTTGGCATCTAAGCGGCCAACTGAAATCCAACGCGAACCACGAATTTTAGGTAGACGATCAAATACCGTCCGACGGCCTTCGGGATCATGACGGGTACAAAGCTCACCTTCCGGTTTGTAGTAAGCAAGCACTCGACAAATAACTTCTTCTGGCGCTTTAACGGAAACAGCATGTCCATCAATACGCACAACCGCGTTATCATCTTCTAGGCGCTCGCCTAACATAGCTACCTTGCCATTAACACTGACACGTCCTGCTCTAATCAAAGCTTCTAACTCACGACGAGAACCATGACCAGCTCGTGCTAAAACTTTTTGTAACTTTTCGCTCATTTATCTACCTATGTGTCGTCTTCACAGACGTCGAATGAAAAAATGCGACCCCAAAATCGCGGCCGAATAGTATCTCAAATTCTACGCCAAAAAGCACTCGTTTTGATGGCCTACTCAAAAGCTATTCAAAAGGTGTTGGATCGCCCGCTCCCACGCGAGCAATCACCATCTCATCTTCACTAAAATCAATCACTGTCGTCGGCTGCTCACCTAAATAACCACCATTCAAAATCACATCCACTGTATGCTCAAGGCGATCCCGAATCTCTTCAGGATCCGATTCTGTATGGGTGTTGCCGGGCAAAATAAGTGAGGTGGACATCAACGGTTCACCTAACGCTTCAAGTAAATCAAGTGCAATACGGTTATTAGGCACGCGGATACCGATCGTCTTACGCTTCGCATTCATCAACCGTCGTGGTACTTCTTTAGTCCCTTTGAAAATAAACGTATAAGGGCCAGGTGTATTATTCTTTAGCAAGCGAAAAGCGGTATTATCCACACGCGCATAAAAAGAGAGCTCTGACAAATCACGGCACAGCAAGGTAAAATTATGCTTATCATCAAGACGGCGGATTTGGCAAATACGCTCTAACGCTTGTTTATTTTCTAACTGGCAACCTAGCGCATAACCAGAATCCGTTGGGTACACAACAACCCCGCCATTGCGGATAATGGCAACCGCTTGTGTGATCAAGCGAGTCTGCGGGTTTTCTGGATGAACGTAAAAAAACTGACTCATTGTCATTCCTCATTGTCGAGTCTCTCGACTCTATCTATGGATCTTAAGCTCCAATCTTTCCAGACAGGATCGATGCCGGAAGGCAACCAAAGATTTCGCCCCAGTTCCATCCAAGGTGAGGGGTAATGAAAGTCACTGCCTTGAGAAGCTAACAGTTTGTATTGTATAGCATAATCGGCCAAGATGCGTCTTTCTTGTGGTGCTTGTTGTGGTTGCGCCACTTCCATTGCATCACCACCCGCTTCCACAAACGCCGTTATTAAGCGCTTGAGCCACTTAGCCGTCAAGTCATATCGTCCAGGATGCGCTAATACCGCTTGGCCACCAGCGGCGTGTATTGCTTCAACGGCATCGGCCATCGAGCACCAACTCGGTGGTACATACCCAGGATTATCGCGGGTGAGAAACTTTTTGAACACCTGCTGCATGTTCTTCGCAAAACCCTGTTCAACCAGCCATTTTGCGAAATGCGCACGAGTAATCGGTGCGTCGCCAGCGATCGCTTGCACCTCTTCTAACACCCCTTCACGTGTCACTTTTTGCAATCGTTGTGCAATCAATTGTGCGCGCTGCACACGATGTGCCTTTTGCTGCTCAATTAACTGCTGCAGAGCTTGAGCGTTTGAGTCGATGTTGAGCCCAACAATATGAATATCTTTATTTTGCCAAACCGTGGAAATCTCGA
Source organism: Vibrio ordalii ATCC 33509 (assembly GCA_000257205.1). Lineage (GTDB taxonomy): Bacteria > Pseudomonadota > Gammaproteobacteria > Enterobacterales > Vibrionaceae > Vibrio > Vibrio ordalii. The sequence goes on along the minus strand of AEZC01000043.1, from coordinate 10,318 downwards.
TGCCATCTATCAAAGTGATGGGTAATTGTTGCTGATTAATATAGTCATGAGCAATAGTTAATGCATCAGTCGTATCGTGATCAGTGATTGCCAATACCTCAATATCAAAGCTTAGCGCCCTATCGATTAACGCTTGCGGCGATAACCTGCCATCTGAAGAAGTGGTGTGGCTATGTAGATCAATTCTCATAATTTTATTTTGGCCATCTTTTAGGCTTGACTTTTTACTCTCGCACTAGTTAACTAGTACACAAATGCAAGGCACGTATTTGAGGTTGACCATGTTACAAGAATTTAACCAAAACCATAATCACAATTTAAGCGCAGCTTCATCTGAGCTCAATTGGTGGCACACTTGGACAAGTTCTTGGTGGGCAACCGTGTACTTTTAAAATAGAACACGAATTCACAAAGCCCGCCTCAATGAGCGGGCTTTTTATTTTGTCGAATAGCTCACATTACATTGCACAATAAAACAGCGAAACCCCCAAAGTGAAGATTGGGTCTCTAAGAGGATTATGCGAGTATGGACGACAGGAACATTAAAATTCATCAAGGAGGTCTTGTGAATAAGACCATTGAAATTAAAAACTTAGGCCAAATTGACGTAATCAATATGTCCGTGCCTTATACCCAAGATCCAACTCGTCTATTTCATACCCTATGTGAGTCAAAAACAGATTGTTTGCTATTAGAGTCAGCTGAGATCGACTCAAAACAGGATCTAAAAAGTCTATTATTGATTGATGCTGCCGTGCGTATCATCTGCTTTGGTCACGGTGTCGCTTTCCATGCCTTGACAGACAATGGTCAGCAACTCATCAAACATCTACAGCGTAATATTAAAGCGGATATTGAACATCAGTTACAACAAAATACCTTAACGCTTCAATTTCAAGCACCATGCGACACGCTAGACGAAGATTCTCGCCTACGCGAAGCCTCTTCTTTTGATGCACTACGTCTCGTGCAGCACAGTTTCGACCTTAGTCACCACGATAAGTATGCTCTTTTCCTTGGCGGCTTATTTGCCTACGATCTGGTGGCCAACTTCGAACCACTAGGCGATGCCAGCACAACTAACCAGTGCCCGGACTACGTTTTTTATATCGCGGAAACCTTGTTGGTGATTGACCATAAAACTGAGCATTGTCAGTTGCAAGCCAGTGTTTTTAACCCCACGCCAACAATGCGTGAAACATTAATTACTCGTTTACAAGAGATCGCGCAGCAATGTGCCGCACCCAAATTACTACCGCCAGCCAAAACCGTAGCTAACGTAAGCGTGACAACGAATATTTCTGACCAAGAGTTTTGCAAGACCGTTCAAGCGTTAAAAGAATTTGTCGTGAAAGGCGATGTTTTTCAGGTGGTCCCTTCTCGCCGATTTACTCTACCTTGCCCTTCACCACTTGCTGCTTATAAAAAACTGAAAGAGAGCAACCCAAGCCCTTACATGTTTTATATGCAAGACGAACGCTTTACTCTGTTTGGCGCATCTCCTGAAAGTGCATTGAAATATGCCACCGAGACCAACCAGATTGAGATTTACCCTATCGCAGGGACTCGCCGTCGTGGTAAACGCGCCGATGGTTCAATTGATTTTGATTTAGATAGCCGCATTGAACTAGAGCTGCGTTGCGACAAAAAAGAGAACGCGGAACACATGATGTTGGTCGACCTTGCGCGTAACGATGTCGCACGTATTGCACAAGCAGGAACGCGCCACGTCGCTGATTTATTGAAAGTGGATCGCTACAGTCACGTTATGCATTTGGTTTCTCGAGTGGTGGGTCAACTCCGAAGCGATCTCGATGCACTGCACGCTTACCAAGCCTGCATGAATATGGGCACACTCACTGGTGCGCCGAAAATTCGCGCCATGCAGCTTATCCGTAACGTGGAAAAAGCCCGCCGTGGCAGTTACGGTGGCGCGGTTGGCTACCTTACCGGGGAAGGCGATTTAGATACTTGCATCGTAATCCGCTCGGCTTATGTCGAACAGGGTATTGCGCAAGTTCAAGCGGGCGCTGGGGTCGTTTATGATTCAGACCCTCAATCGGAAGCCGACGAGACACGCGGTAAAGCACAAGCCGTGATCTCTGCAATTCAAGCCGCGCATCAGGAGTAGCAGACATGGCCAACATTATTTTTATCGATAACTTTGATTCCTTTACCTACAACCTTGTGGATCAATTTCGCTCACTTGGCCATACAGTGACGATTTATCGTAACCACATCGCCGCACAGAACATTGAACAAGCGGTCTTTCAATTGGATAACCCGCTGCTGCTGCTTTCTCCCGGACCGGGCGCGCCCGCAGACGCGGGATGCATGCCACAATTAATCCAACGCCTTAAGGGCAAAGTGCCGATCATTGGCATCTGTTTAGGTCACCAAGCGATTGTTGAAGCTTACGGCGGCACCGTCGCGGGTGCTGGCGAAATTATCCATGGCAAAATATCGATGATGGAACACCAAGATCACCGTATTTACCAACAGCTACCGTCACCACTAGCCATTGCTCGTTATCATTCCCTAGTGGCTATTGAAGTTCCGGATAGTTTAACCATCACGGCAGAGGTCGATGGGCTCGTGATGTCTGTGGTGCAAGAGCAAGATAAAGTGTGCGGCTTTCAATTTCATCCAGAGTCCATCATGACTACTCATGGCGCAGCATTGCTTGCCAATGCGATCGATTGGGCTTTAGAAAAAAGCACCCACTAACGGATTTATAGGGATATTTTATGGAAAACATCATTAATAAACTTTACGCGCAGCAGTCGCTCTCGCAAGCAGAAAGCCAGCAACTGTTTGATGTCATCATCCGTGGTGAACTCGACTCTATTTTGATGGCGGCGGTATTGACGGCACTGAAAATCAAAGGTGAAACACCCGATGAAATTGCCGGCGCAGCCAAAGCATTATTGGCTAACGCGGCCCCGTTTCCAAGGCCAGACTATGATTTTGCAGACATAGTCGGTACTGGTGGTGATGGCTCAAATACTTTTAATATTTCAACCACCGCAGCATTTGTTGCTGCTGCCTGTGGCGTAAAAATTGCCAAACATGGTAATCGTGGAGTATCAAGCAAATCTGGCTCTTCTGATCTACTGGATCCATTTGGTATTAACCTTGCGATGAGCGCTGAAAATACTCGCCAAGCCATCGATGACTTGGGCGTCGCTTTCCTATTTGCGCCGCAATATCACGGTGGCGTGCGTCATGCGATGCCCGTGCGCCAAACCATGAAAACGCGCACTATCTTCAATATATTAGGACCGCTGATTAACCCCGCTCGCCCCAACATTGAACTGATGGGTGTTTACAGTAAAGAACTGGTTCTGCCTATTGCCCAAACCATGTTACAAATGGGATTGAAACGTGCAGCGGTCGTTCATGGCAGTGGTTTAGATGAAGTGGCAATTCATGGTGAAACCTTAGTGGCTGAAATTCGTGATGGACAGATCATCGAATACACCTTAACACCTAAAGATTTTGGTGTTGAAAGCTACCCACTCGAAGCCATTCAAGGTGGTGAGCCTGCGGAGAATCGCGCCATTATTACCAACCTGCTGACAGGGAAAGGCACGCCAGCGCAACTGGCTGCCGTCGCTGTCAATGTGGCGCTGCTGCTGCGTCTTTTTGGCCAAGAAGATCTCAAAGCCAATACACAACAGGCCATTAGTGTAATGAACTCGGGTAAAGCCTATCAGCTTGTCCAACAACTGGCACAAAGAGGTTAAGCCCCATGCCTGAGCAACTTTCTGACCACATTTCAACCCAACATACTCAAATGGCTGAAGTGTTGGCCAAAATCGTCAATGACAAATATGAATGGGTCGAGCAGCGTAAAGCGCAGCAACCATTGGGCAGCTTCGAACATTTATTAAACGCATCAGATCGCTCGTTTTATGATGCGTTAAATACGGGTAAAACCGCTTTTATTTTGGAGTGTAAAAAAGCGTCACCTTCCAAAGGGCTCATTCGCCAAGATTTTGATTTGGATTATATCGCCTCGGTTTACCATCAATATGCAGACGCCATTTCAGTTTTGACTGATGAAAAATATTTCCAAGGCAACCTCGAATTTCTGCCACGCGTTCGCGCGCAAGTGAGCCAACCTGTGATTTGCAAAGACTTCATGGTTGATGTTTATCAGGTTTATTTGGCTCGTCACTACAACGCAGATGCCATTTTATTGATGCTGTCCGTCCTTGATGATCAGCACTATCAAATGCTAGCCAATGTGGCTCACCAACTGGGTATGGGTATTTTAACCGAAGTGAGCAATGAGGAAGAGCTGCACCGGGCAGTCGCCCTGCAAGCCAAAGTTATTGGCATTAATAACCGCAACTTGCGCGATCTCTCAACCGATCTCAATCGCACTAAACAGCTGGCACCTTTACTCCCAGAAGGAACCATGATCATCTCGGAGTCTGGCATTTATACTCACCAACAAGTACGTGAACTTTCGCAATACGCCAACGGATTTTTAATCGGCAGCTCGTTAATGGCCGAACAAAATTTAGAGCTAGCGGTACGCAAAGTGACGCTCGGCGAAAACAAAGTGTGCGGCTTAACTCATGCTGACGATGCGGCCAAAGCCTATCAAGCTGGAGCCGTGTTTGGTGGCTTAATTTTTGTGCCGCAATCCAAACGTTATATTGATTTAGACAATGCACGTTTGACCATGAGCGGCGCGCCGCTGCGCTACGTGGGCGTGTTTCAAAATCACACCATTGAAGCTATTACGCAGATTGCTACGACATTAAAACTCTTCGCGGTGCAACTGCATGGCGAAGAAGATCAAGCCTATGTTGACCAATTGAGAGCTCACTTACCTAGCCAGATTGAAATCTGGAAAGCTTATGGCGTGAGCGACTGCCTGCCGACCAAACTTGAGCGCCACATTGACCGTCATTTATTCGATGCCAAAGTAGGAACGCAATCTGGCGGCACTGGCCAACGTTTTGACTGGCAATTACTAACCGAGGTAAACGATGTCATGTTGGCGGGTGGCTTATCCCCTGAAAATGCTCAGCAAGCAGCAAACATCGGTTGTTTAGGGCTCGATCTCAATTCAGGTGTTGAAAGCGAACCGGGGAAAAAAGACTTACACAAGCTGACCCTAGCGTTCGACGCTATTCGGCAGTACTAACACTAAATCGATTCCCATTGACTTGAAAAGCGAGTGACTCCCAGCCGCAAGGTCAAGTAGCAAGGGATAACAACAGATTCATTACCGCTGAATCACTCAGCAGTAACACAGAGACTAAGGATACGAATCATGGCAAAACTCGATGCCTATTTTGGCGAATACGGTGGTCAATACGTGCCACAAATTTTAGTACCAGCGCTTGACCAATTGGAACAAGCTTTTATTGATGCGCAGGAAGATCCTGAATTTCGTGCTGAATTCATGACGTTACTACAAGAATACGCTGGCCGCCCAACGGCGCTAACTTTGACACGAAACCTCACGAAAGGCACAAAAACCAAATTGTACTTAAAGCGTGAAGATTTATTGCACGGCGGCGCGCACAAAACTAACCAAGTACTTGGTCAGGCACTGCTTGCTAAGCGTATGGGTAAACATGAAATTATTGCCGAAACAGGCGCAGGGCAACATGGTGTTGCAACAGCGTTGGCCTGCGCACTACTGGGGCTAAAATGTCGCGTTTATATGGGCGCAAAAGATGTTGAACGCCAAAGCCCCAACGTGTTTCGTATGAAGCTGATGGGCGCAGAAGTGATCCCCGTTCATTCAGGATCAGCAACACTTAAAGATGCGTGCAATGAAGCGCTACGTGACTGGTCTGCCACCTATGAAACCACCCACTATTTATTAGGTACAGCAGCGGGTCCTCACCCATTTCCAACCATAGTCCGTGAATTTCAACGCATGATTGGCGAAGAAACGAAACTGCAAATTTTGGCTCGCGAAGGTCGTTTACCAGATGCGGTGCTTGCTTGTGTCGGCGGCGGTTCGAACGCGATTGGTATGTTTGCTGACTTTATTGAAGAAAAGAGTGTCCGTTTGATTGGCATTGAGCCAGCAGGAAAAGGCATTCATACCCACCAGCATGGCGCGCCATTAAAGCACGGCAAGACAGGTATTTTCTTCGGTATGAAATCACCTTTGATGCAAGATGAAAACGGGCAAGTGGAAGAGTCTTACTCGGTGTCCGCTGGGCTTGATTTCCCTTCTGTTGGCCCTCAGCACGCTCATCTTTATGCGACAGGCCGCGCTGAGTACGAAAGCATTACCGATGACGAAGCACTCGATGCTTTCCAATCGATCGCACGTAACGAAGGCATTATTCCCGCGCTGGAATCATCACATGCGGTTGCTTACGCCGTGAAGATGGCGTATGCCGAGCCAGAAAAAGAGCAGTTATTGGTCGTGAATCTATCCGGTCGCGGCGATAAAGATATCTTCACCGTCCATAAACTATTAGAAGAGAAAGGAGCGCTGTAATGGATCGCTATCAAACCCTATTTCAGCGTTTAGCTGACAACAATCAAGGTGCGTTTGTTCCATTTGTGACCATCGGGGACCCAGATCCAGAGCAATCTCTGCGCATCATGCAAACGCTAGTGGAAGCAGGAGCAGACGCATTAGAACTCGGTATCCCTTTCTCTGATCCGCTCGCTGATGGCCCAACCATCCAAGGGGCGAATATTCGTGCACTGGATGCCGGGACGACTCCAGATATCTGCTTTGAGTTGATCACAAAAATTCGCGCGCAATATCCCGACCTGCCTATCGGACTACTCATGTATGCCAACCTCGTTTACTCACGCGGCATCGAAAACTTCTACCAACGCTGTAAAAATGCAGGTGTGGATTCAGTATTGATCGCCGATGTTCCGACTAATGAAAGCCGTGAATTTGTCGCGGCGGCAGACAAATACGGGATTCAACCTATTTTCATCGCACCACCCACCGCCAGTGATGAGACCCTAACAGCGGTCGCCAAACTTGGCCGTGGCTATACTTATCTACTGTCCCGATCCGGTGTGACAGGAGCAGAAACAAAAGCCAACATGCCAGTACATGCCTTGTTGGAAAGACTGAACCAATTTAATGCCCCACCCGCATTGCTTGGGTTTGGCATATCAGAACCTGAGCAAGTCAAACAGGCCATCGCTGCAGGTGCCGCTGGTGCAATATCGGGCTCCGCAGTGGTGAAAATTATTGAGCAGCAGCTTAATCAGCCAGATGAAATGTTAACGACTCTCAGCCATTTCGTATCCAGCATGAAAGCAGCGACGTTGAAATAAATGGGCTAACACCAAACACTAACAAGGTCTATTTCTCAGTCAAAACAAGAAATCGACCTTTTCTTTAACATTTACACTACACCAAATTCATTCACCGAGCGCAAAAAAACCATCGGTTAAATTGACAAAACAAATAGCAAACGTTTTCTTTTTGCAAAAACCACGTTTCATGTCAATAAACTATCAATAATGTTATCAGTTCGCCTTAATCTCATATTGATAAATGTAAAATATCCGTGTAAAAAGCTAATCGAAATATTTATCCACCGATTGATATTTATGGAGTGGGTAACACTAGGAATTTACAATTAATTAGCACAGAGGTTATGGAAGTGTTAAACAAAAAGAGTTTGTTAAGCAACATTGGCGTGCAAGTCGTCATTGCAATGATCATTGGTACTGCCGTTGGTGCCATGATGGGACACGATGCGGCCGTCTTTTCGCCACTGGGTGTCATTTTTATCAACCTAATTAAGATGCTGGTGATCCCACTGGTGGCCGTTGCGCTTATTTCCGGTGCTGCGGGCCTTGGTAATAGCCACGCCGCAGGTAAAGTCGGTTTTATCACGCTCAGCTTTTTTGCGGTCACATCAGCCTTAGCCGTAGCCTTGGCACTGGTTATGGGCGAAATTTTCCAACCCGGTATCGGCATCGATATTTCGGGTGTTGAAAGTATGTTTTCTGCCGAATATGCAGCAAAAGGTGAACTACCTACTTTTTGGGCAACCATTACGGGTATGATCCCAACCAACGTTTTCCAGTCACTGAATAATGCCAACATTCTGCAAATCCTTGTTTTTTGCTTATTCTTTGGCATCGCTATTTCTAAACAGAGTAAAGAAAAACGTGACCCGATCATCAATGGCGTCAATACCATTGTTGATGCCATGGTGTGGATGATCAACAAAGTCATGATCATCGCGCCTATCGGTGTATTCGGTTTGATGGCTGAAGCTGTCGGCACGTTTGGTTTCGACGCATTAATGGTGGTGTTTAAGCTGTTTGTGGTTTATGTCGCGGCCATTTTAATTTTCGGCTTTATTGCTTATCCATTAATGATCCAGCTATTCACTAAGACATCGGCTAAGAAGTTTATCCTTGCGATGAAAAAGCCTCAAGCCGTAGCCCTTTCAACCGCGTCATCAATGGCGACACTCCCTGTCACTATGGATACCGTCGAACACGACCTTGGCGTACGCAACTCAACGGCCGCCTTTGTTCTGCCGTTAGGTGCTACCATCAACATGTCTGGCAACGCCATCTATTATGGTTTAGTTGCAATTTTCTTCGCCCAACTATTCAATATCGATCTCTCGATGGGCGCTTACATTGCCATCATCGTAACAGCGACACTCGGCGCAGTAGGTCAGGCTGGTGTTCCTGGCCCTTCTTTTCTTGTAGTCGCGGTTTTACTGGCTGCTGGAATTCCAATTGAAGGTTTGCCACTACTGTTCGCTCTTGACCGTATCTTCGACATGATCCGTACCGCGCTCAACATCACAGGTGACGCCGCATGTGCCGTTATTGTTGATGCTTTGATTGAAGAAGAAGAAGAAGCCACTGAGGCCTCATTGAAGCAGCAAAAAGCCTAACTCATCACAGAGCATCATTGATCCAATACAAGCCGCATCCTATGCGGCTTGTATTTTTTTGCATCGCAATTTGCAAAAAAAACAAGTTTTCATACTAAAGTTAATCATTAAAGCACCCTATGACTGACGATAAAGTTGGCATTGCGATTGCTTTAATAAACAACACCTCTTTCGTGCACATAATGGCAGCGATCTTTATGTCATTGACGCGAATCGACTTGGAGTATGAGCAATAGATATTCATCGCGACACTTATTACAGTTTGATTCACTATGGGATCCGTGAGTTAGTTATCGATCGCATCGGTCATTTCAATGAATTCGAATACCACCAGTATCTCGACCTCATAACAGGTAAAGACTCATGCTTTTCTATGACCGATGAAGAGCTACAGACAGCGGTCGCTAATTTGAAAAGTGAAGGTTATCTAGAAGATATCAAACAAGCGATACCACAACTTGAAACCAGCGGTTGGGAACGTTGAGCCTTGCCCAGTTAATTTGTTGCGTATTACCTCTTTCTATTTAGCTATGGCGCGCTTTTCGTTAGACTGTGCACAACATTTAAATCGGAAGCATCAACAATAATGAAACAACTCATTGATTTTATACCACTGATTATCTTCTTTGCCCTCTTCAAAATGTACGACATCTATGTCGCCACAGGAGCACTTATCGTAGCCAGTGCAATACAAATTGCCCTAACCTACACACTGTATAAGAAAGTTGAAAAAATGCAGATCATCACGTTTTTGATGGTGACCATCTTCGGTGGTATGACGATTTTCTTTCACGATGATAATTTCATTAAATGGAAGGTCACTATTGTTTACGTTGCTTTTGCATTGGGCTTGACCATCAGCCACATCATGGGTAAATCAGCCATTAAAGGAATGCTTGGCAAGGAGCTAACCTTACCTGAACACGTATGGACAAAAATCAACTGGGCGTGGGTTTTCTTTTTCAGCGTTTGTGCTGTACTAAACATCTACATTGCATATCAACTGCCATTGGATGTTTGGGTCAACTTCAAAGTATTTGGCTTATTAGCCGCGACTTTTGTTTATACCTTATTAACGGGCGTTTTTATTTACAAACATCTACCAAAAGAGAAACCCGTTTCCGATAGCTCCCCCTCACAAGATCATTGAGCATATTGACCTTATTACAAGGACTCTTATGAGTGCAAAAAGGTCAGTTTTCGCTATAATACGCCTCTATTTTTCAGCGACCACTTTGGTCGCTGTTTTGTTGTTATGGATGTCGAAAAATGAATCAGGAAAATAGCGCCCCAAGAGGCCAATTATTGCTACGCACTTTAGCCATGCCAGCAGATACTAACGCCAACGGTGACATTTTCGGCGGTTGGATCATGTCTCAACTCGACTTGGCTGGCGCAATTTTAGCCAAAGAGATCTCATTTGGCCGCGTTGTCACTGT
>AEZC01000042.1 GCA_000257205.1 Vibrio ordalii ATCC 33509 | reverse complement strand
CACACCATACCAAACTAAGTACATATTCAGCCATTAGTAAAAGTAGGTCAACTGATGACAAGAGAAACTCATCAAAAATCTATGGCTAAATGACTTTGGGGCAGAACTGATTTAGGACAACCTGACAGATTGCATTCAGACTAATTCATCTAATGTGGCTAAAAACATATCTTTACTCTTCCTCCAAAGATATGTTTTTCAGTGCCTTATCTAAGGTCGGTCTTGATACACCAAAATGTTTTGCTACTTCAGTTTTGGTGATTGAACCGCTAAGTAGCATACCAGCAGCTAATCTCATGTCTTTCCTAGACATACTTGGCTTTCTACCTACATTTTTCCCGCGCCTTTTGGCTGCGGCTAAGCCTGCCTTGGTTCTTTCGCTAATCAGAGAACGTTCAAATTGCGCGATAGCACCGAAAATGTGAAAGATCAGTTCTCCCGCAGGGCTTGAAGTATCAATTGCTTCCGCAATTGATACAAA